>NZ_JFAQ01000179.1 GCF_001304695.1 Xanthomonas axonopodis
CAACCGGACCTGCATGCACAGCAACAGCAACAGGCGCTGGAACAACAACGCCAATGGCAGCTGCAGCAGGACCAGCAGCTGCAGTTGCAGTCCGAGCAACAACAGCGCCACCAGCAGGAGCAAGCGCAACGCGCCGAAGACGAGAAGAGCCGCGATGCACAGCGCGACAAGGAACAGTCGGCCACCGTCACGGCCACCGCTGATACGCCCGCCACCAGCACTGCGCGCCATGGCGAGCACACGCAGCCTTCGCCCGGTTTGCTGCCCTACAGCGACCCCGCCCATCCCCGGCATGGGCTGTATGCGGATGTGCAGGAGCGGATGCAGGCGCAAGGCCACGCGTTTTCGGAGGAACGCCTGACCCAGATCACCGCAGCATTGAACGAGTCCTACTTCAAGCCGGGCTGGGAGGGGGAGTTCTATGTGGCGCGCGATACCGTATTTGCACTCAATTACGACCACCCGCTCGGCATCGCGCGTGTACAGATGCATGAGGCAGCGCCGTCCATCCAGGCCTCGATGGAAGTGGCGCAAGCCGGGGATCTGAAGCATGCGCAGATCAGCGAGAAAATTGCCCAGGACCGCATGCAGGCGCAAGCACAAGCACAATCGGCGCCCGGCATGGGCATATAACGCCTGCCGAATACGGGCGCGGCATGGTGCACTGGTTGGATGCAATCACACATGGAGCTGGATGTATGAGTAGTAAGGCAAAGGTGGGCGTTGCAGCGATCGTGTTGATCCTTGCATTGGTCGCCGGGTTGTATCTGTCCGGTTTCATGACACTGCTGCTGTTGAAGTTGCAGATGCCGCTGAAAGCGACGACGTACATGGAATATTGGAGGGCGCTCGACCTTCCGCAGGTCAAGCCCTACGTCTTGCGCATCAAGATCGCCGGCATCATCGGCTTCGTCTTGCCACTGCTAGGCTGGGCCCTGCTGCTGGTCCCGATGCTCAAGCGCAAGAAGCAATCCCTGCACGGAGAAGCCAGTTTTGCCACGGTCGCGGATCTGAAAAAAGCCGGCATGCTCGATGAAAAGCCGGAAAGCATCTTGGTCGGGAAGCTCAAAGGCCGCTCCATCTACATCAACGGCGCGCTGCACGTGATCGTTGTGGCGCCTACGCGTTCCGGCAAGACCACCTCCATTGCGATTCCCGTGCTGCTGACCTACCAGCACTCAATGGTCGTGCTCGATCTGAAAGGGGAATTGTTCAAGGCCACCAGCGGATACAGAGCTTCGCTAGGTCAAACCATCTACGTCTGGGCGCCCTATGCGACCGATGGCAAGACCCATCGCTTCAATCCACTGACCTTGGTGCCGGAAGATCCGCGCGAGCGTATCGCCTCCATCCAGACCATGGCGGCGATTCTGTACCCGGACGAGCCCGGCAAAGACAGTTTCTGGGTCACCCAGCCGCGTGCCGCGTTCGTGGCGTTCGCCTCTTTCATGTTCGAGCGACTGGAGCATTTGCGTGGCCTGGAGTTTGATGACGTGGAGGATCCTAACCAAAGTCCGCTGTTTCCCAGCTTCGAGCGCCTGCTGCGCTTGTCCACGGGTGGTGATGGTGGCGAGAGCACCGCCGAGATGTTGAAAAAACTGCTATCAGACAAGCAGGTGAGTTACCTCAGCCCGCAGACCCGCTCCACCTTCAGCGCGCTTGCCGGCCTGGCCGAGCAGACCTTTTCCTCGGTCATGGCTACCATGCAGGCGCCGTTGCAGCAGTTCCTGAGCCCGATTCTTGCGGCGGCCACCAATGCCACCGATATCGACGTCACCGCCATCCGCAAACGGCTCACCACGATTTACGTGATCATCCCGACCCAGAAACTGGACGAGAGCAGCAAGCTGCTCAATATCTTCTTCAGTTCGGTGATCGGCAACAATCTGGACAAACAGCTCAACGAAGACCCCAAGCTCAAATATCAGATGCTGATGTTGATGGATGAATTCACTGCCATGGGCCGGGTCGACGTTTGGGCAAAACGCATCTCGATCTCCGCAAGCTACGGCGTGCGCGACCTGTGCATCATCCAGAGCCAATCGCAGTTGCGTGCCACCTACGGCGCCGACGATGCGCAGAACTTCATCACCAACCACGCCGCCAGCATCGTGTTCACCCCGCGCGAACAGGAAGACGCCAACGCCTACAGCGATATGCTGGGCTACCGGACGATCCGCAAACAGCACCGCTCTACCAGCCACGGCGGCGGTGGAAGGAATGTGTCCTACAACTACACCGAAGAACGCCGCGCGCTGATGCTGCCGCAGGAGATCAAGGAACTGCCTGGCAATGATGAACTGCTGTTCTTCGAGGGCAGCAAGCCGATCCGCTGCGAAAAGAACTGGTTCTTCAAGGACAAGGAACTGCAGAGCCGCATCATGGACCCGGTGGCGGTGCCTGCCTTGGCACTGCACTGGAGCGGGCGGTGA
>NZ_JFAQ01000018.1 GCF_001304695.1 Xanthomonas axonopodis
CTCATCCCACCGAACTTGCTGCGCCATAGGTAATACGAGGCTTCGCTGAAGCCATGTCGCCGGCACAGATCTTTGATCGCCACGCCGCTTTCGGCCTCGCGCAAAAAGCCAATGATTTGTTCCTCGGTAAAACGCTTCTTCACGTCCAATCTCCTTCAGGTAGGGAATTGGACTCCAAACTGGCGTGCTACTCAAAATCGGGGGGACGTCGGCATAACCCAGATACATCGGGTTGCGCGAATAACGATACAGCCCCGACGTGACCAAAGCAGAAGATCGCTCTGGATGCAGAGGATTAACGGTTGTACCGGCATGCCGGAATAGAGTTTTGGGCCACATATTGAGTGAAAGGCCGAGTACGACAAGCGATACGCCAATCGCAATGCATACAAAAGAACAAGCCCATCCGGGGAGCGCCCAAACGATTACAGCGAGCGACAGCAGCAGGATTGGTGGGGGAACCCTGGTTTCCAAAGCCGAGAGCATGTTGCTTGTGAGCCCTAATTTCTATTGGACCGCCTAAACGCGGTGTTGCACCTAGTATCCGCAATTGCCGGATGCGTGGGAATAGGCTCTTCCTATCCAATATCAACCGCTTACCTGATAGCCGGCGCTACGCCTGACGTCGATGCTGATGGTGTTATCCGATTTTTGAGCAGGCGTATGGATTACACCGGAAGAGATGCAGGCGTGACGGCGCGATTGGGGCCGAAGCTCTTGGATCAGGTGCGTGATCGGCTGCGGGTTCGGCACTACAGCCTCCGCACAGAGCAGGCGTATCTGAGCTGGATACGGCGCTTCATCCTGGCCAGCGGCAAGCGCCATCCGGCGCAGATGGGTCAGGCGGAGGTCGACGCTTTCCTGACACGGCTCGCCACCGATGGGCAGGTGTCCGCGGGGGCGCAAAACCAGGCTTTGGCGGCGCTGTTGTTTCTCTATCGCGAGGTGCTGCGCATCGAGCTGCCGTGGATGGAAAACCTGGTGCGCGCCAAGCGCCCAAGGCGCATTCCGGTGGTGCTTTCGCGCGAGGAGGTTGCACGCTTGTTGGCCGTGCTGGAGGCGCCATGTTGGTTGATGGCCAGTCTGCTCTATGGCAGCGGTATGCGTTTGCTGGAATGCCTGCGCCTGCGTGTCAAGGATGTGGGTGCCGCGCGCGCCGAGATCGTGGTGCGTGACGGCAAGGGCGGTAAGGACCGGCGGGTTCCGCTACCGCTCAGCCTTCGAGACGCGCTCCTCCGTCAGCGCGAACGTGCACTGGCGGTACATGCCGCCGATCCGGCCGCCGGTGTCGGACGGGTCTTCCTGCCGCAGGCGTTGGCACGCAAGTCTCCACAATGCCGACGCCGAACCGGGCTGGCAATACCTGTTTCCCTCAGCGCGCCGGTCGCGGGATCCGCGCAGTGGCCGGGTGGGTCCGCATCACGTGTCCGAAGAAGTCCTGCAGCGTGCGGTGCAGGCGGCACGTCGCAGTGCCGGCATCGCCAAGCCGGCCACCTGGCACACGTTGCGCCATTCGTTCGCGACGCATTTGCTGGAGGCCGGCCACGACATCCGCACGGTGCAAGAGCCATGAGGTCACAAGGGCGTGGCCACCACGCAGATCTATACGGATGTATAGGCCGCGGTGCATCTGCGGTGCGCGGTCCGCTGGATGCGCTCGGCCTGGCGGTCAGCGACGAGTGATGCGGCCATGCCGGCGGTAGCTGCCTGCAGCCTTGGGTGACACGTATCGGCCCCGTTGCTGGTGCATTTACGCATGCCGGCAAAGGGTCCAATCTCGATGCAGTCGCAGCAACGGTTCAACCATCCAGCAACGCCTTATCCCGCACCGCCCCCTTGTCCGCACTGGTCGCCAGCAACGCATACGCCTTCAGTGCAGTAGTGACCTTGCGTGGGCGCAGTTCCACCGGCTTCCAGCCCTTGGCGTCCTGTTCTACGCGACGCAGCGCAAGTTCCTCGTCGGAGATCAGCAGGTTGATCGAACGCTGGGGAATGTCGATCAGGATCCTGTCGCCGTCGCGCACCAGGCCGATCGCGCCGCCTGCGGCAGCTTCCGGTGAGGCGTGGCCGATCGACAGGCCCGATGTGCCGCCGGAGAAGCGGCCGTCGGTGAGCAGGGCGCATTGCTTGCCCAGGCCCTTGGATTTGAGATAGCTGGTGGGGTAGAGCATTTCCTGCATGCCGGGGCCGCCCTTGGGGCCTTCGTAGCGGATGACCACCACATCCCCTGCAACCACCTCATCGGCCAGGATGCCCTTGATCGCCGCATCATGGCTCTCGAACACACGTGCATTGCCTTCGAATACGTGGATGGATTCGTCCACGCCGGCGGTTTTCACCACGCAGCCGTCGCGGGCGATATTGCCGTACAGCACGGCCAGGCCGCCTTCCTGCGAGAACGCATGCGCCACCTCGCGGATGCAGCCGTCGCTACGGTCGGTATCCAGGCTGTCCCAGCGCGTGGCCTGGCTGAAGGCGATCTGCGTGGGAATGCCGGCCGGGCCAGCCTTGTAGAAGGTATGCACCTTTTCATCGTCGGTCTGGGTGACATCCCATTGCGCGATGGCCTCGGCCAGCGTGCGTGCGTGCACGGTGGCCGCATTCGTATGCAGCAGGCCGCCGCGCGCGAGCTCGCCGAGGATGGCCATGATGCCGCCGGCGCGATGTACGTCTTCGATGTGGTACTTGGGCGTATTCGGCGCGACCTTGCACAGCTGCGGCACGCGCTTGGACAGGCGGTCGATATCCTGCATGCCGAAGGCAACCTCGGCTTCCTGCGCGGCGGCGAGCAGATGCAGGATGGTGTTGGTCGAGCCACCCATGGCGATGTCCAGCGTCATCGCATTTTCGAAGGCTTCGAAGGTGGCGATGCCGCGTGGCAGGGCGGTGGGGTCCTCGGCCCCGTACCAGCGGTGACACAGTTCCACCGCCACGCGTCCGGCGCGCAGAAACAGCTGTTGGCGATCGGCGTGCGTGGCGACAACCGTGCCGTTGCCGGGCAGCGACAGGCCCAGCGCTTCGGTCAGGCAGTTCATCGAGTTGGCGGTGAACATGCCCGAGCACGAGCCGCAGGTGGGGCAGGCGCTGCGCTCGAATTCGGCCACCTTTTCGTCGGAGGCGCTGTCGTCGGCGGCGATCACCATCGCATCGATCAGGTCGAGCTTGTGCTCGGCCAGCTTGGTCTTGCCCGCTTCCATCGGGCCGCCGGAGACGAACACGGTGGGGATATTGAGCCGCAATGCGGCCATCAACATACCGGGGGTAATCTTGTCGCAATTGGAAATGCACACCAGCGCGTCGGCGCAATGCGCATTGACCATGTATTCGACCGAGTCGGCAATGATCTCGCGACTGGGCAACGAATACAGCATGCCGTCATGACCCATGGCGATGCCGTCGTCCACGGCGATGGTGTCGAACTCCTTGGCCACGCCGCCGACGCGTTCGATCTCGCGCGCAACCAGCTGACCAAGATCCTTCAGGTGCACATGCCCGGGCACGAACTGTGTGAACGAGTTGGCGATGGCGATGATGGGCTTGTGGAAGTCGCCATCCTTCATGCCGGTGGCACGCCACAGGGCGCGGGCGCCGGCCATGTTGCGGCCGTGGGTGGAAGTTTTGGAGCGGTACTCGTGCATGGCGAATTCGACGGCTGAGTGGCGAGCGGTGGCTGGCAATTAGAGCGCGTCGCAACTGTTGCTGCAACCGTCACCGCACGCGCAGGTCCGCACGTTAGCACGCACGCCGGCGTGCACCTGCAGTGCAACGGCTGGCGCCGCCGTAATGCCGTGCAGTTGCAGATCAGGCGCCATCGTCTTGCGGGCCTGCACGTGCGCAGCTACGTTGGCCTGTCATGTAATGCGATGTAAACGTATGCGCACGGGCATGCAGTGGCAGGAGTGCGAACCGGCGCGCAGATCCGGGCGCTGGGGCGCGGCCACTATCGAGAAGGACCACTGCGGCCGAGGGGAGCTGCGCCGGCGAGGATCTTTCCAACGGCACCGCAGAAGGCGCCCCGATGTCCGACCATCCATCTCCACGCCGTGCACCAGCGGCATCGCCTGACTCCACCACGCCATCGCTAGCCGGCGGCATCAGCCGCCGTCGTGTCCTGCAAGGCGCGGCCGGCGCCGCAGTCGTGGCCGCCACCGGCTGGGCAGGCCGCGCGGCTGCGCAAAACGCCAGCCTGCCGTTCGCTGGCCTCAACCTGTCCGGCCTGGCCTCCAACAGCTATGTGGAAAACGCCGAGATCGGCACGCATTACCGCGCCATCACTGCCCAGCATGTGGCCGCGGCAGGCAGCTGCCCGCTCTTCCGTCTGCCGACCACCGCCCCGCGCTTCACGCGTGGCAGGGCGCGCCGTTGAGCGAAAGCTACTGCAAGCAGGTGCAGGACGCGCTGGACAACATCACTGCGCGCGGCAAGCGCGCCATCGTGGAGTTGCACGATTACATGCGGCTGCCGCAGCGGGTGGCGGCCAAGAGCGGGTATCGGCGCGACGCCAGCGGTGCAGTCGTCGATGCGCGTGGCAACCGCGTGGGTGATCTGGCGGCGGCCGAGCCGTGGGCCGACACCTACCCGTTGCGCAACTTCCATGACGTGGGCTATCTGGACAGTCGCGACCAACTGCTCAAGCTCTACGAATACCGCGTGATCGGCACGCCGGGGTGCACGCTCTACAACGACGCGGGCTTGCCGGATCTGTGGGCGCGTATCGTCAACCGGTTCAAGCAGCACCCAGCGGTATTCGGCTGGGGCGTCATGAACGAGCCTTACCAGGGCAAGGAACTCAATGCCGATGGCAGTGCGTTGTCGATGGCGGCGCACTGGCAGAAGACCGCCACCGCGTGCTGCAAGATGGTCGTCGATCGCGACCGCGACCACTTCGTATTCGTGTGCGGCAATGGCTATGCCAGTGCCCGGCGCTGGCAGGAGGATTCGATGGGCCTGTTCGATATTCCGGACCCGTACGACCGCATCGTGTTCGAGGCGCACAACTATCTCGACAGCAACGGTAGCGGGGGCGGCAACTGGATCGGGCTCGGCGGGCGCAACGAGGTGATCCAGCCGGATACCGGCATCGACATGGTCAGCCCGTTTATCGAAGCGCTGCAGTGCAGCAGGGCGGCAAGCGCGGTTACCTGGGCGAGCACGGCTATCCGGCCGGCAACCGCAGCGCGCAGATCGCCACCACGCGCATGCTGGCGCATCTGCAGGCCTTCAACATTACCAGTACGCAATGGTGCTTCGGCCCCGGGTGGCCGGACGACGACGTGCTGGGCATGAGCCGCGACGTGGGTGCGGACATCCAGGCCAAGTCCAACCTGGCTGCCGTGCAGGCGTTCTTCGACGTGCGCCTGTCCAGCTACATTCCGCCCCGATAGCCGGCATTGCCGCCGCTGCCGGGAGGTGGCGGCGGTTTACACTTCGCCATGCACATGGACATCCCTTGCCGCGCTGGCTGCGCGGCCTGCTGTATCGCCCCATCCATCAGTTCGGCCATTCCCGGCATGCCGCATGGCAAGCCCGCGGGGGTGCCATGTGTGCAACTGGACGGGCAGGGCCGCTGCCGCCTGTTCGGCTTGCCGACGCGGCCAGCGGTCTGCACCAGCCTGCGTCCGTCCGCGGACATGTGCGGTGCATCGCGCGCCCAGGCGCTGGCCACGTTGACGGCACTGGAGCACGCCACGCAGCCGTAGCCGCGCGCACGCCCCGTACCGTCACGCACGCGCCAGACGCGCTGCCTGCGTTGCGGCTCAGCCGGCGGGTGAGGTGCCCAGATACTGATCCTTGAGCCGCACGTAATGTTGCGCGGAGTAATGCAGGCTTTCGATTTCCTTGTCGCTGAGCGTGCGCGCCAAACGTGCAGGATTGCCCAGCCACAGCTCGGCTTCGCCGACCACCTTGCCCGGGCCGACCACCGCACCGGCACCGACAAAGCCATAACGTTTGACCGTTGCACCATCGAGCACGCACGCGCCCATGCCGATCAGGCACAGGTCTTCGATGGTGCAGGCATGCAGGATGGTGCCGTGGCCGACGGTGACGTCCTCGCCGATCACGGTGGGGTAGCCGGCCTTGTTGAACGGGCTGTGGTGGCTGACGTGGATGATGGTGCCGTCCTGCACGTTGCTGCGCGCGCCGATCTGTACATGATTGACGTCGCCGCGAATCACCGTGCCCGGCCAGACCGAAACGTCATCGCCCAGACTCACCTTGCCGATGATGGTGCAGGCAGGATCGACGTAAACGCGGGCACCCAGCCGCGGGGTGTGGTCCAGAAAGGAGCGAATCGGGGTCACGCCATCTCCGTCAAGTCAGCGTGCCGCCCACTGCGGACACGCCGCGGATGATACCTGCGCTGCGGTTGCCGCTGCGGCAGCGAAAGGGCAGTGCGCTGAGATAACGAACACGCAGATGCAATACGTGCCAGGTCGTTGGCAGACGTGGCCGGGTGGGTCGACGTCCAATGGATTGTGTCGCGTCGTCAGAGCTTCCGAAGCCGCGAACGGCAAGCCATGCGATGGGTGCGAAGACATCGCAGCGCTGGCCAAGCGCGTTGGCGCATTTCCGATAAGCGCACAGCGCTGCGGTGATCGGTCTTGAACCGGGCGAGAAATGGGCTAGCGTGTACAGGCGGTCGCAACGCGCTGCGCATCGGCGATTGCACGCATCGCTGCTACGCCGCGCAGCCGGGTTCAACGGCGACTGCAGCGCCTTCGGGCCAACCCTCTCTTCACCACAGGACATACAATGCCTCAGCACACTGCACCGTTTGGGCATTTCGTGCTGGAGCGCATGACACCATTTCAATGGAAGGCCGTCGCAGTGTGCGTGTTGCTGACGATGCTCGACGGCTTCGACGTGATGGCGATGGCGTTCACCGCACCGCACGTATCGGCGGACTGGCAGTTATCCGGCAAGCTGCTGGGCATGCTGTTCAGCGCGGGCCTGATCGGCATGGCGCTTGGTGCACTGGGGTTGGCGCCACTGGCCGACCGCATCGGCCGTCGCGCGCTGACGCTGGCATGCCTGGCGATCCTGACCGTGGGCATGGGCATGTCCGCACTGGCCAGCACTGCATGGCAGCTGGGGGCGCTGCGGCTCCTGACCGGTCTGGGGATCGGCGGTATGTTGGCCTGCGTTGCGGTCACGGCAGGGGAGTTTTCCAGCCCCCGTCGGCGCAACACTGCCATCGTGCTGCAAGTGACCGGCTACCCGGTCGGTGCCACGCTGGGTGGCATGATTGCCGAACTGTTGATGCAGCAGTGGTCCTGGCCGGCGGTGTTCGTACTTGGGGCGGTGGCATCGTTGTTGTGTGTGCCGTTGGTGCTTGCATTCCTGCCAGAGTCGCTGGAGTTCCTGATCATCCGCCGGCCACCGGATGCCCTGGCGCGCTTCAATGCCGTGCTGGCGCGGATGGGAATGCCGTCGCACGATGCATTGCCGCCGCCACAGCTGCAGTCAGCCACGCAGGCACAAGGCTATCGGGCCCTGTTTGGCGTTTCCATGCGGCGGTACACGGTGCTGATCGCCCTTGGCTTTTTCTCGCTGATGTTTGCGTTCTACTTCGTGATCAGCTGGACGCCGAAGCTGCTGGTGACCGCTGGCGCGTCGGCCACGGAGGGCGTCACGGGTGGGGTGCTGTTGAATCTTGGAGGCATCGGCGGCGGCTTGCTGTTCAGTGGGTTGGCATCATGCATGCGGCTGTCGCGTCTGACGATCGGATTCCTGTTGCTGATGGGCCTGGCGATGCTGGCTTCCGGCCTGTGCAGTGCGCAGTTGAGCTGGGCGCTCGCTTTCGCCTTGCTCACCGGGGCCGCGATGTTCGCTGCGGTGGGCGGCATGTACGCCATCGTTCCGATCGTCTTCAACGCTGCGGTGCGCTCGACTGCGCTGGGCTGGGCGATCGGGGTGGGGCGCTTCGGGGCGATCTTGTCGCCGTTCTGCGCCGGGGTATTGCTGGACGCCGGATGGTCGCCGGCCATGTTGTATCTGGCCTCCAGCGTGCCGTTGCTGTTTGCCGTCGTCGCCGTGCTGGGGATGCGGCTGCCGAACCGCTGAGCAACCCAGGCACAGCCGCGTCCGGCATCACATCCGGGCGCTGCGTAGACCCGGTCGCGGGCCAAAGAAATCGTGCCATATGCCGATAACACCGCAGACCGCCAAGTCGTGGCGGGCTTCCCTGGACATTGTGCAAACCAGCGCCGGCATGCTCAGAACCATCGACTCAGATCAACTCCGCCCCGGCATGTACGTGTGCAAGCTGCTGGGCGCGTGGGTGCACCATCCGTTCTGGAAGACATCGTTTCTGGTCGATTCCGACGATGTGGAGAAGATCCATGACAGCTGTATCGAGCAGTTGGTGATCGATACCGCGCGCGGGCTGGATGTCGAAGCGCCCACAACCTCTGGCGCGTCGGCCGAATGGGGCGTGCCGCCGAGCCCGGCAGCTGCCCCCGCGCCCGCTGCGCCCGAACCGCCGGAGCCTGCTGCCGCGCCGAGTAGCGTGCGCACCGACAGCGTGACCGCGCAGGTCGGCATCGAAGCCGAGGTGGTACGCGCGCGCCGCATCTTCGAAGACGGCCGCGACATGGTCGAGGCGATGTTCCGCGATGTGCGGCTGGGGCGCACCGTCGACACAGAAGCGGCCATGCCGCTGGTGGAAGCCATCAACGACTCGGTGCTGCGGCATCCGCAGGCCTTGATCAGCGTAGCGCGGCTCAAGACCGCCGACGACTACACCTATCTGCATTCGATGGCCGTGGCCGGGCTGATGAACGGCCTGGCGCGCCAGCTCGGCCTGCCCGAATCGCAGGTGGTGGAAGCGGCGATGGGCGGCCTGCTGCACGACATGGGCAAGGCGGTGACACCGTTGGAGATTCTCAACAAGCCCGGCCGGCTCACCAACGAAGAAATGGAGATCATGCGCCAGCATCCGCTGGACGGCCATCGGCTGCTGGTGGCCGGCGGCGTGCAGAACGCGGTGGTGCTGGAAATCGCGCTGCATCACCACGAAAAGATGGATGGCAGCGGCTACCCGAATCAATTGGTGGGCGAGAATATTTCGTTGATGTCGCGGATGGGGGCGGTCTGCGATGTCTACGACGCCATCAGCTCGGACCGCCCCTACAAACGCGGTTGGGACCCGGCCGAATCGCTCAAGCAGATGGCCTCCTGGAATGGCCATTTCGACTCGGTCATATTCCAGGCCTTCGTGCGCCGGCTGGGCATTTATCCGGTCGGCTCGCTGGTGCGGCTGGAGTCGCAAAAACTTGCGGTGGTGATCGAACAGACGCCCGATGCGCTGCTCAAGCCCAAGGTGCGCGTGTTCTATTCGGCCAAGCTGCGCAGCCACGTGTTGGTGCAGGACATCGACCTGTCGCGTCTGGACTGCCATGACCGCATCGCGCAGATGGAAAGTCCTGCCGAATGGGGCTTCCGTGATCTGGAAAAGCTCTGGCTGCCCTGAGCGGGCGGCACAGGCATTGAGCCGGTAGCCCCAGCGGCCATGCGCGCAGTGCGGGATGGGCGCCGATCACCGATCACCGATCACCGAGACACCACCCTGACAGATGCGCCACGCGCCCGTGCGACGTGCTCGCGGCCTTGCCTGCGCCAGCGACCACCAAGGCCGCGAATGCCTCCCGCTAGCGAACGCGACCATGCTGCGCTGCAGCTTGGCGATGTAGTTATGATCAATAACTATTTCGGAACGCAATCACTTGCCGGCCGGAACCATGTCTCAGCCTTGCCCGGATCACCGCCGCTCCCCGTCAGCCGCAGCGCTGCGTCGCCGCTGCAAGCTGCGTGCGTGGCAGGGCGGTGGGGCCGACACATCCACGGCGCGTGCACCTGCGGCGTGCCTGTCCACATCGACAGGTCCGGTGGCGTCTACAATGCGGTCCACGCCGTGGATCCGCGTTGCGGATGCGGCACACTGCGCGTACCGTCCGCCCGCTGCCTTTGTCGCGAGAACCGCCATGCCCGTTACCGCCGTTGCTGCGCCCTTGCCCGATGCCGTCACCACGGTGGATCAGGCGCGGCTGCTGCAGTTGCTGGGGTATCGCATCACCCGCACCGAGTTGATGGTGCGGCGGATGTTCCAGGAGTGCGTGGCCGCGTTCGACCTCAAGCCGGTCGACTTCTCGCTGCTGATGCTGGTGGATGGCAACCCGGGCATCAACCAGCGCCAGATCGGCGACGTGCTGCACGTGTCGCCGCCGAACCTGGCGATCGTGGTGGCCAGGCTGGTCAAGCGTCGCCTGCATCGGTGATCCGTGGCGCGGGTGTGGCAGCAGGCTGGCGGCTGCGTGCGGTGCTCGGCCTGGCGGCAGGCCTGGCAGCGGGCGCGGCGCCTGCGCAAAGTGCGCCGCAGAGCGTGGCGCTGACCAATGGCATCAATACCGGGGGCACCAGTTTTCTGGACGGCCTCACCAGCACCACGCCAGGCCTGGCGGTCGTCACCTACCTGCGGCACAACGCACTGGATGCCATCAAGGACGCCCGTGGCAACGATATCCCGGTGTTCGACAACCCGCGAATCGATTCCACCGTGCTGCTGACCCAGTTCGCTTACGTCACGCCCTATCGATTGTTCGGCGGGTCGCTGGGCATCACTGCGCTGGTGCCGCTGGTCAATCTGGATGCGTCTTTCGGCCGCAACAGCAATGCCACGCTGCGCGACAATGGTGCCGGCGTGGGGGATGTGACGTTCGGACCGTATCTGCAAATGCCACCGGTGATACGCAACGGGCGAGCGGTGTTCTCGCAGCGATTCGAATTCGACGCCGTGGCGCCGATTGGCAAGTACGACGGCAATCGCGATCTCAATCAAAGCTCCGGTTAGTGGTCGCTCATTCCAAGCTACGCATTCACGGTACTTCCCACGCCCAGTTGGGAAGTCAGTGCACGCATCAACTACATCTACAACTTTCGCAGCGAGCGCCGTCCGAACCTGCCGCCAGGCTTCGACTTCCGCAATGGTCAGGCAGGCGATGCGGGATGGATCAATTTCGCCACCTCCTGGGAAGTGGCACCGAAGCTGCGGTTGGGCATCAACGCGTATTACCTGACCCAGTTCCGCGACAACCGCACCAACGACCAGCGCGTGCCGGACAGTCGTCAACGCGCGTTCTATGCAGGGTCGGGTGGCGTGTGGCGCTTTGATGCAAAAAACATCCTGTTCGCCAATGTCTATCTACCGGTGGAGGTCAGGAATGCCGCGTCCGGCAACAACGTCAATTTCGAGTATGTCCATGTGTTCTAGCGCCGCCACGGCTGGCTCCTTCGGAGGATGGCAATGAACTTGCACAACAAGACGATCGTGGTGACTGGCGTGGCGTCGGGCATTGGCGCGGAGGTCGCACGGTTGGCACGGTTTCATGGCGCCAAGGTGATCGGGGTCGATCGCACGCCCGTGCAGATGACCCTGCACGGCTTTCATCAGGCCGATCTCGGCGACCCGGCATCCATCGATGCCTTGGTGAAGGCGTTGCCGGCCAACATCGATGCGCTGGCCAATATCGCCGGGGTGCCGGGTACCGCGCCGCTGGATGTGGTGGCGCGGGTGAACTATCTGGGCCTGCGCCATCTGACCCAGGGGCTGCTGCCGCGCATCGTGTCGGGCGGTTCCATCATCAATGTGGCCTCGATCCTGGGCGCCGAATGGCCGCAGCGTCTGGAGCTGCACAAGCAGCTGGCGGCAACCGACAGCTTCGAAAGCGGCAGCGCGTGGCTGGCGGCGCACCCGGTGGCGCACGACACCTGCTACCAATACTTCAAAGAGGCGTTGATCGTGTGGACCTTGCTGCAATCGCGGCCCTGGTTCGCCGACCACGGGGTGCGCGTGAACAACGTCTCTCCGGGCCCGGTGTTCACCCCCATCCTGGGCGATTTTGCTGCCATGCTCAGCGAGGAACGCGTCAAGGCAGATGCCAAGCGCATGACCCGCCCGGCGTATGCCGATGAAGTGGCCGAGGGCATCGTGTTTCTCGCATCCGACGCAGCCCGCTGGATCAACGGCATCACCCTGCCGATCGATGGCGGGCTGGCTTCCACCACGCTGTAATTCCCACACGTTTTTAGCAGGAGGCTAGACCATGAATGCTCTTTCCAGCACAGCGGCCGCTGCGATCGACACGCCCGCGTGGCATGGCTGCATCTTCAATGGCGACTGGGTGCCCGGTCACGGTGGCAGCTTGCCCATCCATGAGCCGGCAACTGGCGCCCTGTTGCATGAAGTCGGCAAGGCCGACCTGGCCGATGTCGCCGCTGCCATCGCACAGGCCAAGCAGGCGCAGCGTGCATGGGCCGCAACACCACCGCGCGAACGCGCCGCCGTCTTTCATCGTGCTGCGCAGGCGATGCAGGCACGCAGTGCCGAAGCCACCTTGCTGATTGCGCGCGAAACCGGCAGCATCCTGCCCAAGGCCCAGCGCGAGGTGGACGAATCGGTGGTGTTCTACCAGCAGGCCGCTGCCATGCCGCTGCAGGCCAGTGGCCAGATGTTGCCGACATCAGCCGGTCAACTCAGTCTTGCACGCCACCTGCCGCTGGGCGTGATCGGGGTGATTTCGCCGTTCAATTTTCCGTTGACTCTGTCGCTGCGCTCGGTGGCGCCGGCGCTGGCGATGGGCAATGCGGTGATTCTCAAACCCGACCCGCGCACGCCCTACACCGGTGGCGTGATCATCGCGCAGGTGCTGGAAGACGCCGGCCTGCCGAAAGGCTTGCTGCACGTGTTGCATGGCGATGCGCCGATTGGCCAGGCGCTGGTGGAATCGCCGGATGTCCCGATGATTGCGTTCACCGGTTCCACGGCTGCCGGCCGCCGCATCGGCGAAATTGCCGGACGCCATCTGAAGAAAGTGTCGCTGGAACTGGGTGGCAACAACGCAGTGATCGTGCTCGACGACGCGGATCTGGACAAGGCTGCTTCGGCTGTCGCATTCGGTGCCTACATGCACCAGGGCCAGATCTGCATGGCGACCGGGCGTGTGCTGGTGCAACGCTGCGTGGCGCAGGCACTGACCCAGCGGTTGGCCGAAAAAGCGCGCCATTTGCCGGTGGGCGACCCGGTCAGCGGTACCGTGGCGTTGGGCCCGATCATCGACCAACGCCAGCTGCAGCACGTCGTCGACATTGTCAGCGATAGCGTGGCAGCCGGCGCGGTCGTGGAAGCTGGGGCCACCCATGAAGGCCTGTTCTACGCGCCAACCGTGTTGTCCAACGTGCGCCCGGGCATGCGCGCGTTCGACGAAGAAGTGTTCGGGCCGGTGATCAACATCACCGTGTTCGACACAGACGAAGAGGCTGCAGAGCTGGCCAACCAGGGCGAGTACGGGCTGGCGGCAGGCATTCTGTCGGCATCGGTCTCGCGCGCGCTGGCGTTGGGCGAGACGTTGCACACCGGTCTGCTGCATATCAACGACCAGACGGTGGCCGACGAGGTTGTCAATCCATTCGGCGGCATCGGTGCATCGGGCAACGGTACCAGTGTCGGCGGCCCGGCCGATTGGGAGCAGTACACGCATTGGCAATGGCTGACCATCAAGAACGACGTGCCGCAGTACCCGTTCTGATCGCAATGGCTGGGTGATGGAGTGGCTGGTTCTGCCTCTCCATCGCTGCAGGATGACGGTATGTGCTGAGCCTATTGGCCTTCGTCATTTGTGTAGGCCTGGCATCGTTTTTCTAGATGCAGGCGGAAGCCTGGTGAGTCGAGCGCGCGGTGCCCTCACCGCTCGCGGGACACGCTGTGAATCCATCCATGGAGGCTCGATGGCGGCATCCATGCCGCCATCGGTCCCGCAATCTGCGAGGCCACCGCACCAGAACGTTTGTCGGCAGTTTGATGGGGGTTGCTCGTGATACGCAGGCGCCGCTGCATTGCTAGCGAGCATCGCCTGTCGATTGCACTGACAGACTGAACAACTCGACTGGTCTTTGCCCGTTCACTGTCGCAGAACCATTGGTGCATGGACGCCGCCACGGAGCTTGCATGGACGTACTTGCAGCGTGTCCTGTGATAGTGGGCGGGCAAGGGCCTGCAGCAAGTCTGCAGATGATTCTCCCTACCACGCGCACAGCGATTCAGTGGGGTCGTTCTGTTGGTCGCTTCTGCTAACCGGCTCGAAAGCGCGTCGGCGAGCAACCGGCGTGCCGTGCGAAGTAGCGACTGAAATAGGCGGCGTCGAAAAATCCAAGGCTGGCGGCAATCTGTTGCACGCTCAGGCTGGTGTAACGCAGGCTGCGGCGTGCTTCCAGCATGATCCTGCGCTGCAGCAACTGCAGTGCAGAGGCGCCAGCCAGGCGCTGGCACAACGCGTTAAGGTGACCGGGCGTCAACCCGAGCTGATCGGCATAGCGCGAAATCGGCCAATGGGCGCGGTAGTGCTGGTCGATCAAGCCTTGATAAGCGCGGAGATGGTGCAATGCCGGGTCCGCCTGCGGGCTGATTGCTGCGGCATGCTGGGCGCGTTCCAGTGCCGTACGCGCCATCCAGATGACCAGCTGCGCCGCCGCGGCCTGCGCTGCGACGTCATAGCCGAGTGACCGGCGCGCGTGATCCTGCGCAATGCTGCCAAACAACACATCCAGCCACTTGCGCGCATGCTGCGCTTGCACAACTGCTGGCGTGGTCATGACCTGTTGCAGTAATGGCGCAGCGTTCAGCGCGGTTTTGACCAGCGGCATGCACATGGTGATGACGTGCCCACGCACGGCCGGGTCGAAGGCAAAGCCATGCACGCAAAGCGGCGGAAGCCACACCACGCTGGCGTCGCGCAGGCGCTGCGTGCGACCATCCAGCTGCAGCGTGGCCGGCCCGTGTTGCACATAGACCAGTTGCGCCAAATCCTCGTGTCGATGCGGGACGATCTGCCAGTCGTGCAGCCGGCTGCGTGCGTCAATCGATTCCCAATGCAGCAATTCCGCAGCGGCGGTGTGTTGTTCGCCGTACAGACCGAAAGCAGGGACTGCGGCACTGTCGGGCACGGATGTGGCCATCGTCGAAAAGTCCAAGGACTGCACGCAATCATCCCTTCAATACGCGGGTTTGGCTACCGACACTGCCTGCATCGCCATCAGGCCAGGAGCAGTGCATGCGAACGCAGGTTGCGATCATCGGCGCCGGCCCATCGGGCTTGTTGCTTGGCGAACTGCTGCGGCTGGCCAGCATCGACTGCGTCATCATCGAGCGACAAACGCCACAGCATGTGCTGGCGCGCATCCGCGCCGGTGTATTGGAGCAGGGTAGCGTGGAACTGCTGCAGCGCGCCGGCGTCGGCGAGCGCTTGCAGCGCGAAGGCCTGCTGCATCACGGCTTCGAACTGTCCCTCGACGGTCAGCGCGAGCGCATCGATCTGCTGCGCGGCTGCGGACGCGGTGTCACCGTTTATGGGCAGACCGAGGTCACTGCCGATCTGATGCAGGCGCGAGAGCGCAGCGGGGCGGCGACCCATTACAACGCGCAGGACGTGACCCTGTGCGGTGTGGAAGGCACGATACCCGCCGTGGAGTTCACGCAGGATGGCCAGCGCAAACGCCTCGACTGCGACTACATCGTCGGCTGCGATGGCTATCACGGCGTCAGCCGTGCCAGCATCCCGGCCGAGCGGTTGCGCCTGTTCGAGCGTGTGTATCCGTTCGGTTGGCTCGGGGTGCTGGCCGATACGCAACCCGTGCACGAAGAACTGATCTATGCACGCCACCGGCGCGGGTTTGCACTATGTTCGATGCGCTCGCCCACCCGTACGCGCTATTACATCCAAGTGCCGGCTAGCGCGCAGGTGGAGGCCTGGAGCGACCAGGCATTCTGGGACGAGTTGCGTGCACGGCTTCCGCCTGCGTTGGCGGCGCAACTGGTCACCGGCGCATCGATCGAGAAGAGCATCGCACCGCTGCGCAGTTTCGTTGCCGAGCCGATGCAGTATGGTCGGCTGTTCCTGGCCGGCGATGCTGCGCATATCGTGCCGCCCACCGGTGCCAAGGGGCTGAATCTGGCACTTGGCGATGTCGGCTTGTTGGCGCAGCTGTTCGAGCGTTGGAAGGCATCCGGCGATGCTGGCGTGTTGCAGCAGTATTCGGCGCTGGCCTTGCAGCGGGTGTGGAAGGCCGAGCGCTTTTCCTGGTGGATGACCACGCTGTTGCATCGCTTCGACGACGAAGACGCATTCACTGCGCGGCTGCACGGAGCGGAGCTGGACTATCTGCTCGGTAGCGAGGCGGGCCGCGCGACACTGGCGGAAAATTATGCAGGTCTTCCGTTGGCCGCGCTGTCCGATTGAGGGGGCGTCGGTGATTACGTAACACCAGGCGCTTAACGGCAAGCCCAACCGGATGCGGCGCGAGGTGGTCTTTGCTGAGATGGATCAGGCGTCGTCGTGTAAGAGCCTGTTGACGCTAATCGCGGCCCACTTTGGAATCGAGGTAGCCGCATCGACGTGACAAGCCCTCGGGCGAGATTACTGAGGTTCCCGTTGATCCTCGACTGATCCGGAGTTTTCCTGCGGACGTGACGAGCTGGCATGATCCGCCTGCACGTAACCGACCAAAAGGTCAATTGACACGTATGCTTGCCGACGCTGTTCGGTCGAACTTTTGTCAATTGCCAGTTGAAGTACACTTTGCTGCTCGTTTCGTGCCTCTTTCGCAACGCTCGCAGGAACTGAGCAGCTTCCTCGGACCTGAATCTAAACTCCCCAGAGTTAGGATCGAAGAATGTGATCATGCCGTCTTAGGGGTTTCGGTGCATGCACATTTCATGCCCGATCGGCTTCGCGCGCTCATCATAGTGACTGTACAAGAGGCTGGCGTAGCCATCGATGCCCGCCATTGCGTCGGCCATTTTCGCAGCGGACGTGGTACTTTTGGTCAGCCGCCTGTCCCTGGTAATGCCAAAAATTTCATCGGCGTCAGCATTCACTTTGGGGCCCAAATGGTTTGCTGATGAAAGAGGTGCGGCTCAAGAGGTCCTTGCGGCTCAGTGAATAACATTTTGGGTAGGCGAGGGCATGGTGCAAGCCCTCGAACGAGCCTAGCGCGCGCATTCTCGCCTCGACGCTGCCATCGGGTACGGCACGGCACAATGTAAATTCATCCATAAAGCGGATAATCCAGCGCACACGCCGCTCGTGCCCGTCTTGTCGCCTTCGAACACGGTCTCGAGAGTCTTTGTGTCTTGCACAAATCCGCGCCTAAGACTCGCTTCGAAAACATTTGTATCGGAAGGAGCCCTGCGGGCAGAACTGCCAAATGTTGCTTTCAAGTGAGCGATTACATCGGCGTGGTCAGCCGAAGTCGCGGCGGCCTTCGCCGGCTTAGCGGTTTGCGCATCGCGCGAAGGTTGATCCATGCCAGCACGCGTATCAGGCAGCGAAGATGTGCTGACGCGGGCGCGCAGCGGACGTCGCGACAGCCCTGCCAGCAGGCCACACGATGTGGCATTTCCATACGAACGTGGCTCGGACTGCTGGTCTGGCGTGGCCGGAGCTTGGGTTTCCGAGTGAACAGTGGGCGGTGTTGCAATTGGACGTGCAAGCCGCGTCATATCCATGGGTCACTCCTGAGTTCAAGAGAAAGCCAGCCGAGTATTGAAGGGTTCCCGTTATGATTGCCGCAATTTCCCCGAAGCGATGACGAAAAATAGGAACGCTCCCGCAGCTGACCAGCCCCGATCCAGGGCCCGCAGGGAACGTCTGAACAACGCCTCAGATGCACAACGCCGCCCGCTTACGTTGAAAAGTCGTCCATGCAACTGACGCTATGCGACACCGAGGGCATGGGCAAGCGCAAGCAGACCCGCGCGCGATCTTCCTGCCCAAGATGGAGCAGATCATTCCCTGGATCATTGCTCTGTCTAATCGAACCGCACTTATCCGGCGTCAGGGCGACCAATCTCTTTGCGACGCATCATGCCCGCAATGTTGCGGACGGCCAAACAAGATTCTAGGGGTTCTGTCAGCGGATCAAAGCGCGGCATGCACATGCCGGTTCGATGGCGCCTCGGTTCCACAAGGCGATACATACGCAAAACAAAACTCGCTAAAAAGCAGCTTGAATCATGCGCTCAGCCGCACATGCGTCGCCTCCACCGCAGTCATCGCCTGCTCGACCGCACCATCCGGCCCAAGCCGCAGACGGCGACGTCCCCCCGATTT
>NZ_JFAQ01000180.1 GCF_001304695.1 Xanthomonas axonopodis
CCTTCGGGCACCTTCCCCCGCTTGCGGGGGAAGGTGCCCGAAGGGCGGATGGGGGCAATCACGGTGCGCCCCGATCACGACAGGCGCGACAGACGCGTACCCGCGCCGGAATCCCGGCGGCATTTCGGCACGCCGCTTGCACTGGTGTCAGTGCCTCCCTGGCTGACCTCACCCATGAGCGACTCCGTTACCTCGATTCTTTCGCAGATCCGCAGCTACCAGACGCAGATGGGCCAAGGCTCGATGGCTGCGGTGGGCGATGCTGCGCGTGGCAACCAGATTCAGGGACTGGCCGGCGCACAGGGAACACCGGCGACCCAGGCACCGAGCTTCAGCGAAACCTTGCGCGGCGCCATCGGCGACGTCAACGAGGCCCAGCAGAAGGCCGGCGCGCTGTCCAAAGCATTCGAAATGGGCGATCCCAATGCCGATCTGGCACGGGTCATGGTCGCTTCCCAGCAGTCCCAGGTGGCCTTCCGCGCCACCGTGGAAGTCCGCAACCGTCTCGTCCAGGCTTACCAGGACGTCATGAACATGCCGCTGTAAAGGTTGACGACACATGGCTCTAGCGATCAGCAAAGAAAACATGAACCAGAACGCCGAGAAGGCGGGGCAATGGTTCGACCGTGTCCGCAGCCTGCAGATCACCCGCAAGCTGACCATGATGACGATGATTGCCCTGGCGGTCGCGGCCGGTCTGGCGGTGTTCTTCTGGTCGCAGAAGCCTGGGTATCAGTCGCTGTACACCGGTCTGGATGAAAAGGGCAACGCCGAAGCGGCCGAACTGCTGCGCACCGCGCAGATTCCCTACAAGATCGACCAGGCCACCGGCGCCATCTCGGTGCCGCAGGACCGCCTGTACGACGCCCGCCTGAAGCTGGCCGGCTCCGGCCTCACCGGCAAGGAAACCGGCGGCGGCTTCGAGCTGATGGAAAAGGACCCCGGCTTTGGCGTCAGCCAGTTCGTGGAAAACGCCCGTTACCAGCACGCGCTGGAAACCGAACTCTCGCGCACCATCGGCACCCTGCGCCCGGTGCGCGAGGCGCGTGTGCACCTGGCCATTCCCAAGCCCAGTGCCTTCACCCGCCAGCGCGATGTGGCCAGCGCCTCGGTGGTGCTGGAACTGCGCGGCGGTCAGGGCCTGGAGCGCAACCAGGTCGATGCCATCGTCAATCTGGTGGCGTCCAGCATCCCGGACATGACCCCCGAGCGCGTTACCGTGGTCGACCAGAGCGGCCGCATGCTTTCCATTGCGGACCCGAACAGCGATGCGGCCCAGCACGCCGCCCAGTTCGAGCAGGTACGCCGCCAGGAAAGCTCCTATAACCAGCGCATCCGCGAACTGCTGGAGCCGATGACCGGCCCGGGCCGGGTCAATCCGGAAACCAGCGTGGACATGGATTTCTCGGTGGTCGAAGAAGCCCGCGAGCTCTACAACGGCGAGCCGGCCAAGCTGCGCAGTGAGCAGGTCAGCGACACCAGCACCAGCGCCACCGGCCCGCAAGGTCCTCCCGGCGCCACCAGCAATAGCCCCGGCCAGCCGCCGGCACCGGCTGCGGCAGGCGCGCCGGGCACCCCGGCTGCCGCCAATGGCCAGGCCGCCGCCGCGGCCACGCCGACCGAAAGTTCCAAGAGCACCACCCGTAACTACGAATTGGACCGAACCTTGCAACACACCCGCCAGCCGGCCGGTCGCATCAAGCGTGTCTCGGTGGCGGTGCTGCTGGACAACGTCCCGCGCCCCGGCGCCAAGGGCAAGATGGTCGAACAGCCGCTCACCGCTGCCGAGCTCACCCGTATCGAAGGCCTGGTCAAGCAGGCGGTGGGCTTCGACGCGGCACGCGGCGACACGGTGTCGGTGATGAACGCCCCGTTCGTGCGCGAAGCGGTGGCCGGTGAAGAAGGTCCGAAGTGGTGGGAAGATCCGCGCGTGCAGAACGGTCTGCGCCTGCTGGTCGGGGCGGTGGTGGTGCTGGCGCTGCTGTTCGGTGTGGTACGCCCCACCCTGCGTCAACTCACCGGCGTGACCGCGCTCAAGGACAAGCAAGGCAAGGATGGCACTCCACAGAGCGCCGACGTGCGGATGGTCGACGAAGATGACGACCTGATGCCCCGCCTGGAAGAAGACACCGCGCAGATCGGTCAGGACAAGAAGACCCCGATCGCTCTGCCAGACGCCTACGAAGAGCGTATGCGCCTGGCGCGCGAGGCAGTCAAAGCCGATTCAAAACGTGTCGCACAAGTCGTGAAGGGATGGGTCGCCAGTGAAGCCTGATACACAACCGATGACCGGAGTACAGCGCGCCGCGGTGCTGTTGCTGTCGCTGGGTGAAAGCGACGCCGCCGAAGTGCTCAAGCACATGGACCCCAAGGAGGTGCAGAAGATCGGCATCGCCATGGCCACCATGACCGGCATCTCGCGCGATCAGGTCGAAAAGGTGATGGACGAGTTCAACGGCGAACTGGCGGGCAAGACCTCGCTGGGCGTGGGCGCCGACGACTACATCCGCAACGTGCTGATCCAGGCGCTGGGCGCCGACAAGGCCGGCGGCCTGATCGACCGCATCCTGCTCGGCCGCAACACCACCGGCCTGGACACCTTGAAGTGGATGGACCCGCGTGCGGTCGCCGACCTGGTGCGCAACGAACATCCGCAGATCATCGCCATCGTCATGGCGCATCTGGACAGCGACCAGGCCGCCGAGGCGCTGAAGCTGCTGCCCGAGCGCACCCGCGCCGACGTGCTGCTGCGCATCGCCACCCTAGACGGCATTCCGCCAAATGCGCTGAGCGAGCTCAACGACATCATGGAGCGTCAATTCGCCGGCAACCAGAACCTGAAGTCGTCCAACGTGGGTGGCATCAAGGTGGCAGCCAACATCCTCAACTTCCTGGACACCGGCGCCGACCAGGGCGTGCTGGGCGAGATCGGCAAGATCGACGTCGATCTGGCCGGCAAGATCCAGGACCTGATGTTCGTGTTCGACAACCTGGTGGACCTGGACGACCGCGGCCTGCAGACGCTGCTGCGCGAAGTCTCCGGCGAACGCCTGGGCCTGGCCCTGCGCGGCGCCGATGTCAAGGTGCGCGAAAAAATCACCCGCAACATGTCTCAGCGCGCGGCCGAAATCCTGCTCGAGGACATGGAAGCGCGCGGCCCGGTTCGCCTTGCCGACGTGGAAGCGGCGCAGAAGGAAATCCTCACCATCGTCCGCCGCCTGGCTGACGAGGGCGCCATCAGCCTGGGCGGCGCCGGTGCAGAGGCCATGGTATGAACGAGGTGGTCACCCGCTGGCTGGCCCCGGACCTGCAGCTTGCCCCGGCCCTGCCGGAACCGGACTACGAAGAACCGGCCATGCTTGAGCCGGTGCTGCGCCCGCCGACCCTGGAAGAGATCCAGGCCATCGAAGACGCCGCCCAGCACGAAGGCTTCGCGCGCGGGCATGCCGAAGGCTTCGCCCAGGGCCAGTCGGAAGTGCGCCGCCTCACCGCGCAGATCGACGGCATCCTGGACAACTTCACCCGCCCGCTGGCGCGGCTGGAAAACGAAGTGGTCGGTGCGCTCGGCCAGTTGGCCGTGCGCATCGCCGGCCAGCTGGTCGGCCGTGCCTACCAGGCCGACCCGCAACTGCTGGCCGACCTGGTCGGCGAGGCAGTCGATGCGGTGGGCGGCGCCGGCCGCGAGGTCGAAGTGCGCCTGCATCCGGACGACATCACCGCGCTGCTGCCGCATCTGGCGCCCAGCAGTACCACCCGCGTGGCCCCGGACATGAGCCTGAGCCGCGGCGACCTGCGTGTGCACGCCGAAAGCGTGCGCATCGACGGCACTCTGGACGCGCGCCTGCGGGCTGCGCTGGAGACGGTCATGCGCAAATCCGGAGCGGGCCTGTGAGCGCCCTGTTCGGTGCCACCCCGGCCGATTGGCTGGATGCACGCAATCTGCGCCTGGCCACCCGGCTGGGCACGCTCGGCCTGGAACCCACCGCCGGCCGCACCCTGATCCGCGAAGGCATCCTGCGCCGCGCGGTCGGCCTGACCCTGGAAGCCACCGGCTGCGAAGCGCCGATGGGCGCCACTTGCAAGGTCGAGGTCGATGGCGGCTGGGTCGATGCCGAAGTGGTCGGCTTTGCCGGCGAGCGTACCTACCTGATGCCCAGCGCCGAACTGCATGGCCTGCTGCCGAACGCGCGCGTGGTGCCCTCGCGGCGGCGCGGCGGCGTCGAAGTGGGCGAAGGCCTGCTCGGCCGCGTCATCGACAGCGACGGCACCCCGCTGGACGGCAAGGGCCCGATCCGCGCCGAAGGCAGCGTCGGCATGGCCGGCGTGTCGATCAACCCGCTGGCACGCGAACCCATCACCACCTCGCTGGATGTCGGCGTGCGCGCCATCAACGCCATGCTGCCGATCGGCCGCGGCCAGCGCGTGGGCCTGTTCGCCGGCTCCGGTGTCGGTAAATCGACGCTGCTGGGCATGATGACCCGCTTCACCTCGGCCGACGTCATCGTGGTTGGCCTGATCGGCGAACGTGGCCGCGAAGTGCGCGATTTCGTCGAAACCACCCTGGGCGAAGAAGGCCTGCGCCGCGCCGTGGTCGTGGCCGCACCGGCCGACCGCCCACCCTTGGCGCGCCTGCATGGCGCCTACCGCGCCACCGCCATTGCCGAATGGTTCCGCGACCAGGGTTTGAACGTGTTGTTGCTGATGGATTCGCTGACCCGCTTTGCGCAGGCGCAGCGCGAGATCGGCCTGTCGGTCGGCGAGCCGCCGACCACCCGCGGCTACCCGCCGTCGGTGTTCGCCAAATTGCCGGCGCTGGTGGAACGTGCCGGCAACGGCCCCAAGGGCCGCGGCTCGATCACCGCCTTCTACACCGTGCTGACCGAAGGCGACGACCCGCAGGACCCGATCGCCGACGCCGCCCGCGCCATCCTGGACGGCCACATCCTGCTCTCGCGTCGGGTCGCCGACAGCGGCCTGTATCCGGCCATCGACCTGGAATCCTCGGTCAGCCGCGTGGTGCAGGACATTGCCGACGACACCTGGCGCCTGCGCATCCGCAAGCTCAAGCGGCTGCTCTCGGCCTACACCGCCAACCGCGACCTGATCGCCATCGGCGCCTACCAGCGCGGCAGCGACCCGGCCACCGACGAAGCGCTGGCACGCTGGCCGGAAATCGTCGAATTCCTCGGCCAGGACGTGCACAAGGCCTCGCTCCTGAGCGACAGCCTGTCCGCCCTGCAACAACTGGTCGAACCCGAGAACTAATCCATGATGCAGTCCAAACGGATCGACCCGCTGCTGCGCCGGGCGCAGGAACAGGAAGACAAGGTCGCCCGCGATCTGGCCGAGCGCCAGCGCGTCCTGGAAACCCACCAATCGCGCCTGGAAGAATTGCGCCGCTATGCCGAGGAATACGCCAACAGCCAGATGGCCGGCACCAGCGCGGTGGCGCTGAGCAACCGCCGCGCCTTCCTGGACCGCCTGGACAGCGCCGTGCTGCAGCAGGCACAGACCGTGCAGAGCAATATCGCCAAGGTCGAATCCGAGCGCACCCGCCTGCTGCTGGCCAGCCGAGAGAAGCAGGTGCTGGAGCAATTGGCCGCCAGCTACCGTGCCCAGGAAAACAAAGTGATCGAACGCCACGACCAGCGTGAGATGGACGACCTCGGCGCACGTCGTTCGCGCCTGGCCCGCAGCCAAGACACCCACGGAGAATCCGCATGACCCCCTTGTCCGCCTTCGCCGCCGGCCTTGGTGCGCTTGCCGGCACCGGCAAGAAATCCAGCTACAGCGACCCCTCGTCCGAACCGGACGCGGGCCAGGACCAGTTTGCGCGCATGCTCAATCCGGCAAACACGCCGAACCAGGCCCCGCCGCCGGCACCCGAGCGAGTGCCGGCCAAGCAGGCCGCGCCCAAGCCTAACCAGCCCGACAAGAACCGCAGCGACGACGACACCCACGACGATGCGGCCAGCGATGCCACCGCACGGCCGCGGGCGCAGGACGGCGATGCCAAGCAGGCCAAGCCAAGTACCGCCAAAGACGCTGCAAGCACCGACAACAGCACCGCGACCACGGCCAGCAAGACGGGCAAACCCGCCAAGGCCGCCGCGACCAGCGAAGAGGCGCCCGCAGAAACGGCCACCGCGACCGAGGCCGGCTGGCCGCCGGCAGGCCTGGGTGGCTTCGGCATGGGCCTGCTGGCGCAGGCGCTGCCGGGTGGTGACGTGCTGGCCGCCGCAGCAGCGGCACTGACGGCCAGCATGGCCGGCGCAGCCAGCGCCGCGGGCACGGCCACCGTAACGCCCACCGATGCAACCGCAGCCGCCGCCAGTACGAGCGCGGGCACCGCCCTGCCCGCGTTGGGAGCGCTGGTGCCGGCCGCCGCCTCAGGCGCCAAGCCCACCTCGACCACCGCCGTGAGCGGCGACGCGCAAACCGCCGCGTTGATGAGCATGGCCACCAAGGCGCTGGGACCGGCCGCCGACGACAGTGACGCCGCGGCAGCGCCGGACGCCCCTGCGTTCGTGTTGCCGACCACCACCGCGCCGGCACTCACCCGCCTGCAGGACGCCGCGCCGATCTTCAGCGCCTCGCCCACCCCCACTCCGGACCTGGGCAGCGACAATTTCGACGACGCCATCGGCGCGCGCATGAGCTGGCTGGCCGACCAGAAGATCGGCCATGCCCACATCAAGGTGACCCCGAACGAGATGGGCCCGGTCGAGGTGCGTCTGCATCTGGAAGGCGACAAGGTCAACGCCAGCTTCACCGCCGCCAATGCCGACACCCGCCAGGCACTGGAACAGAGCCTGCCGCGGCTGCGCGAAATGCTCGGCCAGAACGGCTTCCAGCTTGGCCAGGCCGATGTCGGCCAGCAACAGCAGAATTCCTCAGGCAATCGCAATGGCGGCAACGACAGCGGCAACGGCCTGATCCTGGACGACGCCCCACCTGTCGGAATACCGTCGGTAGTGTTACGCCAGCGTGGATTGCTGGACGCCTACGCCTGAGACGACGTGCCGGGCTCACCCCGGCACCGCTGATCCTCGCCCCCGGCCGGGGCCCAATGACGCCCTTCCACCCTGCAGCGCAAGGCCTGCAAGGGCTTTTCTGCGGGCGCACCGCCCGCGCCAGGAAACCAACGCGGTTTTGGCATGCCAGTTGCATCGACAGGGTGAGCATTCCCCTGGAGCAGACTGTGGCAGCGGCCGAAAAACCCAAGAAGACCGACGAGAAAGACGACAAGGGCGAGAAGAAAAAGGGCGGCAAGAAGCCCATCCTGCTCATCGCCATCGGTGTGGTGGTGCTGGCCGCCGGCGGCGGCGGCGCCTGGTTCTTCCTGGGCCACAAGGGCGAGGAAAAGGGTGGCAAGCACGACGCCCCCAAGGTGGCCGAAGTGCCCAAGCCGGCCCAGTACTTCCCGATGGACCCGGCCATCGTGGTCAACCTGGCCGACCCCGGTGATGGCCCGCAGTACCTGCAGGTCGAAGTGCAGCTGGTCACCCGCGACCCGGAAGAGCTCAAGCTCATCACCGAGAACGCCCCGGCCATCCGCGCGCACCTGCTGATGCTGCTGTCGCAGGTCAAGGCCACCGACGTGGCCGACCTGGCCGGCAAGCAGAAGCTGCAGAAGTCTGCCCTGGCCGAAGCGCAGAAGGTGATGACCAGCGAAACCGGCAAGAAGTGCGTCGAAGAATTGCTGTTCACCAGTTTCGTGACCCAGTAAGGCCTGCCCGATGAGCGTCAGTGATCTGCTTTCCCAAGACGAGATCGATGCCCTGCTGCACGGGGTGGATTCGGGTGCGGTCAACACCGAGCCAGAGACCCTGCCCGGCGAGGCGCGCCAGTACGACCTGTCCAGCCAGGACCGCATCATCCGGGGGCGCATGCCGACCCTGGAAATGGTCAACGAGCGCTTCGCGCGGTTGTGGCGGATCGGTCTGTTCAACCTGATCCGGCGCTCGGCCGACCTGTCGGTGCGCGGCATCGACCTGGTCAAGTTCAACGAGTACATGCACTCGCTGTATGTGCCGACCAACCTCAACCTGATCCGTTTCAAGCCGCTGCGCGGCACCGGCCTGATCGTGTTCGAACCCACGCTGGTGTTCACCGTGGTGGACAACTTCTTCGGTGGCGACGGCCGCTTCCACACCCGCATCGAAGGCCGCGAATTCACCGCCACCGAGATGCGCGTGATCCAGCTGATGCTCAAGCAGACCTTCGCCGACCTGAAGGAAGCCTGGGCGCCGGTGATGGACGTGGATTTCGAGTACATCAACTCGGAGATCAACCCGCACTTCGCCAACATCGTCACCCCGCGCGAATACGTGGTGGTGTGCCGGTTCCATATGGAGCTGGAAGGCGGCGGCGGAGAAATTCACATCACCCTGCCGTATTCGATGCTGGAGCCGATCCGCGAACTGCTCGATGCCGGCATCCAGAGCGACCGCAACGACCGCGACGACTCCTGGAACGTGATGCTGCGCGAACAGCTGGACACCGCCGAGGTGACCCTGTCCAGCGTGCTGGCCAGCAAGCGCGTGAGCCTGCGCCAGCTCACCGGTTTGAAGGTCGGCGACATCCTGCCGATCGACCTGCCCGCCCAGGTGCCGCTGTGCGTGGAAGATATCCCGTTATTCACCGGCGAATTCGGCGTTTCCAATGGCAACAACGCCGTCAAGATCATCGCCGTACGCCCGCCCGGCGTGCAAGCCCCACGCGCCGTTCCCTCCCAGGACTCCAGCAAATGATCAACTCCGACATCCTCGACGCCTCGCCTGCCACCTTCGACAGCCTGCAGGCCGAGCAGGACCAGAACGCGGCCGACCTCAACCTGGACGTGATCCTGGACGTACCGGTGACCCTGTCGCTGGAAGTGGGCCGCGCACGCATTCCGATCCGCAACCTGCTGCAGCTCAACCAGGGCTCGGTGGTGGAACTGGAACGCGGCGCCGGCGAACCGCTGGACGTGTACGTCAACGGCACCCTCATCGCGCACGGCGAAGTCGTCGTCATCAACGACCGCTTCGGCATTCGCCTGACCGACGTGGTCAGCCCCAGCGAACGGATCCGGAGGCTGCGGTGATCGGCCTGCTTGCCACTGCAGCGCCGGTCGCGGCCAAGGCAACCCAGGTCGGCGCGCAGGCGCCGTCCTCGCCCAGCCTGTTTGGCGCAGTCTTTGCATTGCTGTTGGTGCTCGCGCTGATCGTCGGCCTGGGCTGGTTGCTCAAGCGCATGCCCGGCAGCGGATTCCGCAGCACCGAGGGCCTGCGTGTGGTGACCAGCCTGGCAGTCGGTGCCAAGGAACGTGTGGTGGTGGTGGAGGTGAACGGCCAGCAGTTGTTGCTGGGCGTCACCGCCGTCGGCATCAGCACCCTGCACACCCTGCCCGAACCGCTGCCGCCCGCGCCCGCACCCACCCTGCCCACTTTCAAGCAACTTCCCAATTTCTCCCAGCTGCTCGCCCAGAAGCTGCGCAAGGACCCGTGACATGTTGAGCCGTTGGAATCGTTGTGGGCGCAGTGTGCGCCTGGTGCTGATCCTGCTGGTGATGAGTTGCCCGATGCTGGCCGCGGCCAGCCCGGCCGCGCTGCCGGCGATGGCGCAGGCAGCGGCACCGGCGGCGACCCCTGCCGCGGTACCGGCCGGTTCCAACCAGTTGCCGTCGCTGCCGAACGTGAGCGTGGGCCGCATCGGCGACCAGCCGGTAAGCCTGCCGCTGCAGACCTTGCTGTTGATGACGGCGATCACCCTGCTGCCGTCGATGCTGCTGGTGCTGACCGCCTTCACACGCATCACCATCGTGCTGGGCCTGCTGCGCCAGGCGCTGGGTACCGGCCAGACGCCGTCCAACCAGGTGCTGCTGGGCCTGGCGATGTTCCTGACCGCGCTGGTGATGATGCCGGTGTGGCAGAAGATGTGGGGCGCCGGCTTGCAGCCCTACCTCAATAACCAGATCGATTTTTCCACCGCCTGGACGCTCACCACGCAGCCGCTGCGCGCCTTCATGCTGGCGCAGATCCGCGAGACCGATCTGATGACCTTCGCCGGCATGGCCGGCGACGGCAAGTACGCCGGCCCGGACGCGGTGCCGTTCCCGGTGCTGGTGGCCTCGTTCGTGACCAGCGAGCTGAAGACCGCCTTCGAGATCGGCTTTCTGATCTTCATCCCGTTCGTGATCATCGACCTGGTGGTGGCCAGCGTGCTGATGTCGATGGGCATGATGATGCTGTCGCCAATGCTGATCTCCGCGCCGTTCAAGATTTTGCTGTTCATCCTGGTGGATGGGTGGGTGTTGGTGGTGGGGACGTTGGCTGCGAGCTTCAACGCGTCGTAGGTGTGGGCGCGCGTTGCGCGCGGTAGCATTGGTTACTTTGCACAAGCTAAAGAAAAGTGACTCGCGCCCGTAGGGCGTGAAAGCCTGATTTCACTGCGCCGCATTGATCAAGAAAAAAATCAAGCGGCGAGGCAATGCAAGGGCAAGTACAAAGAAAGTAACCAAAGAAACACACCCCGTCCTCGCCCCTTCCGCGCTACGCGCTCCAGGTCCGCAATCCGGGTAGAAATTTTTGTAAGGGACATCCATGTCCCTTACAAAAACGTCGCGCATCCATGCGCGCCGCCCTGCGGGTTGTATCTACCCGGCTTGCCGCTGCGGTATCGGGGCCCGTAAAGCCAACAGCAAAGTCAAGAACACAGCGACACGCTGACGGGAAGGCCACTGGCAAAGATGAAACCGACCTCACCCACCACCAAACCGCCAGCCAAGCCGCAAATCCCGAATCCCGAACCCCCATTCCCTGCCCCTTTGGCACCCCACTTGCATCAGCACCTCCCATGAGCCCTGAAATTGCCCTGACTGAATTGCGTGGTGGCCTGGTCACCGTCCTGTGGATTGCCGGGCCGATGTTGCTGGCCGTGCTGGTGGTCGGCGTGGTGATTGGCGTGGTGCAAGCCGCCACCCAGTTGAACGAACCGACCATTGCCTTCGTGGCCAAGGCGGTGGCGCTGACGGCCACACTGTTTGCCACCGGCAGCATGCTGCTGGGGCATCTGGTGGAGTTCACCATTGCGCTGTTCCAGCGCATTCCGCATCTGATCGGCTAGCGGGCCAGACCGGTGGATTCTGCAACCCAGATGGTGATCGACGGCCAGCGCGCGTTCGCGATGGTCGGGGCGATCATGTGGACCATGCTGCGCACCGGTGCCTTGCTCACCGCGATGCCGTTGATCGGCACACGCGCGGTGCCCGGACGGGTGCGGGTGATGCTGGCCGGAACGTTGGCGATGGTGCTGGCGCCGATCCTGCCGCCGGTGCCGGAGTGGGACGGGTTCACTGCCAGCGCAGTGCTGAGCATTGCGCGCGAGCTGGCGGTGGGCGCCAGCATGGGCTTCATGTTGAAACTGATTTTCGAAGCCGGCGCATTGGCCGGCGAACTGGTGTCGCAGTCCACTGGTCTGTCGTTCGCGCAGATGTCCGACCCCATGCGCGGCGTGACGTCGGGGGTGATCGCGCAGTGGTTCTATATCGGCTTCGGGCTGCTGTTCTTCGCGGCCAACGGGGATCTGGCGGTGATCGCCCTGTTGGTGGACAGCTACAAGGCCTTGCCGATCGGGACCGCGTTGCCCGATGCCGGCGCATTTGCCGAAGTGGCGCCCACCCTGTTCCTGCAGATCCTGCGCGGCGGGTTGACCCTGGCCTTGCCGATGATGGTAGCGATGCTGGCAGTCAACCTGGCCTTCGGCGCGCTGGCCAAAGCGGCGCCGGCATTGAACCCAGTGCAGCTGGGCTTGCCGCTGACGGTGTTGCTGGGGCTGTTCCTGCTGTCGAGTTTTGCCAGCGAATTCGCCCCGCCCGTGCAGCGCATGTTCGATACCGCCTTCGATGCCGCCAGAGAGCTGACGGCCTGACCGCGCACCGACAGCAGTGGCTGCTGGACGCAGGGAGCCTGCTGGCGTCCTTGTCGCACCGATCCATCCTTGCATCTCGCGACGTCGTGACTCGCCTCAAGTTTCTGAACGCGCAGCCGTCAAAGCCCCTACACGGTTGACGCTGCGTATCGTCGTCCAACACTTACCCACCCACGGGAATCGATGCTCACTGTGTCTGCGTTGTTGGCCCCGATGCGATTGCAAGGCGCTCGCCTGCGCGCACGGGCGTGGCTGTTGCTGGCGGCGGTGCTGGTCTGCGGCACAAGTTGGGCGCAAACCTACAGCTTCCGCGATTATGCCCAGGCCGACGGCCTGCGAGGCATGACCATCAACAGCCTGCTCGAAGACCGCCAGGGCGTGGTCTGGGTCGGCACCGAGCTGGCGCTGCACCGTTTCGAACGCGAACGCTTCACCCCGGTCGGCAAGGAGAGCGGGCTGGATGCGCGCTATATCCGCGCACTCGGGCTGGATGCGGCAGGACGTCTGTGGGTGTCCAGCGCCAATGGCCTGTTCGTGCGCGAGGGCAACGACTTCGTGCAGGTGCTGCGCGATGGCAAGCCGATCCGCGCCGACAGCGGCAATGTCATTGCCGCCTACGCCGATGGCGTGGTGGTGGTCAGCGAAAACAGCCTGCTGCGGCTGTCGCCCAGTGCCGCAGGCGGCTGGTCGGTCCACCCCCTGCCCTTGCAGTTGGACGATGGCCGTCTCCTGCCGGCCGGCAGGGCCTTGCTGGCCGATGGAACCGCGTTATGGGCCAGTTGCGGCCAGCACGTCTGCCGAATCGATGCCAGCGGCAAGATCACCTTGCTGTCCGAGGACGACGGCGTGCCCGAACGGCAATGGCGCGCGATCTTTCGCGATCACCTGGGCACCTTGTGGTTGCGCGGTGGCGGGCTGGTGCTCTCACGTGCCGCCGGCGAGCAGGTGTTCCGCAATCGTCCGGCGCCGGCGGGCACCCGATTCAACACCCTCTCTGGTGCCACCACGCTATCGGAAGACGCGCAGGGCCGCCTGCTGACGCGCTCGGACCGCGGCCTGGTGCGCTGGGAAGGCGACCACTGGCGCTACTTCGGCCAACGCCAGGGGTTGCAGATCAGCCCCATGGTCGGCCCGTTGATGATGCAGAGCACCGGCCAGCTGTGGATCGGCACGCGCGGCCTGGGTGTGCAGCGCTGGCTGGGCTACGGCACCATCGAACACTGGGACGAAAGCCAGGGTCTGGCCGAAGCGCCGACCTGGGTGAGCCAGCGGCTGCCCAGCGGCGAGCTGTTGGTCGGTGGCGATGCGGGCTCCAATGTGCTCGATCCGCGGAGTGGGCGCATGCAGCCGTGGACGCTGGAGAACGGCCAACCCCTGCTGCAGTCCATTTCCATTGCACTGTCGCCAGACGATGGTGCGGCCTGGGTGGCGCGCTCGTCAGGGGCTGTGGCGCGGCGCGACCCGCGCAGCGGCAAGACCACCGATGTGCTGCAGCTCGACCTGCCGATCAACAGGCTGATGTTCGATACCGCCGGCACCTTGTGGATCACCACCCCGCATGGGCTTTATCGCGTACAGCGCGGCACCCCGCTGCGGGCCGAGCGCGAAGCGGCGCTGCCGGCGGCCTTCGTGGGCGATATCGACCTGGATCCGCAGGGGCGGCTGTGGGCCAGCACGCGCGAAGGCCTGTTCCTGCAGGCAAACGACGGCAACTGGCAGCGTGTGCAGGTGCGCGGCGACCTGCCCAGCCAGGATTTCTTCCTGCTCGATTTCAGCGCCGATGGCGAGATCTGGCTGTCGCTGCGCGACACCGGGCTGTGGCATGGCCGGCTGCAGGCCGATGGGGTGCTGACGCTGGCCGCCGTGGACGACCCGCTGGTGGCACGGGTGATGCCCTTCATCCTGCGCCACGACAGCAAGGGCCGGTTATGGCTGGGCAGCAGCCAGGGCCTGGATGTGTACCAGAACGGACATTGGTCGCGGGCCACGCGCACGGAAGGGCTGTTGTGGGACGACATGTCGGCCAATGCATTTTTTGAAGATACCGACGGCAGCGTCTGGCTCGGCAGCAGCCGTGGTCTGACCCACCTGCTGGATCCGATGCGCCTGTTCGCAGCGCTGCCGCTGCGGGTGGACATCCTGCATGTACGCCGCGGCAACCAACCGCTGCTGCCGCAAGCCCGGGTGGAGTGGTCGCAGGTGCCGCTGGATGTGGACCTCAGCACTCCGGGGGCGGAGGGCGGCCCGGACCGCGTCAGCTTCCGGTACCGGGTCGAAGGCCATCCGGCCAGCTGGACCAGCACCTCGCTCAGCCACCTCACCTATCCGCTCCTGCCGCCAGGCAGCTACACGCTGGAAGTGCAGGCAATGGATGCCTACCAGCGCAGCAGCAGCCCGATCACCCGCTTCGGGTTCGAGCTGGTGCCACCGTGGTGGCGGGGCGTTCCGGCCATGGTCGGGTACGTGCTGCTGAGCATCGCGGCGGTGATCGTGCTGCTGCGTTGGCGCACCGCCAAACTGCTGCGACGCAAGCGCGAACTGGAGCAGCTGGTGGCCGCGCGCACCGCCGAGCTGGAACAGGACAAGCGCGATCTGGAGGCGGCGCGCGCCGAACTCTCGTTCAAGGCCACCCACGACGAACTCACCGGCCTGCTCAACCGCGCCGGCATCCTGGCCGCGTTGCGCGAGATGCTGCTGCATGCCGAACACAACGGGCGTCCGCTGGCGGTGGTGTTGATCGATCTGGACCACTTCAAGCTGGTCAACGACCAGCATGGCCATCTGGCCGGCGACGCCGTTCTGGCAGGCGTCGGCCGCCGCATGGACACGCTGATGCGCGGCGACGACCGCATCGGCCGTTATGGCGGCGAAGAATTGCTGGCGCTGCTGCCAGGCCTGAACCTGGATGCCACGCATCGGCTGGACACCCTGCATCGTGGCCTCTGCGGCGACTACCCCATCGATGGCGGCTGGCTGCATGTCACCTGTTCGGTCGGCGTGGCGTGGTTCCAGCGTGGCGAAACGCTCGAGCAACTGCTGGCACGCGCCGACGCAGCGCTGTACAGGGCCAAGCGCAGTGGCCGCAATCGTGTCGATTACGACCACGTGCCGCTGGATAAGTTCGATCAGGTGTGAGGGCTGCGCAGGTGAGCTTGCCGCGCGTTGCACCCGTCCAGCGCGGAGGCTGAAGGCACACAAGCGCTGACAATCGATTGCAGCGCCTGGTCAAGCGCAGGCCTGCGCCTGCCAATCACCGCGCCGTGAAAGCTCGGCAGGCGTGCCAGGTGAATCACGCTTGCGCAAACATGTGACGTGCGCCCTACAACACGCCAGCAAACGCCCGCGCTCGCCAGCTCCTCACGCCGTCATGCTCACTGAAGCATTAAAGAAATACGCGTTGGCAGCCGCTAATTGTTCCAATGCGGCCTGCGATGCGGGGCTGCCAATGGCAAGTGTGAGATACCGCGCGAGGGGCGCGGACCACATTGCCGATGCGTGGGAGACTGCAACGTCCGTGGGGTTTGAGCACAGCCAATGGAGGTCGTCGCACCGGCGTGCACCGTTTGCCGTGGTGTTGCTGTTGGCGTTGCTATCGTTGGCGGATCTGGCCGGCGCGCAGAGCATCAGCATCCGGCGCTATGCCCACGACCAAGGCCTGCTCGGGCTTGCAGGCACCTGCCTGCTGCAGACCCGCGCCACCTTGCTATGGGTGTGCACCGAGAGCGGGCTGTATCGCTACAACGGGCGCATCTTCCAACAGATCCCGCTGGACGGCCTGCGCAACGAGCTCACCACCTCGATCACCGAAACCGCCGATGAGCGGTTATGGGTGGCCGGCTTCCAGGCCTTGTTCGTCGGCGACGAGCGCGGGTTCCGCAAACTGCAACCGGATGAAGCCGGGCACCTGGGGGAACAGATGCAACTGGCCAGCCTGCCCTGGGGCACGGTGCTGGCCAACGGCGGCACGCTGGAAATCCTGCTGGGCCGCGCCAACGATCGCTGGCACAGCGAACCGTTGCTGGACACCGCAACCCGGGTACGCGTGCCCGAATTGTCCAAGTCGCTGAGCCTGTCGGTGGACGGCGACACGCTGTGGGTGGGCTGCGCACACAAGCTGTGCGCCATCGATGCGCAGCGCAAGGTGCAGGTGTTCGGGCCCGAACACGGGGTGCCGGACGACCGGTGGTACAGCGTGTTGCGCGACCACGACGGCGGGCTGTGGGTGCGCGGTGCAGGCACCCTGCTCTATCGCGCGCGCGGGGCGAGCGCCTTCAGTGCTCGCGCGCTGCCGCTGCTGGATGGCAGCACGGTCGGGCGGCCAGCAACGCTGGTGATGGACCGCGAAGGACGCGTGCTGGTGCGTCTTAACGACGGCCTGGCGCGTTGGGAAAACGGCCACTGGCGCACGTTTGGCGCAGACAATGGGCTACCACCTGGCAGCAGCGATGCAATCTTGGTGGACCGCGACGGCGATATCTGGATGACCGTCGACGGCGAAGGGCTGGTGCGTTGGGCCGGTTACGAATGGATCGAAAACTGGGACGCCTCGCAAGGCATGCCGGCCGCGCCGACCTGGTCGATCGCCCGCGACGCGCAAGGCGCGCTGCTGGTTGGCAACGAGCACGGCATCGGCCGTCAGGCCTACCCGGATGAGCGCTTCGTCCCGGCCCTGCAAAGCGGGGGCATCCAGGTCGTGGGCATGCAGCGCAGCCAGGACGGCAGCCTGTGGACGCTGAGTTCGGCCGGTCTCCTGCGCCGCAGCTGGCCGGATGGGCATAGCGCGCAAATCGCCAAACTGCCACGCAATGCGCGTCGTCTGCTCATCGACAGCCAGGGCCGGCTGTGGATGCTCAGCGCCGGCGGCTTGTTCGTGATCGAACACCCGCTCGACGGCGGCAGCATGCAGGCCGTGGCCGACGTGCCTGCCATCGCCTACACCGACATCCAGCAAACCGCCGACGGGACGCTGTGGGTCTCCAGCTCCAACGGCTTGTTCCGGCTGCGCGATGGGCGGTGGTCAAAGGTCAAGGTCAACGGCGGCGCGCCGGAGCCATGGATCACCAAGTTCCACATCAGCGACAGCGGTGAGGTGTGGCTGGCGTTCTATCGCCCTGGGCTGTGGCACGGCATGTTGTTGCACGACGGCCTGGACCTGCAGGAAATCAGCGACGAGTCGCTGCGCGATGTCGGGGTGTACCTGCTGCGCGGCGACAGCGTCGGCCGGGTCTGGGTGGGCCATGCACGCGGCGTCGAGGTCTACGACGGCGAGCGCTGGGCGCATCTGTCGCAGTCGCAGGGGCTGATCTGGGACGACGTTTCCGAGGCTGCGTTTGCCGAAGATCCGGATGGTTCGGTGTGGATCGGCACCGCACGCGGCGTGAGCCACGTGAGCGACCCGGCGCGCCTGTTCGACGGACGCCAGCCCAGCGTGCGCATCGACAGCGTCAGCCGCGGCGGCATGCCGGTGCAGCGCGGGCAGCTGCTGGGCTGGAGCGACAAGCCCTTGCACATCGAGCTGTCGACGATGGAGGTCTACGACGACCCCAGCCGCCTGACGGTGCGTTACCGCCTGCTCGGCCTGCACGACCAATGGATCCAGAGCGACAACCTGTCCATCGACCAGCCACCGCTGCCCTCCGGGCACTTCCGCCTGCAGGTCCAGGTGGTGGACCGCTATCGTCGCACCGCCTCGCCGATCGCCGACCTGCCCTTCGCGGTCGCGCCATTGTGGTGGCGCAGCCCGCCGGCGATCGCGCTGTATGTGTTGATCGGCAGCGGACTGCTGATCGGCCTGTGGCGCTGGCGGCACCGCCATCTGGTGGCGCGCGAACGCATGCTGGCCGAGCTGGTATCCGAACGCACCTACCAGCTGGAGCGCGAAAAGCGCGAGCTGGAAAACGCACGTGCGGCGCTGGCCGTGAAGGCCAGCCACGACGCGCTCACCGGCCTGCTCAATCGCTCCGGCATCCTGGAAGCGATGGCCGAAGAACTGCAGGGCTGCGCGCACGGCGAGCATCCGCTTGCGGTGGTGTTGATCGATCTGGATCACTTCAAACAGGTCAACGACGAACATGGGCACCTGGTCGGCGACGCGGTGCTGGCCAAGGTGGGCGCACGGCTGACGGCCTGTCTGCGCGATTCGGACAAGGTGGGCCGCTACGGCGGCGAAGAATTGCTGCTGTTGCTGCCAGGCATGACCCAACAGGGCCAGCACCGGCTGCGCGCCATCCACGAAGCGCTCAGCCTTGCTCCGTACGAGGTGGGTACCGCACGCCCGCTGCAGGTGACCTGTTCGGTGGGCGTGTCCTGGTTCCGGCTCGGCGACACCGCCGCCTCGCTGCTGGCACGTGCGGACGAGGCGCTGTATCGGGCCAAGCGCTCCGGCCGTAACCGGATCGAACCGGAGGAACCGGAAAGTTCGGTGGCATGAGCAGCGCCGGCGGCCAGGCCATACCAGGCAGGCGCGCACGGGACGGGAGCAGCGTGCACGTGTCATTGGCAAGGCACGGCGCGCCGGCAGTCGATGTGCGCGAACACGCTGTCATCCCGGACGCCGACTGCGCACGCAGGGCGGCCGCAGAACCTTCGGCGTGCCGTCTCTGGCGGTAACGCGGGGTGGCAATGGCAATGGCATTGGCCGCTTCCCCGCGCTCGAGAAGTCGCGCATGAGGTCGCTGGGTCTGGGGCAACGCGTCTTCTGGACGCGGGAACTGGTTAGGTGGTCGGAACCTACAACCTTGGCATGGTGATGCTGTCGCTGGTGGTGGCCGTGATGGCCTCCTACAACGCGCTGCAGCTAGCCGCACAGATGACCGCCAGTCGTGGCGGCATCGCGGCCGCGTGGTTGGTGAGCGGCTCCTTTGCCATGGGTATCGGCATCTGGTCGATGCACTTCGTCGGCATGCTGGCGTTCCGCCTGCCGATTCCGGTGGGCTACGACCTGGCACTGACGTGCTATTCGATGCTGGCGGCGATCCTGGCCTCGGCATTGGCGCTCTGGCTGAGCTCGCGCGCGGACCTGCCGTGGCCGCACCTCGGCCTGGGTGCCCTGCTGATGGGGCTGGGCATTGCGCTGATGCATTACCTGGGTATGGGCGCGCTGCGCATGGTGCCGGCCATTCGCTACGACCCGCTGCTGTTCGGGCTGTCGATCGCCATCGCCATCGGCGCCTCTGCCGCCGCGTTGTGGATCGCGTTCCGGCTGCGCCACGAGGGGCGCCGCTACAGCCTGCGCCTGATCGCCGCCCTGATCATGGGCGTGGCGATCGTGGGCATGCATTACACCGGCATGGCCGCCGCCCAGTTCGCACCCGGCAGCATATGTGGGGCGGCCGCCGATACGCAGTTGCCAGTGTCGTGGCCGGCGGTGGCGGTGGTGCTGGTGACCTTGGTCTTGCTCATGCTGGCGCTGGTCATTTCGTTGCTGTCGCGCCGCTTTCAGCAGCGCACCGAGGTGCTGGCGCAATCGCTGGCCAAGACCAATGCCGAACTGGCGCTGGCGACGCTGCACGACCCGCTCACCCGCTTGCCCAACCGCATCCTGCTGCACGAGCATCTCGTGCAGAACACCGAACGCGCCCAGCGCCAGGGGCAGCGCTTTGCGGTGATGCTGATCAACCTGGACGGCTTCAAGGTAATCAACGACGGCTACGGTCATGCGTTGGGCGACCGCCTGCTGGTGGTAGTGGCCGAGCGTTTGAACGCGCACCGGCGCGCGCATGGCAGCCTGGCGCGGCTGGGCGCAGACGAATTCGTGCTGGTGGCCGACATTGCCGACCCGGAAGATGCCTCTGCCCTGGCCGCGCATCTGGTGCAGGCGCTGGCGGTGCTGTTTCTGGTGGCCAACCACGAGCTGCGCCTGAGCAGCAGCATCGGCATTGCGCTGTACCCGGAAGACGCCGGTAGCGAACACCAGCTGCTGATGCATGCCGACGTGGCAATGATCCATGCCAAACATGCCGGCCGCAACCGCTACAGCTTTTTCGAACGCTCGATGACGGCCACCACCCGCGACCGCCTGCAGCTGCTGCAGGAACTGCCGCGCGCGCTGGAATTGGGTCAGTTCGTGCTGCATTACCAGCCCAAGTACCGCGCCGAGGACGGCTGCCCGATCGGCGCCGAAGCGCTGATCCGCTGGCAGCACCCAGAGCGCGGCCTGGTGCCGCCGGATAGCTTCATTCCGCTGGCCGAACGCAGCGGCATGATCGGCCTGCTCGGCAGCTGGGTGCTGCGGCAGGCTTGCCGCCAGATGCGCGACTGGCGGCAGGCCGGGCACGGCGACTGGCGGGTGGCCGTCAACCTGTCGGCAACCCAGTTGGCCTCGCCCAGCCTGCTGGACGAAGTGGCCACCACGCTGAGCGAGTACGCGTTGGCGCCAGACCAGCTCACCCTGGAAATCACCGAAACCATGGCCATGCGCGACGCCGAGGCCTGTCTGCGCACCCTGGGCCAGCTCAACGCGCTGGGCGTGCGCATCGCCATCGACGACTTCGGCACCAGCTATTCCAACCTGCTCTACCTGCGCAAGCTGCCGGCGCACGAGCTCAAGATCGACCGCAGTTTCGTCCAGGCCATGGACGACAGTGCCGAAGACATCGCCATCGTGGCAGCCGTGATCGCGCTGGCGCACACCATTCGCCTGCAAGTGGTGGCCGAAGGCGTGGAAACCCTCGCCCAGCGCAATACCCTGAAACGGCTGGGCTGCGACCAGCTGCAAGGCTATCTGCTGGGCCGCCCGATGGACGCCAAACGCTTCATCGCCACCGTGGTCGCCGAGCGCGACCGCCCACGCCGCCCGACCAGCTGAGCCGCTCACTGCAGCCCCGGCGTCTGGCCAACGGTGCAACCCGCAGCCACCGCTTTTCCGAATCACGAATCACGAATCCCGACTCCCAGCCCCACAAACTGGAACGCCGCTTGCATCAGCAAGGCTAATCCCCCACCGGCACGTCCATGTCCGAATCCGAAGACGGCGGCGAGCGTACAGAGCTTCCCACCGAAAAACGCCTGCGCGAGGCCCGTGAGCAGGGCAACATCCCGCAGTCGCGCGAGCTGTCGACCGCGGCGGTGTTCGGTGCCGGCGTGTTCGCGCTGATGGTGCTGGCCCGCGGCATCGGCGATGGCGCCACGGTATGGATGAAGACCGCGCTCAGCCCGGACCCGACGATGCGCGAGAACCCGATGGCGCTGTTCGGCCATTTCGGCGATCTGCTGCTGCAGTTGCTGTGGGTGATGCTGCCGCTGATCGGTATCTGCCTGGCTGCAGGGCTGGCTGGCCCACTGATGATGAGCAGCCTGCGCTTTTCCGGCAAAGCGATCATGCCCGACCTCACCAAGCTCAACCCGGCCAACGGGATCAAGCGCATGTGGGGCAGCAACAGCCTGGCCGAGCTGATCAAGTCGGTGCTGCGCCTGCTGTTTGTCGGGCTGGCCGCCAGCTTCTGCATTTCCAAGGGCCTGCACGGCCTGCGCTCGCTGGTGAACCAGCCGCTGGAACAGGCCATCGGCAACGGTTTGGATTTCACCAAGAGCCTGCTGTTCTACACCGCCGGCGCACTGGTGCTGCTGGCCGCCATCGACGCGCCTTACCAGAAGTGGAACTGGCTGCGGAAGCTGAAGATGACGCGCGAAGAGATCAAGCGCGAGATGAAGGAAAGCGAGGGCAGCCCGGAAGTGAAGGGCCGCATCCGCCAGATGCAGATGCAGATGTCGCAGCGCCAGATGATGGAAGCGGTGCCCAAGGCCGACGTGGTGCTGATGAATCCAACCCACTACGCGGTGGCGCTAAAGTACGAAGGCGGCAAGATGCGCGCCCCGATCGTGGTGGCCAAGGGGGTGGACGAAATGGCCTTCCGCATCCGCGAAGCCGGCGAACAGCACCGGGTAGCCATCGTTACCGCCCCGCCTTTGGCACGCGCCTTGTATAGGGAAGCCCAAATCGGCAAGGAAATTCCCGTGAGACTCTATTCGGTCGTGGCCCAGGTGCTCTCCTACGTCTACCAGCTGCGTGGCTGGAACGGCGGCCCGATGCCGGAACTGCCGCCGCTTGAGGTCGATGAGTTCGGCAAGGGAGCCAGCGCATGAGCGCCCGCCCCGCCCCGATGAATGCCCGCCGCGTCATGGAGTTGCTGCGCAACGGCCTGGGCGCCCCGCTGGCGTTGATGGCCATGCTGGCCATGCTGATGGTGCCGCTGGCCGCACCGGTGCTGGATGCGTTGTTCACCTTCAACATCGCCATCTCGCTGATGGTGCTGCTGGCGGTGGTGTACGTGCAGCGCCCGCTGGAATTCACCATTTTCCCGATCGTGCTGTTGATGACCACGATGCTGCGGCTGGCCCTCAACGTCGCCTCCAGCCGCGTGATCCTGATCAACGGCCAGGACGGCCATGCCGCGGCCGGCAAGGTCATCGAGGCCTTCGGCCAGTTCGTGATCGGCGGCAATTACGCCGTGGGTATCGTGGTGTTCGCGATCCTGACCATCATCAACTTCGTGGTCATCACCAAGGGTGCCGGGCGCGTGTCGGAAGTGACCGCGCGCTTCATCCTGGACGCCATGCCCGGCAAGCAGATGGCCATCGACGCCGACCTCAACGCCGGTTTGCTGACGCGCGAGGAGGCCAAGGCCCGCCGCGAGGAAGTGCGCGAGGAAGCCGACTTCTACGGCGCGATGGACGGTGCCAACAAGTTCATCCGCGGCGACGCCATCGCCGCCATCCTGATCCTGTTCATCAACCTCATCGGCGGCATGGCGGTGGGCATGCTCCAGCACGGCATGAGCTTCATGGATGCCGCCTCCACCTACACCCTGCTGTCGATCGGCGACGGGCTGGTGGCGCAGCTGCCGGCCTTGCTGGTTTCGTCTTCGGTCGCCTTGCTGGTGACCCGCGCCTCGCGTGCGCAGGACATGCGCGGGGCCATGGTCAGCCAGGTGTTCGGCCAGCACCGCGCCTTGGCGGTGGCTGCGGCCATCCTCGGCCTGGTCGGCCTGGTGCCGGGCATGCCGAACGTCGCGTTTTTGACGCTGGGCCTGATCCTGGGCGTGATCGCCTGGAAAATGTACAAGCGCAGCCTGGTCATCCCGCCGACCGGCGACCCCGCCACTGACCCGAAGGCCGCCGCGGCCGCCACCGCCGCACAGGCCAGCGCCGAACTGAGCTGGGACGAGCTGCGCCCGATCGACCCGCTGGGCCTGGAAGTGGGCTACCGCTTGATCCCGCTGGTGGACAAGAACCAGGGCGGCGAACTGATGGCGCGCATCAAGGGCGTGCGCCGCAAGCTCACCCAGGACATCGGCTTCCTGGTGCCGCCGGTGCATATCCGCGACAACCTGGAGCTATCGGCCAACGCCTACCGCCTGCTGGTGCACGGCGTGCCGGTGGCCACGGCAGAAATCTATTCCGACCGCGAACTGGCCTTGGACCCGGGCGGCGCGCTCGGCCAACTCGACGGCATTCCCGGCAAGGACCCGGCATTCGGCCTGGACGCCACCTGGATCCAGCCGCACCAGCGCGCCTATGCCGAATCGATGGGCTACACCGTGGTCGATCCGGCCACCGTGGTCGCCACCCATCTGTCGCACCTGATCCGCGAACACGCACCGGAGCTGCTCGGCCACGAGGAGGTCCAGCAGCTGCTGGCGACCCTGGCCAAGACCGCACCGAAGATGGTCGAAGACCTCACCCCGAAGGCGCTGCCGCTGTCGGTGGTGGTACGCGTGCTGCAGAACCTGCTGATCGAGAAGATTCCGGTGCGGCAGCTGCGCAAGATTGTCGAAGCGTTGGTCGAACACGCCCCGCATAGCCAGGACCCGGCCACCCTCACCGCCGCCGTGCGTACCTCGCTGGGCCGCTTCATCGTGCAGGAAATCGCCGGCATGTCGGCCGAGCTGCCGGTGTTCACCCTGGCGCCGCAGCTGGAGCGCGTGCTGCAGGAATCCACCCACGGCAACGGCGTGGCGCTAGAACCCGGGCTGGCCGAACGCCTGCACCAAAGCCTGGCCGATTGCGTGGGCAAGCAGGAAGCCCGCAACGAACCGGCGGTGGTGCTGGTCCCCGGCCAGGTGCGCGCCGCGCTGGCCCGCCTGGTGCGCCACAGCGTACCCAGCCTGTCGGTGCTGGCCTATAGCGAAGTCCCGGAGGACAAGCGCCTGAAGCTGGTCGGCACGATCAGCTGACGACTGACGCGGGAGCGCCTCGCCCCTTCACCCGTCCACTGCGTTCTTTTTCAACCATCTCCGCAATGCCAGACCCGGCTGCAGTCCTCTATCATGAGCGCGGGTTTGGAAAACGGCTGCATCCCGATCACTGCCTGTCCGCGTGCCAGGAGCAGTCACACATGGAGATGGACGCATGAGTAATAAGGGAAAGGTGGGCGTTGCAGCGATCGTGTTGATCCTTGCACTGGTCGCCGGGGTGTACCTGTCCGGTTTCATCACCTTGGCGCTACTGAAACTGCAGGTGCCACTGAAGGCTACGACCTATCTCGAGTATTGGAGAGCGCTCGATCTACCGCAGGTAAAGCCATACGTCCTGCGCATCAAGATCAGCGGCATCATCGGCTTTGGCCTGCCTTTGCTGGGCTGGGCGCTGCTGCTGATCCCGATGCTCAAGAGCAAGAAGCAATCCCTGCACGGAGAAGCCAGCTTTGCCACGGTTGCGGATCTGAAGAAAGCCGGCATGCTGGACAAGAAGCCGGAAAGCATCCTGGTCGGCAAGCTCAAAGGCCGCTCCATCTATATCAACGGCGCGCTGCACGTCATCGTGGTGGCACCCACGCGTTCGGGCAAGACCACCTCCATTGCCATCCCGGTGCTACTGACCTACCAGCAGTCAATGGTGGTTCTCGACCTTAAGGGGGAGCTGTTCAAGGCCACCAGTGGGTACAGAGCGTCGCAAGGGCAAACGATCTACGTCTGGGCGCCTTACGCGACCGATGGCAGAACCCATCGCTTCAATCCACTGACCCTGGTGCCGGACGATCCGCGCGAGCGCATCGCCTCCATACAGACCATGGCCGCGATCCTGTTTCCGGACGAACCTGGCAAAGACAGCTTCTGGGTCACCCAGCCGCGTGCCGCGTTCGTGGCGTTCGCTTCTTTCATGTTCGAGAACTGGGACGACATGCGGAGCACAGGATTCCCTGGCGTGGAAAACCCCAATACCAGCGAGGTGTTTCCCAGCTTCGAACGCATCCTGCGCTTTTCCACCGGTGGCGGCAGTGGCGAAAGCACATCCGAGCTGCTGAAAAAAATCATTACACATAAGAATTTCCATTACATCAGCCCACAGACACGCTCCACCTTCAGCGCACTGGCAGGCCTGACCGAGCAGACCTTTTCCTCGGTCATGGCTACCATGCAGGCGCCGTTGCAGCAGTTCCTGAGTCCGATCCTGGCGGCGGCCACCAGTGCCACCGACATCGACGTCACCGCCATCCGCAAACGGCTCACCACCGTGTACGTCATCATCCCCACCCAGAAACTGGATGAAAGCAGCAAACTGCTGAATATCTTCTTCAGTTCGGTGATCGGCAACAATCTGGACAAACAGCTCAACGAGGACCCCAAGCTCAAGTATCAGATGCTGATGCTGATGGACGAGTTCACTGCCATGGGCCGGGTCGATGTGTGGGCCAAGCGCATCTCGATCTCGGCCAGCTACGGCGTGCGCGACCTGTGCATCATCCAGAGCCAATCGCAGCTGCGTGCCACCTACGGCCCCGACGACGCGCAGAACTTCATCACCAACCATGCTGCAAGCATCGTTTTCACGCCACGCGAGCAGGAAGACGCCAACGCCTACAGCGACATGCTGGGCTATCGAACCATCCGCAAACAGCACCGCTCTACTAGCCGCGGCGGTGGCGGGACCAATGTGTCCTACAACTACACAGAAGAACGCCGCGCCCTGATGCTGCCACAGGAAATCAAGGAACTGCCCGGCGACGACGAATTGTTGTTCTTTGAAGGCAGCAAGCCAATCCGCTGCGAAAAGAACTGGTTCTTCAAGGACAAGGTGCTGAAGAGCCGCATCGTGGACCCGGTGACAGTGCCGGCCTTGGCATTGGATCGGGCAACAGACAACAACAGGAAAGCAGAATAATAGTTGCCGGGTCAAAGCGTGCAGGCTACGACACTCCCCGGCATCACTGTCGCTGCTGGACCACCAACCGATTCATTCCTCAAGGAAGATACTCATGCTGATTCACCGTTCCCCTACGACCATGCTTCTCGTGCTCGGCGTGGCGTTGGGCGCCGCCTCCGTGCAAGCGCAGACGCAAACCGCGATCGACGCCATGCGCAAGTACCCGGCTTATCGTCATGCCGTGGAATCGGTGATGCAGCAGTACGAATCCTCGCTGCGCACCGCTTGCCCAAGCGTCCAGGCCGATTGGAACAAGGCCACGGCACATGTGGCGCTTGAGCCTACAGTCGATGATCAGGGCCGGCTCATCAAGGCCGTCTGGGTTGATACCGTACCGGGAACGGCCTGCGGCCAACAGCGGCGCTACAACGCCATTACCGTTTTCGATAACGGCGAGCCATCGGTGTTGCCGCTGTTTCCCGGCGAATCGGAATCCAACCCGGCTCTCCAGAAGGACACCATCCCCCAGCTTGCAAGCGCCATGGTCATCAAGGACTTCTTGCCCAAGCACTGCCAGGTGGATGTTCTGGAAACCCGGTTGCCTGGCGGCCGCCCTGCACCAGAACAGCCATGGGACGAACAATGGCGCATTGATGTCTGCGGCAGACAGTATTGGACCAAGGTGCGCTACATACCGGATGCGACGGGCACCACCATCAACGTCGACCCCAAAGACATCCTGCCTTCGAAGTAGATGGAACGCGCCCGCCGCCTGAAGCGACTGCAACGGGTCTTCAGATGCGCAGATGCTTGGCTGGCCGAAGATGTCTTTGTCGGCAAAGGATCAAGTCAAACCGGATACCGGATGACCGTTGCTGGATGCGATCTATGCCACGGGCGGGTGCGCGCTGGGGTCGTAACCTTGGCGATGTGGCGGCGTCGTACGGGGCTAACGCTTGGCGCAGGCCCCATGCAAGGTCTAGGCTTGGGCGATGCGGCAGACCGAGGGTACGCTTGCGCCATGGCCGCGCCATAAGGATGCAATGTGTCTAACTTCGTGCGTGTGTTGTTGCTCTCGTTACTGCTGGCATGCGCCGGTTGCGGTGGTGTGTCGCTGCCTGCCACTGCGCAGCAGTCCGCCTACCCGCTGCCTTCGTATTTTCCCGACCCCAAGGCACAGGCGCTGGCCCTGGCGGCCGAGTATGGCAATGTCAAAGAAGTGCGGCGCTTGATGAAGGAAGAGCATGTCGATCCCGACGTGATCTTCTCCACCGACGGCTATCCACTGCTGATTGCGATGGTCTGGGTGATAAGCCCAGGCTTTCCTAGACATC
>NZ_JFAQ01000181.1 GCF_001304695.1 Xanthomonas axonopodis
CGCCCGGTAACACTTGGCCTCGGTTCCGTAGCGATCCACGAACTCGGTCCGCGACAATCCCGGCGGAAACTGCACGATGTTGATCCCCATCTCCCACCTCCGTTGCCTTCAGCTGGGGCCATTGTCCAACCGCAGCGTCGCAGATCCTGCAACTACGGCTGAGCGATGGGGCTAATCAGGTCGGTGTATCTCCGCGAACCGGACGGCAATCTGATCGAGGTCAGCAATCTGCTGTAACGGCGGGCTGCTGCGTCATCTGCGCAGCGTGCGGTGGGGATGTGCCGCTCACCGCTTGCCGTGCATGCGTTGCGGCGTGATCAGCGCTGACGGATCTTGCGCCAGGGTGGCCAGCAATCGCGCGCGTCGGCGTTCCAGGTCGGCCAGTTGGCGTTCAATCAACTGTAGCCGTTGGCGATGCGCCGGCAGGGTTTCCGGGCACACCGGCGCGCCTTCCACCAGCCGCATGCAATCGGGAAACCGGCGGATGTCCTCCAGGCTGAAGCCGGTGCCGATCAGGCGCTGAATCTGCCGTATCTGCGTCACGCAGCTGTCCGCAAACAGCCGATAGCCAGTGGCGCTGCGCGACGAGGTCAGCAAGCCCTGGGCATCGTAGTGGCGGAGCGAGCGCACGCTGACGCCGGTCAGCTGCGCCAGCGCGCCGATGCGCATGTCAGCGTTGGAAGAGGTGCCCATCTGCCGAGCATACGTGGCACGCAGCGCTTGACCCTCACATCGGCGTGAGGCCCGACGATGCCGTCTTCCCTGTTCTGCAAGGCATCTCCATGTCCGTTCGACCCGCTTCACTTGCCAGCGCCCGCTGGTGGCAGCGCGCGCTGGCCAGCCTGCTGCTGTGTGTCTGCACGATCGCGTCAGCAAGCCCATCTGCAACCGCCAACTCGCGCAGCTACCAGGTCACTGCTCCAGATGGCGTGGCCCTGGCCGTGCAGGAGCATGGCGCCGCCGACGGCCAGGCGATAGTGTTCGTGCACGGCCTGCTTGGCAGCCGCATCGACTGGGATGCACAGCTGGCCGACCCGCAGCTGCAGGGCTACCGGTTGATCACCTACGACCTGCGCGGCCACGGGCTGTCCGGCAAACCGACCGCGGCATCGGCGTATCGGGAAGGCCTGCGCTGGGCCGACGATCTGGCAGCGGTGCTCAAGACCACGGGTGCCCGCAATGCGGTGCTGGTGGGGTGGTCGCTTCAGTTGCAGCCGCGTGCGCAGACCGTGCTGTATCCGGACGCCGGGCACGCGCCGTTCCTGGAAGACAGCGTGCGTTTCAATCAGGATCTGCTGCGCTTTGTCGAACAGATAGGCGGCGCGCCTTGAGCCCGGCTGCCACAGTGTGGCCGACCGCGCGAACGGATCGAAACCAACTGCGCGTCCATGGCGTGATGCTGTACCGTCTTCAGGCTCGCATCCAGGGCGGCGCGTTGCGCGTATTCGGTGTGCATCTTCACTCGTCGACGACGGCGTGGTGTGCACAGCTATGCGCGAGCAAGCGCGCCGGTCTGGCTGCCGACACGGCGCCGCAGCGCGCCGGGCGTGGCGCTGGTGCAACGTGCTCCCATGGCTTTCCGGAACCACCACATGACTGCTGTCCCCGCCCACGACGACCACACGCTGCAGGACTTCATCGAGCGCCATCAGCGCCTGTTCGTATTGACCGGTGCCGGCTGCAGCACCGATTCGGGCATTCCCGATTACCGGGACCTGCAAGGCGGCTGGAAGCGTCCACAGCCGGTGACGTTCCAGGCGTTCATGGACGAGCTGTCCACGCGGCAGCGCTATTGGGCGCGCAGCCTGGTCGGCTGGCCGCGCTTCGGCCTGGCGCAACCCAATGCCACCCATCACGCGCTCGCTGTGCTGGAAGCGCGCGGCCAGGTGGAAGTGCTGCTCACCCAGAATGTGGACCGCCTGCATCAGGCTGCCGGCAGCCAGGCGGTGATCGATCTGCATGGGCGGCTCGACGTGGTGCGCTGCATGGGCTGCGAGCGCCGCATGCCACGCACCGAATTTCAACTGTTGCTCGAGCAGGCCAATCCGGGCTGGGCAGCGCTTGAGGCCGCGCAAGCACCCGACGGCGATGCCGATCTGGACGATGTGGCCTTCGAGCATTTCGCGGTGCCGCCGTGCCCGGTGTGCGGTGGCGTGCTCAAGCCGGATGTGGTGTTCTTCGGCGAGAACGTGCCGCGCGAGCGGGTGGAGCGCGCCTTCGCGCATCTGCACGCCGCCGATGCAGTGCTGGTGGTGGGGTCGTCGCTGATGGTGTATTCGGGGTTTCGTTTCGTGCAGACCGCCGCGCGCAACGGCTTGCCGATCGCCGCGCTCAACTTCGGGCGCACGCGCGCCGACGAGCTGCTTACGCTGAAGGTGGAGCAGTCGTGTGCGCAGGCGCTTGCCTTCCTGCACGCGCCACCGGACCTGCCGCGTGGGCGCAGCGTCAATGACGCCAGTGCGCGCTCTGCATGACGCAGTGATCCATCGCAGCGGTTGTGTCGGCGGGCGCGGCGCAGTGCAATAAGAACCCGATGTCAGCTGTGGATGCCGCCTTGAGCCAGTTGTTCTCCCCCATCGCCTTCGGTCCGCTTGCGCTCGCCAACCGCATTGTCATCGCGCCGATGTGCCAGTACTCGGCACAGGACGGCCGCGCCAGCGACTGGCACCGCATCCACCTGGGCACCTTGTCGCAATCCGGCGCTGGCTTGCTGATTCTCGAAGCGGCCGCAGTGGTGCCGGAGGGGCGCATCAGTTACGCCGATCTTGGTTTGTACGACGACGCGACCGAGCAGGCCCTGGCCGAGGTACTGCAATCGGTACGACGCTGGTCGCCGATGCCGATCGGCATCCAGCTGGCGCACGCCGGCCGCAAGGCGTCGACCGAGCTGCCGTGGAAAGGCGGCCAGGCCATCGCACCCGATCACGCGCATGGCTGGCAGACCGTGTCCGCATCGGCGCTGCCGTTCCGCGCGGGGCAGCCGGCGCCGCAGGCACTGGATGAGGCGGGGATCGATGCCGTGGTGGATGCCTTTGTCGCATCGGCAAAACGTGCCGAACGGCTGGGCCTGGAGTTGATCGAATTGCACGCCGCACACGGTTATCTGACGCATCAGTTCCTGTCGCCCTTGAGCAACCAGCGCAGCGATGCGTATGGCGGGTCGCTGGAAAATCGCATGCGGCTGACGCTGCGCATCTTCGATGCGGTGCGTGCGGCCGTGTCGGAAAAAATCGCCGTTGGCGTGCGTATCTCGGCCACCGATTGGGTCGAAGGCGGTTGGGATGTGCAGCAAAGCATCGCCTTGTCGCAGGCGCTGGATGCACGCGGTGCGCACTACATCCATGTCTCCAGCGGCGGGCTGGATCCACGTCAGCAGATTCCACTCCAGGCCGGCTATCAAATTCCCTTCGCCCAGGAGATTCGCGCGCAGGTGCGCACGCCGGTGATTGGCGTAGGCTTGATCACCGAGCCGGCGCAGGCCGAGGCGATCCTGCAGCAGGGCCAGGCCGATGCAATCGCGCTGGCGCGTGGCATCCTGTACGACCCGCGCTGGCCGTGGCATGCCGCCGCGGCACTGGGCGCCTCGGTCACTCCGGCACCGCAATATTTGCGGTGCGAACCACGCGATGCGCGTGGCGTATTCGCCAACTGATTTGCACCTGACGTCACACCGAACAAGGACACCGCATGCCGATAGGATTTCTGGGCTTGGGCACGATGGGCCTGCCGATAGCACACAACCTGCTGCGTGGCGGGTTCGCGTTGAGCGTGTGGAACCGCTCGCCCGAACGCGCCCAGCCGCTGCGCGATGCTGGCGCCACGGTGGTGGAGCAACCGCGCGATGCCGCGCACGGCCCGCTGCTGTTTTCGATGCTAGCCGACGACAACGCAGTGCGCCAGACCTTGCTGGAGCGTGGCGTACTGGATGCGCTGCCGGCGGGCAGCGTGCATGTCAACATGGCCACCATCTCGGTGGCGCTGGCACATGAATTGACCGCGCTGCATGCCGAACGCGGTGTGGCCTACGTGGCCGCGCCGGTGCTTGGGCGTGTGGATGTGGCCGAAGCCGGCAAGCTCAATATTCTGGCCGCCGGCGATGAAGCGGCCGTGGCTCGGGTTCAGCCGATGTTCGACGCGCTGGGGCAGAAGACCTGGCACATCGGCAGCGCGCCTGAGCAGGCCAATGCCGTCAAACTGGCCGCCAACTTCTGCCTGGCCAGCGCCATCGGTGCCATGGCCGAAGCCAGCGCGCTGGCACGCGGGCACGGCGTGGATGCCACGCAATTTCTGGGCATGCTCACCAGCACCTTGTTTGCCGCGCCCGCCTACCAGGGCTATGGCCGGCTGATCATGCAGCACGAATACCTGCCGGCGGGTTTCACCGCCACGCTGGGCCGCAAGGACGTGGACCTGGCTATCCAGGCCGGCGCCAACAAGCAGGTGCCGATGCCGTTGGGCGAATTGCTGCGCGCCGGGCTGGACGAGGCCATTGCACATGGCGACGGCAACGCAGACTGGGCGGTACTGGCGGAAGTCTCGGCGCGGCGGGCAGGGCAGGTGGCCTGATCACCATTGCGCAAAGGGCTATCGCCCTGCGCAAGTCACTTCGCTTCGCGCCACGGCGGCCCGCCGCTCGCTCACCTGAACATGCAGCAGACCTTCTAAAATGCCGGCTCGTGACAGCCGCCGCTCCAGGGAGGATGCGATGCGACACCTGCATATCACGCTCGGTTCGACCGAGCGCACACCGTGCGCACTGGCGTGCGCCGGTGGCACGCGATGACCGACGCGCCGGTCATCAATCAGGGCCCGGTGGGCCCCGACCATCCCGAGCACCCGGACCACTACCTGTTCGCACAGATCCGCGAAGCGGTCGGCGTGCTGGACGCCGAGTTAGGCAAGCCCGTCGACGAGGCGAGCGAGCGCATGGCCGCGCGTCTGCTGCCGCTGGCCAAGCAGCATGGCTTCGATCAGGTGGACTACGTGGTGCTCAGTCGCCATCTGGGCGAAGTCGGCGAGAACGTGTTCCTGGTGCGTGGCGAGCTGTCCGATCCGGCGCATCTGCGTGTGCACATCACCACGCAGGAAGCCATGGAAACATCGGTGGACGCATCGCTTGCGCAGCTGGACGAGATCAACCGGCGGCTGATGCTGCGTTTGCCGCCGCGCTGAGAGCCGTTGCCAGACCTGCGTGGCGGTGCCGCGTAACCGGCCATCAGCGCATGGCGCGTGATGCGCTGCACTGCCGAGCTGCACGTCATTTTGGCTGCACGTCATCGTGCAGCACGAGCGCAACGCGACCACGGTCAGCGCGTCGAACATCGGCTGGACGGCACACCGTTTTTTGCGCCTGTTCGCACTGCAAAAGTTACCGACGCAAGCACTGCGTCGGTGATGTCGTGCATTGGCTATCATTCGCCTATGCGCTCCGACTACATCCTCACCCTGTCCTGTCCCGACCGCACCGGTATCGTCTATCGCGTGACCGGGCTGCTGTTCGACCTGGCCTGCAACATTCTCGACGCGCAGCAATTCGGCGACGACGAAAGCGGGCGATTCTTCCTGCGCGTGCATTTCCACAAACCGGCAAAGACCGACATTGCCGCGCTGGAGCAGCGCTTTGCGGTGCTGGCCGACGAGTTCCAGATGGCATGGCAACTGCACGACGCCCGCCGCCGCGCGCGCCTGCTGGTGCTGGTGAGCAAGCAGGGCCATTGCCTCAACGACCTGCTGTTCCGCATGCACAGCCGGCAATTACCGGTGGACATCGCCGCGGTCGTCTCCAATCACACCGACTTCGCGCCGTTGGCAGCGTCCTACGGCATCGCCTTCCACCATCTGCCGGTGAGCGCCGACACGCGCGCCGCGCAGGAAGCGCAACTGCTCGCGTTGGTGGATGATCTGCAGATCGATCTGGTGGTGCTGGCGCGCTACATGCAGATCCTGTCGCCGCAGCTGTGCCGGGCATTGGCCGGGCGCGCGATCAATATCCATCACAGTTTCCTGCCCAGCTTCAAGGGCGCGCAGCCGTATCACCAGGCACACGCGCGCGGTGTCAAGATCATCGGCGCCACCGCGCACTACGTCACCGAAGATCTGGACGAAGGCCCGATCATCGAACAAGACGTCGCCCGCGTGGACCATGCCATGACTCCACGCGACCTGATCCGCCTGGGCAGCGACACCGAATCGCTGGTGCTGGCGCGTGCAGTGCGTCGCCACGTCGAACACCGCATCGTGCTCAATGGACATCGTACGGTGGTGTTTCGGTGAGGCCGGGATTGGGGATTGGGGATTCGTCAAAGCCGGCAGTATCGCAGCCGTCACGTGATCAGTCAGGCCGCTTTTACGAATCTCTCATCCCGAATCCCGAATCCCGAATCACGGCTCAAAGCGATACCCCGCGCCATAGACCGAGCGGACCCAGTCCTCGCCGCCGGCGTCGGCGAGCTTGCGGTGCAGATTCTTGACGTGGCTGTCCACCGTGCGGTCGGTGACGATGCGGTGGTCGGCGTAAAGCCGGCCCATCAGTTGCTCGCGCGAGTACACACGCCCCGGGGCGCGGGGAGGGTGCGCAGCAGGCGGAATTCGACCTGGGTCAGGTCGAGGTCGCGGCCATGCACGCTGGCGCGACAGGCGTCCTCGTCGATTGCAAGCCCGGTGCCGGTGCGCCGTGGGGGGCGTGGCGATGACGGCGCAACACTGCCTGGACGCGCGCCACCACTTCGCGCGGGCTGAACGGCTTGCAGATGTAGTCGTCCGCGCCGATCTCCAGGCCCAACAGGCGGTCGATTTCCTCCACGCGCGCGGTGACCATGATCACCGGCACCGCGCTTTCCTTGCGCAGGTCGCGGCAGATGTCCAGGCCGCCGCGGTTGGGCACCATCAGGTCCAGCAGCACCAGGTCCGGCTGCTGCGCGCGGAATGCGCCCAGCGCTTGCGCGCCATCGGCGATCCAGCCGCGCGAATAGCCGGCCGCGTACAGGTACTCGCCCAGCACCGCGGCCAGGCGCGGTTCGTCCTCGACGATCAGCACATGCCCGAGCGGGGAGGCGCTGCTCATGCGGCCAGCGCCGACAAGCGCAGCACCATGCGCAATCCGCCGAGTGCGGAAGCCTCGGCGTGGATCGAACCGCCATGCGCCTCGGCGATGTTGCGGCAGATCGCCAGGCCCAGGCCGCTGCCGCCGCTGGCACGATTGCGCGAGGCCTCTGTGCGGTAGAAGCGTTCGAACAGGCGCGCGCGCTTGTCTGTATCCACCCCCGGTGCGCTGTCTTCGACCACCAGGTCCAGCAGCGTGCCGCGGCGCACGCAGCGCACCTGCACCGTGCCGCCGGCGTCGGTGTAGCGCAGTGTGTTTTCCAGCAGGTTGCCCAGCAGTTGCTGCAGACGGCGTTCGTCGCCGTCCACCTGCAGCGGGCCGGCCTCGATCTGCGCCTGCACCTGCAGCTGCGCAGCGGCAAAGCGCGCACGCATGCCGTCCCGCATGGTTGCCAGGATGACCGCCATCAAGAACGAGACGCTGGAAAGCTATCTTGCCAGTGAGCAAACCCAGCGCAGCACGCGTCTGAGTTTGGTCGCTGAAGTGGCCAACGACTGGTTGACCGTCGCCGCCGATCGACAGCGTCTGGCGCTCGCGCAACAGACCCTGGACAGCCAACGCGAGACGCTGCGTCTGACCGAGCTGCAGCACGACAATGGCATCGCCTCCGGTCTGGATCTGGCGCAGATCCAGACCAGCGTGGAAAGCGCGCACGCTGATGTGGCCAATTACACCACCCAGCTGGCGCAGTCGCGCAACGCCTTGAATCTGGTGGTGGGCACGCCGGTGCCGGCTGCATTGCTGCCTGCCAGCGATGCGATCGAGACCGGTGTGGCGCTGGCGCCGTTGCCGGCCCAGCTGGAATCGCGGGTGTTGTTGCAGCGCCCGGACGTGCTGTCGGCCGAGCACACGCTCAAGGCCGCCAATGCAGATATCGGCGCGGCGCGCGCGGCCTTCTTCCCCACCATCTCGTTGACCGCCAATGCCGGGTGCGGCAGCGATGCGTTATCCAGCCTGTTCGATGGCGACCATACGTGGTCGTTCTCGCCCAGCGTGAGCTTGCCGATCTTCCGCGCCGGCGCGTTGAAGGCCGAACTGGATGTGGCCAAGTTGCAGAAGGACATCACCATTGCGCAGTACGAATTGGCGATCCAGACCGCCTTCAGTGAAGTGGCCGATGCACTCGCCGAACGCACCCAGCTCGAAGAACGCATGCACGCGCAACAGGCGATGGTGGACGCCGCACAACGCAGCTTCAGCCTGTCGGATGCGCGTTATCGCAATGGCGTGGACAGTTACCTGGTGGCGCTGGATGCGTAGCGCACGCTCTACAGCGCACAACAGACACTGATCAGCTTGCGGCTGACCGAGGCGAGCAACCGAGTGACCTTGTACAAGGTGCTGGGTGGTGGCGCCGATGCACAATCGGTCGTGGTATCAACCCACGCCCCGGCCCCGGCCCCGCAACACTAGCGCCGGTTGCAACGCGATGGCCGGCGCACGCCCCGGCCATCGCACCGCAGATCAACCCGTCTTACCTCGCCGCATTCGCATTCATCACCGCATTGCGGTTGGCATCCAGATATTGCGCCGGGTCGCGCATGCCGGTGGTGTGGCATTGGCCGGTGGTGTGGCCGCGATTCACGCCACCCGGCAGCTGCGCGTTGACCTCCTCCACGACGCCGTCTTCCGGGTCGTTCAAGACAAGGTCCGAGGCAGCGTTGCAGTAGTCGTCTATATACCACTTCTTGCTCTTGGCGAACGAGGTGGTGTAGTAGTTGACCTTTGCGCGTGCATCGGCCGGAATGCCGGCCAGCCAGGCCTTGGCGCCGTCGTAGGTCATGTCGGTGTTGGTACCGCAGCTTTTACCGAACCATGAACCCAATGCGGCCAGCACGCCGGCCATATTGGTGCCTTGATACGGCGTGCCGACCGATTGCATTACCAGCCCACCGGTGGCGTTATCCAGCCCGCTCCAGTAGTAGGTGTACAGGTGCAGCGCGGCCATGCCGCCCTGGCTGTGCGCTACCGTTGAGAACGACGACCATTGGCTGGCGAACTGTGCAAGCCGCTGCGCGAACTGGTCGTTGCTGCGGTTCTGCTTGGCATCCATGAAGGTCGATGCATTGGTGAATTGCGCCTGCGGCCACACGCCGTTGGAGCAATAGCCGTGCACCAGCACCAGTTGCGAAGTGGCGGCCTGTGGCTGCGCCGTCGCCATCGCGGAAGCCAGTGCAGTCGGGCGCGGGCCCATGCGCATGCTTTCGTCGATCGCCATGCTGGCGCGGGCGATACTGGCGCGGCGTAGCGTGGGCACTTGCAACGGCAGCGTGCCGACCTGCACCAGCGGGATGTAATGGTCCGGGTCTTCGATGCGCAGGTTGCGCAGCGTAAACGGTGCCCGCGCACCGGCACGCGCAATCCAGCGTTCGTCCAGGCTCAGTGGCAGCTGGCTTTGCTGCGGCGTCAGCATGCCGCCGATCCACGCCACCGGTACGTCCTTGCCCTTGGCATCGGTGCCCCATACCTGGCCGAACACGCGGTAATGCGACGGTGCCTTGCCACGCGCAGCGACCGGTAGCGCAATCGTCAGCCGCATGCCCTCTGCAGCGCGCGCGCCCAGTGCATTGCCAAGCAGACGCAACGACGTATCCACCACCGGCACCACATGCTCGCTGGTCCGCACGAACGGCTGGCCAGCCTGGTCATGCCCATGCACGATCACCTGCGCAATCCAGGTGCCCTCGCTGGTGGGTTGGAAGGTGCCGCCGTACACGCCATCGCCAGCGGCGCCATCATCATGCTTGCCGTCATCGGCCATCGGCAGGCTGCGTACACCGCCCTGCGGATCGATCACACGCAGGCTTGCCTCGTCGATGGTTCCAGCTTGTGCCGTCAGCAGCGTGGCACCGCGTGCATCCTTGCCGCTCAGCAGCGCGTTGAGCGTAAGCGGCTGGCCAACCTGCTGCTGACGCGTGCGCAGGTACGAAGCAAGCTGCGTGCGCGCATCGCCTTCCATCAGCACGTAGCCACGCTGGGCCGCCGGCGAGGCCGACTGCAGTGTCAATGACCATGTGCCGTTCTGCGCCGACTCCACGGCGTAGCGCATGCCGCTGGTGCCGTGCTCGGCGGTGCCCAGCAGTGTGCGCTGCGCTTGCAGCGGCGTCGCCACGGTGGCGGTGCGCGCGCCGGCAAGCTGAGGTGCAGCCACTGCCGCATCCCAGGCCTGATCGCCGGACAGCACCATGAAGCGCAGGTGCCCGTTTTCCACCGGCAAACTGCCTTGCCAACGCGCGGATTGACCGACCGGTGTCAGTTCGACCGGCAGCAACGCACTCTTGGACAAGATCGCCGACTCGGCCGGATCTGGCGCGCGCATCTGCGCGAACTCTTCCGGCGGGCCAGCCAATTGTTTGGGCTGCAACTCGGCCGCCGCAAGCGGCGCAGAGAGCAGTGAGAGGGAGCACAGCAGCGACAACAGCGACGGCTTCGGCATGGAGAGATCTCTCAATGAGCGTTGAAGAAACGATGCCCTCGCGCAGGGCAACGACATCGGATGCAGCGCGCCTCGCCGTGATTTGCCGGCGAGCATGCCGCGCTCCTGTGACACGTTTGCTGGATGCTGCAATACCTCACGCGCGCTAAGCGCTTGGCTAGAAAGAAAGAACACAGCCTATGAGCAGGATCGCGGAGGAGAGGTTGTTCCCGAGAAGAGAGAGGTGGCGAATGATGACGCCCTTCTTTCCACTCTGTTGCGAATGCGGCCGCAGTGAACATCATGACCTAACCAACGCTACATGCAGCGCACTCAGTGGCTCGAATCCTTGGCGATCTTGCCACTGACTGACAGCCCGCTCAGTCGCAGTGTGACGGCCTCAAGGCTTTGTCGATTTGCAACCCGCACTAGCGTGCTTCAGGCCCGATCCACTCGCACGGCGCGGGTGCGATCTTGTGGCGCGGTGCGCGAACGATACTGCGCAACCCACTCTACCGACTGGGCGATGCCGCCGAACGGAAACAGGTGCAGTCGGATATCTCCATGCGCTTGCGTCAGGCGGCTCACGAGGCGATCGACAAAGCGATCCGGCCCTGCGTTGCCGAACAACTTGCCGATGGAGATGCCATAGTTTGAGAGCACCGACGCGCAGGCGCCGACACCGCAGCTTGCCGCATAGCGTGCGAGGACGGCGACGCTGGCCGGACCAGGCACGCCCACCCGCACCGGATGGCTCATGCCACGCGCGCGCAGCGCTTCCAGCCATGTCACCACGAGGTCGGCATCGAACCCGAACTGCGTCACGATCAGGGGCGCCATGCCGCGCTCCTGGATGCTGCGACACTTGCGTTCCAGCACGTCCCATTGGTCTGCCGTGCGCATGATCGGATGCCCTTCCGGGTGACCCGCTACGCCGATCGTGCGGATGCCTGCGCGTTCAAACACGCCCGTTTCGATCAGCGACACGCTGTCGGGAAACGATCCCTTCGGCGTGGACCGATCACCTGCGATCACCAGGCAGCGGGTGACGTCGGCCTCATCGACCAGGCGCGCGATAAATGCCTGCACTTGCTCGAGCGAGCCGATGCGACGCGCGGAAAGATGTGGCACCGGTTCGAAACCAAGGCCGCGTACCATCTGTGCTGCGGCCAGCCGCGCAGCGTCGTTTTGGCCTGGCAGGTAGGGAATGAACATGGCCGAGCCAGGCAGGATACGCGGCGCCGCGTTGGTCAGCGCGCCGATGTCCTTGATGCTGACCTCCAGCGAATAGGCGTCGGTCATGGTGCTGGCGAGGCGCGGCGTGTCGGTAGAAATCACAGGTCTTGCAGTCTTGTCATGATGATGGGGTGGCATCGCCACAGCGTGATGGTCTAGCGGGAGGAGCCCGAAATCCACATGCGGTCGTCGCTGAACTGGCGAAGGGCTCAGTCTTGCTGCTCGTCATCGCCGTAGAACTTCACGCCGAGTTGAATGCGCTTGCGACCGCTGTCCACGCGGTGACGATTGGTATCGCGCAGGGAATAGACGCAGCCGCAGTATTCCTGTTGATAGAAGTGTTCGCGCTTGCTGATCTGAATCATGCGCGAGGCGCCACCGCCCTTGCGCCAGTTGTACTCCCAATACATCAAGCCGGGATATTTGGCCGCAGCGCGAATGCCGCAGTCGTTGATCTGCTGCATGTTTTTCCAGCGCGAGATGCCCAGCGAACTGGTGATCACCGGAAAGCCGTGCTCGTGGGCATACAGCGCGGTGCGTTCAAAGCGCATGTCAAAGCACATGGTGCAACGCAGGCCACGCTCAGGTTCGTTTTCCATTCCGCGTGCCCGCTCGAACCAGTTGTCCCGATCGTAGTCGGCATCGATGAAGGGCACGCCGAACTGTTCGGCAAAACGCACGTTCTCGTCCTTGCGCAGCTCGTATTCCTTGCGCGGATGAATGTTGGGGTTGTAGAAAAAGATGGTGTAGTCGATGCCGGAGGCCAGCATTGCCTCCATGACTTCGCCCGAGCACGGCGCGCAGCAGGAATGCAGCAACACCTTGGCGTGGCCGTCAGGCAGTGGAAGGGGCATGCGCTCGGCAGTGAAATCCATCAGTGGGGTCCTTGCATATAGGCAGTGGCATTGGCTGGCGCACGCGCCAGTTCGATAAACGCGCGCAGATAATCGATCGCGATGTCCGCCTCGCGTGCGCCCAGGTAGATCTGCTTGGGGATGCCGCGCGCACCCAGCCGCACCGGCACCACGTCCATTCTGGCCGCATATTCCTCAACTAGCCAGCGCGGCATGGCGGCCACGCCGCGGCCGCTGGCCACCATCTGCATCATGATGTCGGTGGTTTCGATGGCCTTGTGGCGCCGCGGGGTGACGCCGGCCGGCAACAGAAACTGGCTGTAGATGTCCAGGCGCTGAAGATCCACCGGGTAGCTGATCAGCACCTCGCGTGTGAGCTGCTGTGGCTTGACGTAGGCCGCCGACGCCAGCGCATGGCGCTTGGCCACCACCAGCACCTGCTCGTAGTCGAACACCGGCTCGAACCTGAGCCCTGGCTTGAACAGCGGGTCGGGCGTGACCAGCAGATCGATCTCGTAGCCGAACAACGCGCCGATGCCGCCGAACTGGAACTTCTGCTTCACATCCACATCCACATCCGGCCACGTGGCCAGGTACGGGGCCACCAACTTGAGCAGCCACCGGTAGCAGGGATGGCACTCCATGCCGATGCGCAGCGCACCGCGCTCGCCCTGCGCAAACTGCCCCAGCCGCTCTTCGGCCAGATCCAGTTGCGGTAGCACCCGGTTCGCCACCGCCAGCAGGTACTGGCCGGCCTGGGTGAGGCGCAGGCTGCGCCCCTCGCGCAACCAGATGTCGGTGCCCAGCTGCTGTTCCAGCTTCTTCATGCTGTGACTCAGCGCCGACTGGGTCAGATTCAGCACGCCTGCGGCGGCGGTGAGCGAGCCTTGCTGCTCGACCTGCTGGACGATGGTGAGATGGATGCGCTCAAGCATTCAAATGATCCGAGTTCATGGATTGTTGAAATAACACCATTTTACTTCATTGAATGCGAGCCCTAACATCGGGGCTCGTTGTTCAGTCGCTGCCGTGTCAACGGGTTCGGACCAAGGCGCGGCCGATGGGTCGGGCCGCCATCTCCCGGCGCACCGCACGACATCCCCACCGCGAAGGTTTCCAGCATGACTGTCAAACACCCACTCCGCGTCGTTGCGGTCTCCGGCGGGATGCAACGCCCCTCCAAGGCTGTCGCCCTGGCAGAACACCTGCTGGAGCTGATCGCCGATCAGGTGCCATGTGAGCGCCATCTGGTCGAAATTGGAGCATTGGCACCGCATTTCGCTGGCGCGCTCTGGCGTACCCAGGTACCTGGCGCGGTGGAGCAGGCGCTCTGCCTGGTAGAGCAGGCCGACATCCTGGTGGTGGCAACCCCGGTCTACCGCGGCTCCTTCACCGGACTGTTCAAGCATTTCTTCGATTTCGTCGATCAAGACGCGCTGATCGACACCCCCGTGCTGCTCGCCGCAACCGGCGGCAGCGACCGCCATGCGTTGGTGATCGACCATCAGCTACGTCCGCTCTTCAGCTTCTTCCAGGCACGCACCTTGCCGCTGGGCGTCTACGCAACCGACCGGGATTTTCTGGACTACCGCGTGCACAACGAGGCGCTGGCCGAGCGGGCCAGGCTGGCGGTGCAGCGGGCATTGCCGTTGATCGAGCTGACCCGGCATGCGCGGTCCATCGCCGCGCAGGGCGTGGCCGCAGCTTAACTGGCCCAACCCAAGGTGGCCTGGCCGGCCACGGCGCTGTCCTCGGCCACACGACGCTCGGCACATGCCCGCCGACCCGGATTTCAGCCGTGCGTGTCGCCGGCAACACCCACTGCGCAGCGCAATGCGCGCGTCCCATCCTAGAAACAAGGCATCAGTTCGCCATGACTCAAGCATTGAATTTCGCCATCAAGAGCCTGCGCTTCGATGAGGACTACCGTCCCTCGGCCACCACGCGCAACACCACCAATTTCGCCAACCTGGCCAGAGGTCAGCGACGCCAGGAAAACTTGCGTAACACGCTGGCGATGATCAATAACCGCTGCAACGATCTGGCGCACTGGGATAACCCCAATCGTGACCGATATGCGCTGGAGCTGGACATCATCTCCGTCGAAATGCAGATCGGCGAACGCGCGCTGGACGATGCGTTCCCGTTGATCGAGATATTGAAGCCCACCATCGTCGATCGGCACACCGGTGCGCGCATCGACGGCATTGCTGGCAATAACTTCTCTTCCTACGTGCGCGACTACGATTTCAGCGTACTGCTGCCAGCGCACAACCAAGACGCGTCCGGCTTCAACATCCCGGAAGATTTTGGCGATCTGCATGGCAAGCTGTTCAAGCACTTCGTGCATTCGGCCGCTTACACAGCGCGTTTCCAGAAGCCGCCGGTCATCTGCATCAGCGTCTCCACCAGCAGAACCTATCACCGCACCGGCAACCAGCACCCCATCCTGGGCATCGAATACCGGCAGGACGCGTTTTCGTTGACCGATCAATACTTCGAAAAGATGGGCCTGCAGGTGCGCTATTTCATGCCGCCGAACAGCGTTGCTCCCCTGGCGTTCTACTTCTTCGGCGACCTGCTCGGCGACTACACCAACCTGGAGCTGATTGGCACCATCGCCACGATGGAAACGTTCCAGAAGATTTACCGGCCAGAAATCTACAACGCCAACGCTGCAGCAGGGCCGACCTATCGGCCGAGCCTGAAGCATCAGGATTATTCGTCCACCCAGATCGTCTACGACCGCGAAGAGCGCAGCCAGCTCGCCGTGACGCAGGGCAGATTCACCGAAGAGCATTTCATCCGGCCCTACGGCAGCCTTCTTGCGCAGTGGGCGTCCAGCCACGCTTCCTAATCAACCAGAACGCACGACATTGCCCATCATGACAAAGCTGCTTCTCACCTCAACCGCCGGTAGCCTGCCCAAGCCGTCCTGGCTGGCCCAGCCCGAAACGCTGTGGTCGCCCTGGAAATTGCAGGACGCCGAACTGACCGAAGGCAAGCAGGATGCATTGCTGTTGGCACTGCAGGAACAGCAGCACGCCGGCATCGATATCGTCAGCGACGGCGAACAGACCCGCCAGCATTTCGTCACCACCTTTATCGAACACCTCAGCGGCGTGGATTTCGAAAAGCGCGAGACGATCAGGATTCGCGACCGCTACGACGCCAGCGTGCCAACCGTCGTTGGTGCGGTCAGCCGCCCGAGATCGGTGTTCGTGGACGATGCCAAATTCCTGCGTCAGCAAACCCGCCAGCCGATCAAGTGGGCGCTGCCCGGCCCGATGACGATGATCGACACCCTCTTCGATGCGCACTACAAAAGCCGCGAAAAACTGGCATGGGAGTTTGCCAAGATCCTCAATCAGGAGGCCAGGGAACTGGAAGCCGTCGGCGTGGACATCATCCAGTTCGACGAACCGGCCTTCAATGTCTTCTTCGACGAGGTCAACGACTGGGGTGTTGCCACCCTGGAGCGCGCGGTGGAGGGGCTGAAGTGCGAGACTGCCGTCCACATCTGCTACGGCTACGGCATCAAGGCCAATACCGACTGGAAGCAGACGCTAGGCTCGGAGTGGCGCCAGTACGAAGAGTCGTTCCCCAAGCTACAGACCTCCTCGCTGGATATCATTTCGCTGGAATGCCACAACTCGCACGTGCCGATCGATCTGATCGAACTGGTCCGCGGCAAGAAGGTGATGGTCGGTGCCATCGACGTGGCAAGCAGCACGATCGAAACACCACAGGAAGTGGCCGAGACACTGCGCAAAGCGCTGCGCTTCGTCGATGCCGACAAGCTCTATCCCTCCACCAACTGCGGCATGGCACCGCTCGCCCGGCACGTGGCGCGCGGCAAACTCAGTGCACTCAGTGCAGGCGCGCAGATCGTGCGTGGAGAGCTGTCGGCTTAGCGCAGCTGCCGCAGCAAGTGCGCCACGCGCCGTCGGGCGGCCTGGCGTGTGCGCGCACGCGGCAGGTGGCGGTCGTGCACATCGTCCACGTGATCGTCGGCGGCTGCGCATGGGCGTGGCCGGAGCCTGCTCGCTCCGGCGTCGTGCAGGCGGCAATGGCTAACGGCCCATGCATCCCAACGCACGCTGCATGCATCAGTCAACAGTTCTCAGCGGCTGCTCACACGGTGATGGCGTGCATACCAGGCCGTCAATAGCGGCACCAGCAACGAGGTGACGATGACCGCGCTGGCCACCAGCGCCGTCGCGGCCGGCGCTGCGGGTGCGAACTGCGGCGCCATGCCGGCGATCAGGGCCGGAGTCGCCACGGCGGCACCGGCGGTGCTGGAGGCGGCCACCCCGGCCGTGCCGTTGCCGCCGCCGATCCAGCGGTCGGCCAGCAGCAAGGGCAGCCCGGTGATCACGATGACCGCCACGCCCAGCAGCACCCCGCTTGCGCCGGTGTGGGCGATGGTCGACAGATCCAGCGTGTTGCCGAGCGCGAAGCCGAAGAAGGGCACCAGCGTCTTGGTCGCCTGCGCGAAGAACTGCCGCAAGTCCGCGTCGAGGTTGCCCAGGGCAAAGCCCAGCAACAGCGGCAGCAACGCACCGACGAACAGCAGTGGGTCGAAGGTGGCCAGGCCGCTGGTGCCCAGGATCAGCATGGAGATCAGCGGGCCCGATTCCAGCGACATCAGCACCACCGCCCCTGCGTCTTCGCTGCTGCCGTATTGCTGCATCAACGCGGCGTATAGCCCGCCATTGGTCATGTCCATCGCGGCCACCAGTGCCAGGACCGACAGCCCGGCCAGCGGCCCGCTCGGCACACCGCCGATGGGAAGGAGCGGTGCGCACAGCACTGCGACGAGCCAGGCCACCGCGATCTTGGTCAGCACCAGGCTGCCCGAACGGCGCAGCACCCGTCCGGAGGCGCGCAGTTGGATGGTTGCCCCCATGCAGAAAAACCACACTGCCAGGATCGGAACGATGCCGCTGATCAAGCCGTTGCTGAAAGCCCCCAAGGTGCTGCCGGCCTGTGGCCAGAGCGTGTGGCAAAGCGCCCCGAGCAACAGGGGGACCAGCATCATCCCGCCAGGAAGCCGCTCCACCGTGGCCTTGATGCGCATATGCGTTCCAGTGAGCGCGTCACCACGCGCGGGGTTGGCAGCATCGCGCAGGCACCTGCGTGCATGCAGATCCCGGCGCGAATGCACGCAGCCGCACACGAATGCGCCGGCCATGACCGGCGCTGCCGACCTTGCTCAGTAATTGACCTGCAGCTGCAGGCGCAGCAAATCGCCTTCCACCACCGGATATGGCGCGGTGCTGACGTCGGTGCGCTTCATCTTCGAATAGGCGAACACCAGCTCCAGCGCATCCATCGGCCGCCATTCGACACCGGCTTCCACTTCGTCCAGACGCATGCGCGGGGCATTGGTGTCGAACTTGGAGCCGCCGCGGTAGGTCTGCCATTTCAGGTACGGCAGCAAGGTGCGGTAGTTGAAGTCGTGCTTGAACATGGCCTGCACATAGCCGCCGCTCAGCGAGCGGGTGCGGATGCGGCGCTGTTCCACATCCAGTTCCGGACCACGGCCCACCGTCCACTCCGCCTGCAGTCCGAATGGCTGTGGGTAATAGATGATGTGCGCGGCCACGCGCTGGTCGGTGTAGCCGTTGGGGTCGGTGATGGCCGGGGTGAAGCTGCGGCCACCGATGTTCACTGCCGCCGCGGTTGGCACGAAGCGGCCGGCGTAGGCATCGGCGCCCACTTCCAGATACTGGCCGTTGGCCAACTTGAACGGGTAGGTGGCGTGCACCACCGCGTGCATGCTGTCGTCACGCTCGGCGCGGTTGGCGCCCTGGCCCGTTGTACACACCGGCACCGATCGCGCCGTAATCGCCCGAGCCCTTCAATCCCGACTTGACCAGGTCCTGTAAGCGGCCCTTGGCCACGGTGGGGCTGTAGTAGAACACCGCACCGATATCGCGTTCGTCGCGCAGGCCCGAGTTGAGCGCATCGGCGCGATCCAGGGAGAGCCGGTTCTGGCTGGACTGCAAATTTTCCCAGCCGTACGGCATTTTCGACTGACCTACACGTACGCGGTATTGGCGCTTCTTGTCGAAGAAGATATCGGCGTAGGCATCGCGCAGCTGCGCAAAGTTGGAGGTGGTCGAGCCGGTGGGCGTGCTCGCAAAATCCGGCTGGAAATACAGCGACACGTGCTCGTTGAGATCGCCGCTCAGCACCAGGCGCGCTCGGCGGATGCCCAGGCTCTGGTCGTTGCCGATAAAGCGGTCGCCCGGCGCGCGCAGGTCCTGGGCATCGCCGCCGATGCCTTGGTTGTAGCGGATCTGGGTGTAGCCGCGCAGGCTGAGTTTGTCGTACCACTTCTTGCCGGCGTCGCCGGACTTTGCCGGCACTGGCGTTGCAACCGGCGCAGGCGCTGGCGCGGCCTGGGCAATGACCGTGTCGGCCGGCGTGGCGGTGCCAGGCGCGGGCGGCAACGGTTGTGCAGGCGCGGCGGGCATCGCCGACGCCGGCAGTTTGCCATTTTCGTCCACCTGCACGAAGGTGCCCAGCTTGTCGCGACCCGGCGCCGGCTCGGCGAAGATCTGCTTGGTCTTGCGGTCGACGTACAGTTCCAGCTCCGCGGCCAGCGTGCTGCCGCTGCCGGTCGCGCTGAGAGCGCACAGAACGGTGGCGAGATTGTGTTTTTTCATTAGTCCGGCTCGTGCAAGGGAAACGGGTCGGCGGCTGCGTCGATCCGGTGCAGCCAAGAGGGCGGCTGCACGGCGTGGTAGCGCCTGCCAGGCACAAGGTTGTCCTGACGTAGCGGCAATGGCAGCAGTTATATTTAGAGGGGCTAACAAAACTACTGCGCAGCCGCCAGGCGGGCGCGGCCGGTGCTCGGAATCCTCATGTACCCCTCGTACACTCCGGTTCCTGTGCGCCGTCCACGCCCACCTGACGACCGCTCGCTACGTTTTGTTAGCCACTCTAAGTCCGCCGGGATCTTAGCCGTGCCCCTGCCTGGCGAGCGGCCCGGAGCGAACTACTGCATGAAATACGGTCGCCGGCCAGGCGCGGTTGCGCGGCGCAGACAGCCTGGACTCAGTGCGCGAAATCCCACTGCAGCCCCACCGTGTAGGTGCGGTCCGGG
>NZ_JFAQ01000182.1 GCF_001304695.1 Xanthomonas axonopodis
TCAGGCAGTAGTTGGGCCCGGGCCGCTCGCCAGGCAGGGACACGGCTAAGATCCCGGCGGACTTAGAGTGGCTAACGAAACGTAGCGAGCGGTCGTCAGGTGGGCGTGGACGGCGCACAGGAACCGGAGTGTACGAGGGGTACATGAGGATTCCGAGCACCGGCCGCGCCCGTCTGGCGGCTGCGCAGTAGTTTTGTTAGCCGCTCTAAGTCACCGTTTCGGCACCGAATCCTGCCCGTTGCGCCTGGAGTGCGCGCACTGCCGGACGCACGCAGCCATTACTCGACGTCGGCATTGCCGCGCGTGCGCTGCAGTTTTTCCGGTCTGTCCATGCCCACCTGACAACTGCTCAATGCTAGCCGCGCCTGGCCAGCTGGCCTTCATGTCCAGAATCTCGGCAACCGCAATCCCGAACGAGCCGGCACGCCCGGCGTCGAACGCCGCCTTCCACTCGGCATACCCGGGCAGATACGCCTGATTGGGCGCACTGTCGCCGACGTGTTCGGCAGCGCTGCGCTCCAGCGTCTGTGCAATCACCGGAATGTGCGGCAGCATGTCCAACGTGCCGTTGGGCATGCCCGCATGACGCACCTGGATGTCGCTGATGGTGACATCCAGGATCTGGCCACCCTGCGGGTGCGTATCGATCTGGTTGATCAGCAGCAGCGGCGTTTCGGCGGCACGACGCCCGCGGCAGCGCCACAGCTGGCCGACTGCATACGGTGAAGACGTCGTGGTTGAAGCGTTGGCAATGGCCATCGAAAACTCCGCGAGCAAACCGCAATGATGCAGCTTGCGTGCGACGATGGCGACCGGCTCGGCGGTGGGCGCGCTGGTATCGATGCGTCTGCCGGCGGCTGCAATGACGGATGCGGGCGACGATTATCGATCTGGAGCGTTGGCAGTTCCAATGCCATCACGCGCGCTGGATGAGCACGCTTGGACTGGGTCGATTGCAACGCCGCTGTCCGGATCATCGGCCAATGCATCCCAAATGCGATTGCCGCAGCGCACCACAGGCATGTCAAACTAGCGCATCTTCCTCTTCCCAGTTCCCTGCCAGGGCCGCAAGGACCGTTTGCATGCGCACGTCGTTCCGCCCCGCATTGTGGGCAATCGCTCTGATCTGCAGTCCCGCCTTGGGCGCCGCGTCGCGGCCTGCCGTTGCGCCTGCGCGCGCTCCGCTGGCGCTGCCTGCGTCGTCCGAGCAAGGCGGCGACGCGAGCGTGCCATTGCCGGCCGTGCTGAAATCCGGCATGGGGTATCGCGCGTTTGCGCAGGCGGTGATGGAGCAAGGCTGGCAACTGGTGGATCCCCTTGCAGCCGATAGCTGCATGGCCGCTGGCGACTGCCAGATCGAGTTCATTGCGCCCGGCGGCAGCGCGCGGCTGCGCGTGCAGGTGGGCTCACAGGCTGGCGCGGCGGTGGTGCAGAGCTGGCGTGCGCGACAGGTGCCGCTGGATCGCATCGGTCACCCGACCGCTGCGGCGGGAGATGCCAAGCCTGCACCGGCAGCAGTGGACGCAGGCAGCAACTCGCGCTAAGAGCGGCTAACAAAACTACTGCGCAGCCGCCAGGCGGGCGCGGCCGGTGCTCGGAATCCTCATGTACCCCTCGTACACTCCGGTTCCTGTGCGCCGTCCACGCCCACCTGACGACCGCTCGCTACGTTTTGTTAGCCACTCTAAGTCCTCCGGCCGCAGGCCGATCGCGCATGCGGGGTATCATGGCGCGGCAGGGGCGGATTGTTCGATCGCGCGCCTGGTTTGATGCGCCTTTCCCGGTCTCGAGCACCTTGCCCTGCATGAACCCTCTCGCATGAAGAGCATCGATCCTGCCGATCTTGAAGCGTTGTTCGATGCCGTGCCGGACGTGTTGTTCTTCGTCAAGGATCGCGAGGGCCGCTATACCCACGTCAACCAGACCATGCTGCGGCGGCTGGGGTTGAAATCGCGAAAGGAGCTGATCGGCAAGCGTGTTGCCGAGGTCTATCCCAGTGGCCTGGGCGCCAATTACGCCAATCAGGACGAGCAGGTGCTGGCCGGCGAGGTGATCGACAACCTGCTGGAGCTCCACCTGTTCGCCAACCGTGAGCCTGGCTGGTGCCTGACCTGCAAGCGGCCGTTGGTGGTGAATGGCAAGGTGCAGGGCATCATCGGCATCTCGCGCGATCTGGGCCCGCAGGATGGGCACGAATCGCAGTACGAAAAGCTGCGACTTGCGCTGGCATATCTCAACGCCAATTACGCCCAGAACGTACGCATGCAGGCTCTGGTGGAGATCACCGGGTTTTCCATGTCCAAGCTGCAACGCTCGTTCCGCAAGGTCTTCCAGCTCACGCCGCAGCAGGTGCTGGCCAAGCTGCGCCTGCAGATGGCGATGCATCTGTTGCACGGAAACAAGAGCCTAACCGAAATCGGCCACGCGTGCGGCTTCAGCGATCAAAGTGCGTTTGCGCGGCAATTCAAGCAAGCGGTGGGCATGACGCCGCGCGAATATCGTGCGTTGGCGAGTGCGCAGCAGTTTTCAACCGGAACAGGATAGCGCGCGGGCCGATCTCAACGTGCATGCGCAATACGTGGGGCAAGCCCACAAGTTCTCTTGAACTGCCTGATCAGGTGTTTTCCAAACAAGGGCTTGCCGTGGAAGCGCGTTCACCGGGGTTGCAACCTTATGTCGCGTTTCTTGGGGTTGCTGGCGTTATGCCGATCATTGAAGGGCGTCGGACGTGGTAACGGGTCTTGATCGGTGCCCAAGTTATTGGGGGATGCCTTGATCGCCTTGTCTGGTCCTTGAATAGCTGCGTGCGCAGCCGGGTCGTCTTCGTCTCGGTCACCACGCATTCGCGCAGCAGGCGAACAGCGCCGCATTCGGTGGTTTACTAAGCCAGCGATGTCACGCACATCGACAGGTGTGTCGGTCGAGCGTCTTGCGTTGAAACGACAATGCGGATTTCGCAGCACGCCTCATCCGTCATCGCATGACGAGAACGGCGGGGCGGATTCAGCAGCGAGCGACGCAGGCACTGCAACATGCAACACGATAAGGCTGGCGGATCGAGCGCCATGGCACGGGTAACGCGGTTACTGCGTGACGCATCGGCAACACGCATCGCTGCTGGCTCGCAAGGCCGGGCGTACGACACCGCCACGTTCCAGGCACATTCCGGGACCGGGGAACATCTGGACGCCGCGTGCGAGGAAATCGACTGGCAATATCGGAGGATGCACCGTGCCTAAAATTGAATCGACCAAGCAGGCCCCGCCCGATCCCGCGCAATTGATTCAAACCGCACCGACACCATCGGGTTCGGGAGCAGCCACAAGCGCCTCTGCCGACAGTGCGGCGCCCTCTGCGCAACTCGGCGGGCTTGCCATCAGGCCGCGGAGACTGGCCAGAGCCTCCAGAGCCAATCCCCCAGCGGCATCGTCTAGCAACGCCAAGGAGGTCATGGCGGCACTTTTTGCCGCGCCGTCAGTTCCGCAAGGACCAGATCTTTTCGAGGTATTGAGCAAGGCCTCGTCCAGGCTGAAACGCTTCAACGACTTGGCGCAGACCGTAGCGCCGACGGAACCGACGGATATCAAGGTCCTGGAAGCCAGACTCCGGGCCGGAGCGTCCGCGATCGAATCCGCGCGACAGGGCTTGCAGGCGCTGGCCGAGCTGAACCTGCAAAAACGCATGCCGCTAGACAACATCCAAGAACACGAGAGTTACTTGGTGTCGAATCTCGCAGTCGCCGCATCCCTGCACTACGGCGCATGCGAGAAGATGATCGATCAGAAATTGGCCACCGAATTTAGCCATGTGAATACCCAAAGGGTCGAGATGGTGGTGCTGTCCCCTGAGGCCCTCCGTCTGCAGCAACCGGAACCATGGCTTGCGCTGCGCGCTCAGCTTCTGAATGCCCTTGCAGCGATGGAGGAGGTTTGCCAGCGCATCAAGTCACCGATGACGGGTCAGGGGCCGCATAAGGCGCTCAAGGTCAATCTCCTGGTCGTCAGGGCGGTGATGGGCTCGTGCCATGAGCGGATGCAGACCGTCCGCGGAGCGCTCGTCGAAATACATTCAAGGAAACTTGCCGATGAGGCCAGCGATTGCGGCCTGCTCCAGGTGCTTGACGGACTGAGGCAGCTCCAAGAAATCGACAACCTTCACCATGCTGAGGTGGGCGAGGCGCTCAGTCATTTGGTCCAGGTCCATATCGAACGCATGTCCTCAACAGAGCATTCGCTCACACCAGAGAGGCTGGCCCTGTGCAAGAACTTGCTTGTCGAATACGCCGAGCTGCGCGGCCGTGCAGCCACGCAGCTGTGTACGGATGCCGCCGCGCTCATCGAAGAAGAGGGGCATGCCAGAGATCATCTATGGCCAACGATGCTCGACCTTGCACAGGCGCTTACCGACCAACGCCAGGCAATTGTTGATCTGTGCCAGTTCGCCGTGCAGGACAGACAGCTGACTGGCACGCCAGCGTCTTCGCCCGAACAGGTACCGGCGTCAATCACCCCAAGCGTGCCGACAACGGCAGCAGGCAAATCGAGCAGGTCGCGCAAGGGGCGCACGCACACGCCTGGTGCTTCCAGCTCGGCGGCAGTGCCCGCGCAGCGGGTCGTCGATGAGCGCAGCGCAGCGCAAAAACAGGCCGACGAGGTACTGAGAAGCGCCCCCCTGGAGTCGTTGCCAGTGGCAGAACTCGGGGGAGATTTCATCGCGCTCGCCAAGCGTCTTGGCAAGGACACCACCGATGTAGAACGACTGATCGGCGACTCCAGACATGACGCGGCGACGGCCTTCGATTTTGCCAGGACCCGCATGCAGGGCTGGTTCGGATCGAGTGAGCGTCTGCTGCAGTTCAAAAGCAAGCTCCGTGCAGGAGACGAACGCATCGAACAACTCGACACGCGGCTGCGTCTTTTCCAGAGGATCGAGCACGATTTCGAACGGCGCCAAGCCGATGCGCTCAAGACCGATCCGCAGCCACGTGCGCCACATCTGGAGCGCCTGTTGGCGATGAATGGGCTGGCACGCATCACGGCGCCAAACCTGCTTCGTTCGGAGGGCGACCGTGGCGACCGTGGCAGGCTATTCGAAGTGCGTATCGAGCACACGCCGCAGTCCAATGGAGATAATCCCGCGCCCTGGTTCGTCCACATACACACCGACAAACCGGTGACCCCCGCTGGCCTGCGCGCGCTTCACTACAAGGATTTGACCGCCGTCCACCTGAAGACGGCCAGGGAGGTCAACCTGGGTGCACGCTGGGAAGAGATGATGCGCGCCCTCGGAAATACCGAGGCCAAGGTGCACCGGGCAACCATCGGCTCCAAGCTGCTCGGTCAACTCTGGGCGGCTGGCACTGGTGGGCAGGGATAGCCACGGCGGCCAACGTCCCGTCGCATACCCAGACAACCAGGTCTCGCGTCTGCCGAGAACAGGCACATCAGGGCGTCATGTGTGGCAATTGAATGACAATATCGGAGATGCACCGTGCCGAGAGTTCGAGCGACCAACCAAACTCCAGTGGATCCCGCGCAGTCCAATCAGCCAGCGGCGGCGCCACAGGATGCGGCTACAAACGCGAGCGTGTCTAACGACATAGTGGCGCCCTCTGCGCAGCTCAGTGGGCTTGCCATCAGAGCGCCGAGGCCGGCCAGAGCGTCCAGAGCCAATGCGCGTGCATCATCATCCGCTAACGCCAGGGCGTTGCTCTTTACATCGGCGCCTGCCTCAGAAGGACCCGATCAGTTCGAGGTGTTGAATAGGGCCACGGCCAGGTTGCGACTGTTCAATCACCTGGTCACAAACGTAGCGCCTATGGAGTCGGCGGATATAAGATCTCTTGAAGCAAGGCTCAGGTCCGGCGCGTCGGCGATCGAATCCGCTCGACAAGGCCTGCAGGCACTGAGCGAGCTCAAGATTCAACGCCGCATGTCCTCCTCCGACATCGAAGCCCACGAGAATCGATTGGTCTCGTCTCTCGGACAAGCCGCAGCGATGAACTATGTGTCATGCGAAAAAATGATCGATCAGAAATTGATCCAGGAATTGGGTTCTGTGCTTACGCATAGCGGCGATTTTGCGCGTTTTAATATCCAAGCCATCCGACTGCAGCAGCCGGAATCGTGGCATGCAATACGCGCTCATCTTCTTGATGCCATTGCAGCGATTGAAGAGGTTTTCCGACGTATCAAGTCGCCGATGACGAATCGGGAGCCGTCCGACCATCTGAAGTCTCACCTGCGGCTCATCAGTATCACGATGGGATCTTGTTACACGCGGATGCAAACCGTTCGTGGAATGCTGTACGAAATATATGCAAGAAGACTCTCCGATCAAGCCAGAAGTTGCGGCTTGCCACAAGTAATGGATCGACTGAACTCGCTTGAAGAAATAGACAGGTGCATGGAAGTCAAGGTCGGACAAGCGCTCAATGAGCTGACCAAGATTCATCTTGAACGTTTTCTCTCAACCGAACACTCGCTGACGCCGGAGATGCTGGCCACGTACAAGAATGTGCTTGTCGAATATGCCGAGATGCGCGGCCGTGCAGCGACGCAGCTGTGTATGGATGCCGCCGCTCTCATCGAGGACGGGGGGCATGACAGAGATCATCTATGGCCAACGATGCTCGATCTCGCACAGGCACTTGCCGACCAACGCCAGGCGATTCTTGACATGTGCCAGTTCTCCGTCCAGGACAGACAGCTGATTAGCGCGCCAGCGTCTTCGCCCGAACAGGTACCGGCGTCAATCACCCCAAGCGTGCCGACAACGACAGCAGGCAAATCGAGCAGGTCGCGCAAGGGGCGCATGCGCACGCCTGGTGCTTCCAGCTCGGCGGCAGTGCCCGCGCAGCGGGTCGTCGATGAGCGCAGCACAGCGCAAAAACAGGCCGACGAGGTACTGAGAAGCGCTCCCCTGGAGTCGTTGCCAGTGGCAGAACTCGGGGGAGATTTCATCGCGCTCGCCAAGCGCCTTGGCAAGGACACCACCGACGTAGAGCGACTGATCGACGACTCCAGACATGACGCGGCAACGGCTTTCGATTTTGCCAGGACCCGCATGCAGGGCTGGTTTGGATCGAGTGAGCGTCTGCTGCAGCTCAAAAGCAGGCTCCGTGCAGGCGACGGGCGCATCGAACAACTCGACACGCGGCTGCGTCTTCTCCAGAGGATCGAGCACGATTTCGAACGGCGCCAAGCCGATGCGCTCAAGACCGATCCGCAGCCACGTGCGCCACATCTGGAGCGCCTGTTGGCGATGAATGGGCTGGCACGCATCACGGCGCCAAACCTGCTTCGTTCGGAGGGCGACCGTGGCGACCGTGGCAGGCTATTCGAGGTGCGTATCGAGCACACGCCGCAGTCCAATGGAGACAATCCCGCGCCCTGGTTCGTCCACATACATACCGACAAACCGGTGACCCCCGCTGGCCTGCGCGTGCTTCACTACAAGCATTTGACCGCCGTCCACCTGAAGACGGCCAGGGAGGTCAACCTGGGGGCACGCTGGGAAGAGATGATGCACGCCCTCGGAAATACCGAGGCCAAGGTGCACCGGGCAACCATCGGCTCCAAGCTGCTTGGTCAGCTTTTGGCGGCTGGCGCTGGTGGGCAACGGTAAAAAGGGTGCTGAGTCTGTCCTCACCAAGGAAGGAGATCTCCACAAAAAAGCCCACACAACCTGCCTGCTCACTCAACGTGCATGGCTAGCCTCGCCACCGAGGAGTGATACGGCCAGGGTTCCGTAGACACTCAAGACCCTCGTTGCGCGTAGCGCCGTTCAAACTCTACAGGGGACAGGTCGCCGGTTGAACCATGGCGGCGTTTTGGGTTGTAGAACATCTCGATATAGTCAAACACCTCGGCGCGTGCGGCGTCTTTGGTGGGGTAGACCCGCCGCCTGATCCGCTCGCGTTTGAGCAGGCCGAAGAAGCTCTCTACCGGGGCGTTATCGTGGCAGTTGCCGCGCCGACTCATGCTGCATACCAAGCCATGGGAGGCCAGGAAACTCTGCCAGTCCTCGCTGGTGTAGACCGACCCTTGGTCCGAGTGAACCAAGCCGCCCGATGCGGGTTTGCGCCGC
>NZ_JFAQ01000183.1 GCF_001304695.1 Xanthomonas axonopodis
TCAAAGTGAATCCGATCCATCTAGTGCCGGGACTGAACACCTAGAGCGACTGGTCGTCGACCTTGACCAGGGTCCAGCACGGGCGCCTGGCAAAGTGGTAGACCTGTTGATCGCTGCTGTCAGGTGTGCGGACCAGCACCTGGCGACCTCCTGCGTCCTCGGACTCCATCACCTCGCGTCCCGCGGAGCGGGCCACGTCCAGATTCGGGATCACTGGCCATTTGACGTCGGCCAGCGCAACTTGGCGAGTGACTGGCGCCGGTTCCGGCTGCGCATCCGGATCGATCCGGATCATGGTCAGCGGGTCGGCCGTGGCTTTGTCCTGGGTCGCGATGTCTGCACTGAAGCTTTTTAGAAATGCAGAGAAGTCGGCGGTCGGGTAGGTTGTCGGCTGAGCGGGCGTGGCCGAAGTGGCAGCAGGCGTCGAGGCCGCAGGCGCGGCAGCCGCTGCGTCTGTTGTCGCCGCGGGCATTGCCGCGCCTGCGGGCTCTGCTTGCGGTTTGCAGGCAACCAGCGCCAGGCTCAGTGCGAGGGCATCAGGGATGTTCGTAAAAGGTCCAACGGATCCTCTTGATCGTATCGAGCGATGTGCGAGCGGGCGGGATGGTATCCGCGCGTTGCGTGCAACTGCGTGAAGGCTTGCGGGGCGAGGGTGCCGCGCCGGCACGCGGCAGGCCAGCACCCTGGGGGGCTGACCAGAGTGACGGTGGCCGGTTGCTCAAGCGATTCCAATGCCGTTGATTGTCGTCAACACAGGCAGGGTACCTCATCTTGATCTATCGCAGAAATCGTCATGCGGTGATGTACGGGTTGCCTGGAAATCACCCGTTGGCGCGGACAACTAAATTCCGTTCGAAAATACATCGAGTGCGTCCGCACTCACCCATCCTTGCGCGCAATTGCCAACGTATTGTCCTGGTGCTATCGGGTGACAGCTCTCGCCACTTGCAGGCGTGATCTTATTGATCGGCCTGTCGCCATAGGTTTTACACAATGCGTTGTTCTTGCACTTTGCAATGGTGCTGGCTGGAATCGCGGCAACGTAGTAATACCGCGGGGTCTGTCCGGCGCGGCCGACCGCCTGGACGCAGACGAGCTGGCCTTGGGCAAGATTGGCCGTCGCCGTCGCCGTCGCCGTCGCGCTGCTGCCGGTGACGGGAACGACATCTAACAGATCTACTCCGTTCGCCTGCGCTACGCCGGCGAAGAATCCCTTATCGCCACAATCGGGCGAAAACTCCACATCGTAAAAATCACCCGCGTCGATATTGCCCGCCATGCATCCTTTTGCAGCCGTTACATCCGTGCAGTTACCCCGGCGGCCTGTATCCACGCGCCAAGTCTGGCGTTGACCTGCAATGCTGCCGGCGCGTTGTTTTTCGCAGGTGCTACCGGTGCTGCTGTGGGAACGGCGTGGGGTGCAGATTGGCCGGCCGTGCAGGCGCTCAGTGCGAGCACTAAACCGGCAAGTATCCCGTTGCGCAAGGCAGACCATCCGGGGAAGAAGGGGCTGAGCCGAGCCATTGCAACCTTACTGGGCAAGGGAACACACCATCGCGGTGAGTACGGTGCAGAGACTGGCAGGTGAGTGTGTGCCGCAGCCGTCGTGAAGCTTCACGCGCAACCACCTAACTGGCCCAGTCGGCAGTCGGGCACTCGGAGCGCCGAGTATGTCGGCGCTCCGAGTCATGGCGGCGTCTGCGTACTGCGCCGCCTCCCCCCTTCAGTCGGGGGCTCGCAATCAATCCACCGAAATACCCGCCAGCCGCTGCAGCGCTTCGGCATATTTCGCGCGCGTGCGATCGATGACGTCGGCCGGCAGGTGCGGGCCAGGCGCGGTCTTGGCCCAGTCCAGGATTTCCAGATAATCGCGCACGAACTGCTTGTCGTAGCTCGGCGGGCTGGTGCCCAGTTCGTATTGGTCGGCCGGCCAATACCGCGAGGAGTCCGGGGTCAGCATCTCGTCCATGATGTACAGGCGGCCATCGGCATCGGTGCCGAATTCGAACTTGGTATCGGCCAGCAGGATGCCGCGTTCGGCAGCAAAATCGGCGGCGAAACGGTAGATGCGCAAGGTGGCATCGCGGACGCGCTCGGCCAGTTCGGCGCCGACCGTCTTGACCATTGCATCGAAGTCGATGTTTTCGTCGTGGTCGCCAACCGCTGCCTTGGTCGAAGGCGTAAAAATCGGCTCGGGCAGTTTCTCGGCCTGACGCAGGCCATCGGGCAATTCGATACCGCTGATCTTGCCGGTGCGCTGGTAATCCTTCCAGCCGCTGCCGATCACATAGCCGCGTGCGATGGCTTCCACCGGCACCGGCTTGAGCTTGCGCGTGACCACGGCGCGCTTGGCGTACAAGGCCGGATCTACACCCTCGGGCAACACCTGCTCCACGCGGATGTCCACCAGGTGGTTGGGCATCAGGTGTTCGATCTTGTGGAACCAGAAGTTGGACACCTGGCACAGCATCTCGCCCTTGCCGGGGATCGGATCGGGCAGCACCACGTCGAACGCGGACAGGCGGTCGGTGGCCACCATCAACAGATAGTCGCCGGGGGGCGCATCGGCGGGCAGGCGGTCGCGGGGAATATCGAAGACATCGCGGACCTTGCCACGGTGACGCAACGGCAGGCCGGGCAGATCGGATTGCAACAGCGTGGTCGGCACAGGCACTCCTAAGGACGTCGCTATGACGCTGTCCCCGGGACCCGGCGGGCCCGCGGGTCGGCAGCGGGCCGCGTAGTGTACGGCGCTTCGCCGCCGCCCGCAGAATTTATTGGAGCCTGCGAGGTGGGGCCTGTGCAGGCGCCGTCAGCCAGGCCGGGCGGGCGTTCGGGTAAGATCGCAGCCCGCCTCCCGACCCCGATCGCCCCATGTCCTGGTACGGAAAACTGCTCGGCGCACTGGCCGGCGCCTTGCTGTTTCGCGGGGCGCCGGTGGTGGGGCTGATGATCGGGCTGGCCATCGGCCATGCCGTCGACGCCGGCTGGTTCAAACGGCGCGCGGAAAATCCGTACGAAGCGCTGGGCCTGGAGCCGGATGCCACCACTGCCGAGATCGACCTGGCCTATCGCCGGCTGATGTCGCGCTACCACCCGGACAAGGTTGCCAACGCCGACCCGGAAGCCCGCCGCCAGGCCGAAAAGAAGGCCAGCCAGATCAACGCCGCCTACGACCGGATTCAAAGGTTGCGCAAGCGCTAACGCGAACGCTGCGCTGAAAACTGCTGCGTTCAGCAGTGCCGGTGGTCGGCGCGGCAGGCCGGCACATCGAAAAGGCGCTACGCAATAGAAACGCCTGATCATCACGATCAGGCGCCGCGGGCACGCACGCACCCGGTTCTCAGAACCTGTAGGTCGCGGTCAGGCGTAGCGCATTGGTCGAAACATCGGTATCGGTACGGCGCAGATCGGTACCGGCCGGATCGACGCGCAGGAAGGGGTTGGTGGCCGGCGCGGTGCCGGGTCCGACGCGCACGCGGGTGTCGTCGTCCTGCAGGCGGGCGAACAGGTATTCCACGCCGACCGAGACCTTGTCGCTCAGGCGCCGCTGCAAGCCGATGCCGGCCTGCTAGCCGCCTGCGCTGTCGCCGCCACTGCTGGTGAAGCTGTTGGCGGTATTGCTGCTGGCAAAGCTGTGGTCGAATTCGCCACGCGCCACACCGGCGGTGACATAGGCCAGGTAATCGCCCTGCGTGCCGAAGGCGTAGCCGATGCGGCCGCGCAACGCCGCGGTGCGGTTGAGCTGGCGGGTGAAGGTATAAAACGCGGGCGTCGTGCTGAAGGCACTGACGCTGTCGCGGACATCGTTGCGGGTGTATTCGGCGACCACGCCATAAACCCAGCTGCCGACCTGCCAGTCGTAGCTCAGCCGTGCGCCGTATTCGGCACCGCCCTTGTGCTTGCTGCAGCCACTGGCCGGAGTGCGCCCCGCCACTGCGCCACCGCAGAAAAACCGGGCGAAAACGCATCGGCACCGGTCGCGGTGCTGACCTGGTCGCCGTCGCGGCCATCCAGATTGGTATCGAAGCCGAAGCGGCCTCCGGAGACGCCGGCCGGATCGGCGCCACCGACGTTGGCACCGATGGAAAAACCGGACCAGTCAGCGGGACCGGATTGCGCCCAGGCCGAAGGTGCCAGGACGAAGAGGACGAGAGCGGCGGAAGCGAGCGGGGTCGGTTTCATGCGATCTGCTTGCATCTGGCGCGGCGCGCCGGTCAGGTACGTACGCGCTCGCGCCCGCTCTGGATGCAGGCGGGCTGGCACTGGGGGCGGCATGGCACGGCGACGGAGCCATCGATGCAGCGGACGGGCGCGCGGTCGCGAGATGACTGCGGGCTGCCGGGCGTGGCGCCCGCGGTGCTATCGGCGGCCTACCCGTGGCGCGGGCCTCGTGGCGCCCGGGGCATTCGGCTTTCCTCGCCGGGCCACGGTTGCGACAATGGCGTTCCCGCATTTTTCCGAGCTGCCCATGCAACCGACGGCGATCGCCCCGTCCATCCTGTCCGCCGATTTCGCCCGCCTGGGCGAGGAAGTGAACAACGTCCTCAAGGCTGGTGCCGACTGGGTGCACTTCGACGTAATGGACAACCACTACGTGCCCAACCTCACCATCGGCCCGCTGGTGTGCCAGGCGCTGCGCAAGCACGGCATCACCGCGCCGATCGATGTGCACCTGATGGTCGAGCCGGTGGACCGCATCGTGCCGGATTTCGCCGACGCCGGTGCCACCACCATCAGCTTCCACCCCGAAGCCAGTCGCCACGTGCACCGCACGATCCAGCTGATCAAGTCGCATGGCTGCCAGGCCGGGCTGGTGCTCAACCCGGCCACCCCGGTGGATATTCTGGACTGGGTGCTGCCCGAGCTGGATCTGGTGCTGGTGATGTCGGTCAACCCGGGCTTCGGCGGGCAGGCCTTCATTCCGTCTGCGCTGGACAAACTGCGCGCAATCCGCACGAAGATCGATGCGCTGGGCAAGCCGATTCGGTTGGAGATCGATGGCGGCGTCAAGGCGGACAACATCGGTGCGATTGCCGCCGCCGGCGCCGATACTTTCGTTGCCGGCTCTGCCATTTTCAATGCGCCCGACTATGCGCAGGTGATTGCGCAGATGCGCGCGGCGGTGAATGCGGTGCGATGAGCCGGCCCGCGCCGCAGATCCGCAGCGCCACGCCTGAGGATGTGCCGCTGCTGCATGAACTCATCACCGCGCTGGCGGTGTACGAGCGCGAGCCGGATGCGGTCAAGGCCAGCCTGGAGGAGTTGCGCGCCAGTCTGTTCGGCGAAGGCGCCACCGCGCATGCGCTGATCTGCGAGCAGGACGGCCAGGCGCTGGGATTTGCAGTGTATTTCTTCAATTATTCCACCTGGCTGGGCCGCAATGGCCTGTACCTGGAAGACCTGTTCGTGCGACCGGAAGCGCGCGGCAACGGCGCGGGCCTTGCGCTGTTGCGGCACTTGGCGCAGCTGGCCGTGCAGCGTGGCTGCGGGCGGTTCGAATGGTCGGTGCTGGACTGGAACCAGCCGGCCATCGACTTCTACAAGGCAGTCGGTGCGCGCCCGATGGACGGCTGGACCGTGTACCGGCTCGACGGCGAACGGTTGGCCGCGTTTGCGGCGGGCGGCTGAGCCGGGCGCGCCAGGACGTCGGGGTCCCGCAAAAGGAAGGCCGCTCCCGAGGAAGCGGCCTTCAAGAACATTGGAGGCTGATCCTGCCTCCGCCCGTCGTCCCTGCTATGGCCTTCCACTCTCCGGGTCATGGATGACACGGCAATGACAGTGCGCCGGCGGCGCCTATTCACGATCTGCCCATTGGCCCGCTGCTAGCCTGCGGCCATTCCCCTCACAGCATCGGCAGCGCGCATGGCCCCGTCCCACTGGCGTCTGATCCTCAATGGCAAGTCCACCGACAACATGGACCTGCGTGAGGCGGTGGCAACGCTGCGCAAGCGCGGCATCCAGCTCGATGTGCGGGTCACCTGGGAAGACGGCGATGCCGAGCGCTATGTGGGCGAGGCGGTGGCCGATGGCGTGCACACGGTGGTGGCCGCCGGTGGCGACGGCACCCTGAGCGAAGTGGCCGCCGCGCTGGCACACCACGAGGGAGATGCGGCCACGCTGCCCTCGCTGGGCCTGGTGCCGCTGGGCACTGCCAACGATTTTGCCACCGCCGCCAACGTCCCAATCGCCCCGCTGGAGGCGTTGAACCTGATCGCCGGGCGTGTCGCGCAGCCGTTCGACCTGCTGCGTATCCACGCCGACCATGGCCCGCACTGGTGCGCGAATGTGGCCAGCGGCGGCTTCGGCACCCAGGTTACCGTGGAAACCGACGAAGGCCTGAAGAAGATGCTCGGCGGTCTTGCCTATCTCATCACCGGCATGTCGCGGCTGGGCCGCATCGACCCGATCAGCGCCCGCTTCAGCGGCCTGGAGTTCAGCTGGGAAGGCGAATTCATCGCACTCGGGCTGGGGAACGGGCGCCAGGCCGGAGGCGGCCAGGCGCTGTGCCCGGAGGCCCTGATCGACGACGGCCTGCTGGATGTCACCATCGTCCCGGACCTGGATGGCGAGGTGGCTGCCACGCTCGGCACCCTGGTCACCGGCGGCAAACAGGCCGCGCTCGAACGCGTCGCGGTGCGCGCCCGCGTGCCGTGGCTGGAAATCGTTTCCCAGCAACCGCTGACCTTGAACCTGGACGGCGAACCGGAAACCTCACAGCACTTCCGCATCGAATGCGTCCCGGCGCGGCTGCGAATGCATTTGCCCGCCGACTGCCCGTTGGTCGGTGGCTGAGTGCGGGGAATCGGGAATCGGGAATCGGAAGAGCGTGATCGGCCTGCGCTGATGTGCGGTCGCCCGGTTGATGCATGCGCGCGAACGGGTAGTGCCATGCCTCCTCCATGAACGAGTCCGGTAGACCCGGACAATCGCATGTCAACCCAACCGACGCCGGCTCAATGACGGCTTCAAGGGGGCGCTGCGGCTCAGCGGAGCAACGACTGCGCAACGCTGCGGCTGAAACGGAGCAACGATCGGCGCAACGGGGTGGCTGCAGCTCAGACGAAGTCAGGGCGGCAGAAACGGAGCAATGACAAGCACGCGGCCTAAGAGCGGCTAACAAAACCCTTGAATTCTGTTGATTCGGCGGCAACATTGCCGACATGACACGTCGCAACGAGATCCCTATTGCGCTGTGGAAGCGCATCGAGCCACTGATTCCGCAGGTCAAGCCTTCCCCCAAAGGTGGACGACCTCGTGTCAGTGATCAGCAGGCCCTCAACGGCATCGTCTATGTGCTACGCACGGGCATTGCGTGGGAAGACCTGCCTTTGGAACTTGGCGATGGCAGCGGCATGACCTGCTGGCG
>NZ_JFAQ01000184.1 GCF_001304695.1 Xanthomonas axonopodis
CTCCCGTGTAGAACCTGGCCCATAGTGCTTCCTTCCAATCGAGGGAAAATAGTGCACCATCAAAGCATGGGATCAAACAACCTAGCCTGCGGGAAAGCCTGCGCAAACTCGCCACCGAGTATGTCGATCTCACCTTGATCCATTGGCCTTCGCCAAAGGACCAGGTCCCCATGCGCGAGTATCTGGAAGCGCTGGCGCAGGCCAAGCAACAGGGCCTGACCCGCGCGATCGGCATCTCCAACTTCACCATCGCGCTGACCAAGCATGCGATCGAGATCCTGGGCGTCGACGCCATCGCCACCAACCAGATCGAGGTGCATCCGTATCTGCAAAATCGTGCCCTAACCGACTTCCTGCGCGAGCAGGGCATCCATGTCACTTCGTACATGACATTGGCAGTCGGAGAAGTGCTCAAGGATCCGGTGATCCAGGCGATCGCCCAACGTCACGCGGCAACCCCGGCCCAGATCACGTTGGCCTGGGCACTGCAGCAGGGCTACTCGGTGATTCCCTCCTCGACCAGGCGCGAGAACCTGGAGAGCAACCTGAAGGCGCAAACGCTACAGCTGACCGAGCAGGATATGCGCGAGATTGCCGCACTCGACCGCGGCCACCGCCTGGCCAATCCGAAGGCGATTGCGCCCGACTGGGATTGAGGTCCTGGTTTCTGCCGTGCATCGGCATCGCACGATGCATCGCAGCCAGCGCCGCGACGACCGCTCGTCGTCGTGCGCTGGTTGCAGGCGACAGCCACTGCTACGGTGGCCCAACAGGGGGGGGTAGCCTCGGTCACGGAGTTCTACCCATGCACAGCGCATCCGTCTTGACCCGCCGCAGCGTCAATCTCGACGCTGAAATCGCCTATTGGCACGACGTCCACGCCGAGGGGCATCTGGGCGGCTACGCATTCGCCGACTACGCCCGGCTGCTCACGCTCGGCTACGATGTTTACCTGGCCTACCCACGCGCAACCGAAGCACAGCTCTACCGCGTGCTGCAGGACGGCTACTACCACTGTCTGCCGATGCTGTCGGTGCCCGGGGATCAGGCGCGCTGGATCGTGCGGCATGCGTGGCGGCATCTGGAAGATGCGGCGGTTCGGCATTGAACCGCCCGCACAGCATTCGCTGACCGGTCAGCGTGGACCTGGCTTAGGAGGGGAACTGGCCTAGGAAAAGCGTTGCTACGCGGCAACGGTCGTTGGTTCGAATGCGCAACAAGAGCCTGAGGTGATGTACTTGCCGCTTGTTGTGAGCAAAGCAGCCGGGCCCCTGCAAAGCGCATCAAATCGCGGCGCAGGATTTCTGCAGATATCGCGCGCTCAACTCACATGGCGCTCAGCTGGATGAGAGCGCCCCGGCCCGGTCACCGCGCTGGACCAGCAGTGGACACTGCGAGCGGCGGGCAACCAACTACCCGCTAGTTCAACGGCCCGATCGCCATCGCCTGGCGGTCGATGCGGTGCTTTTCGGCAAGCGCCTGCATGCCTTGCAGGGTCGAGGCGATCAGGCTCGCGTAACGCAACCGCCACAGGGTGGCGCGGTCGTTGTCGTCGTGCGTGCTGCCAAGGCCGTCGAGCACCTGCGGCAGACGGCGGTCGGCGAGCGCCGACGCCGCCAGGTAGGGCTTTGCAGGTGCGATGACATCCACCGGCTCGCGCCAGTCGTTGGCCACCTGCCGGGCAATGCCTGCCAGGTGCGATAGCTGGTGCATGCCGATCAATGTCTCGTGCAGCATCTCGCGGCATGCCCACTGCCACAGCGCCACCTTTTCCGATGGGTCCTGGGCAATCTCGGTAAGTGCCAAGTCTACCTTTTCGATGCGTGGGTCGAGCATTGTGTGACTCCGATGCTGCTGTGCAACATAATTCACACCATTAGCCGTGAGAATCAAGTGAGCTAGTCGTTTGAATGCCGTCAGTGCGCCGATGCTCGACCGGGTTCACGCTTCGCCGTAACCGCCTGTCGAGGCGCACCAGCGGCACCCTGACTTCCTTCCTATGGCGGCGCCCTGTGCCGTACGCAATGCTGCAGGCTCCGATTCCAAGGCCATTCCCATGCGCAGCACCATGTTTCTCGCACCTTTGTGGCTGCTGGTGGCCGGCGCCGCGCAGGCCCAGACCACAGCCCCGCGGCTGTCCTCGCAGCAATGCGATGTCAGCACCTCCTACGACGTACTGGCAGACACCGGCGGCATCTGGCTGCGCCGTAAACAGGGCGTGCCGCGCGAGATCTTTTTCCACGGTGGCGAGCTCAACGTGGACCGCCAGCCGCAGCCGGTCAGCGCCGCCGACGCACAGCGCCTGCGCCAGCTGGAGCAGGACATCCGTGCGTTGATGCCGGCGGTGGCGGCGGTCGCCCAGTCGGTGGTCGACATCACCTTCGACGCGCTCAAGGGCGTGGTGCACGTGCTGTCCGGCAGCGCGCGACAGCAGCGCAAGGTCGAACAATTGCGTACGGCAGCACGGGCGCAGGTGGCGGACAGCCTCGGACGCGGGCGGTGGGAGCAAGCGCTGTTCGACGCGCGCTTCGAGGCCAAGGTCGAACATGCCGCCGAAGCGCTGGCGGGCAGCCTCGCCCGCAGCGTGATGTGGACGGTGATGACCGGACGCGCTGCGCAGATGGAGCGCCACGCTGACCAACTGGATGCACAGATGCAGCAGCAGATGCAGGGCCGCAGCGACGCGCTCCGAGCCCAGGCCCGCAGCCTGTGTGTGCAGGCGCAGGCGCTCTACACTGTGCAGCAAGCACTGGAGTACCGCTTCAACGGCGAGCGCCTGCAGATGCTGGAGCTCAACACGCATCCGCAGCCACCGCCGGCGGATGCGCCGGCGTCCACTAGCGTGGTGGCAACGGCGACGCGCTAAGCGGCGTGTATTGCCTGGCGCGCGTCTGCTCGATGCTCTCGCCATGCAACACGGTGCGTACGCTGCGCGCGGCGCATGCCATCACAGGCGACGCCGAATACCCGCTGGCGGGTCATCGCCTGGCCGCGCACGCGCGAACCGGCAATCTTCTCAGGCCACAACGCACAACGGCCCGACGCATGCGCCGGGCCGTTGTTGAAACCGTGACACGCAGCGCGCATCACGGCCCTGGCCTGCATTACGCCAGGGTCAGGGTGACGTCGATATTGCCGCGGGTCGCATTGGAGTACGGGCAGACCTGATGGGCCTTGTCGACCAGCGTCTGCAGTTCGGCCTTGTCCATTCCCGGCACGGCGATACGCAGTTCCACGACGATGCCGAAGCCGCCCGGGATCTGGCCGATGCCGACGCTGCTGTCGATGCTCACTTCGCCCGGCAGCTTGAGCTTGTCCTGTGCGGCCACGGCCTTCATCGCACCGATGAAGCAGGCAGCGTAGCCGGCCGCGAACAGCTGCTCCGGATTGGTACCGTCGCCGCCGGCGCCGCCGAGCTCGCGTGGCGTGGACAGCTTGGCGTCGAGCGCCTTGTCCGAGGACACGGCACGGCCTTCGCGGCCGCCGGTGGCAGTGGCGTGGGCGGTGTAGAGGACTTTTTCAGGTGAGGCCATGGTGGTTCTCCAGGGTGAGCGCTATGCGCGCATGAGGGGTTCAATGGTTGACGATTGAATCGTGGACGACGTGTTGCAAAACTGGAGGGCACCGGGAGCTCACCCGGCGCCAAGGCTGGAGCGTAACTTCTCCAATTTCTGCTTGAGTTGACGCAGTTCGTCCAACGAACAGGACGACGCACAAAACACCTGTTCCGGCACCGCGCCAGCCCCAGCCTTGCTGCGCAACGCGCGGCCGGTCTCGGTCAGCGCGATGATGACTTGGCGCTCGTCGTTTGCCGCCCGCGTGCGACTCACCAACCCGGCCGCCTGCAGGCGCTTGAGCAACGGCGTCAGCGTGGCCGAATCCAGATACAGGCGCTCACCGATTTCCGACACGCTGCGTTTGTCGGCCTCCCACAGCACCAGCATGACCAGGTATTGCGGGTAGGTCAGGTCCAGCGCCTTCAGCAACCCGCGGTAGAGCTTGTGCATCGCCAGGTTGGCCGAATACAACGCAAAGCACAGCTGGTTGTCGAGCTGCAGCAGTGCATCGCTGCGGGCATCGGTGGCTGTGGCGTTTCCCATGAGCCACACTTTACATAGTACACTATTTAATAGCAAGAAGAATTGCTTCTTCCCTTCCACATGCTTCAGGCTGCCGCCACAGCCGCTACGTGCTAGGTGTTTGATCCCAT
>NZ_JFAQ01000185.1 GCF_001304695.1 Xanthomonas axonopodis
CTCCCGCCCCGCTACCGATATTGCCCATGCCCTCGCGCGCTTCCCGATGGTTCCGTCCTGCCATCCTGTTGCTCGGTTCGTTGACCATGACGGCCTCCAGCAGCGTCTTCTTTGGTGGCATCAATGCCGCATCCAGCCGATCGGGCATCGTCGAGCATCGCGACCAGGTGTTCGATCCCGCGCACGGCCTGGCGCTGGATGTCTACCAGCCGCGCGGCGCAGTCGACGCGCCAGTGGTGGTGTTCTTCTACGGCGGCACCTGGAAGCGCGGTTCACGCGCCAACTATCGCTGGGTGGGCCGCGCACTTGCGCGCCAGGGCGTGGTCACGATGGTGGCCGACTACCGCAAGTATCCGCAGGTTAGACTACAAGGCTTCATGTCCGACGCGGCGGGCGCCACCGCATGGAGCTACCGCCATGCGCACCAATATGGCGGCAACCCGAGCCGGCTGGCGGTGATGGGCCATTCGGCAGGCGCGCATATGGCCGCGTTGCTTGGCACCGATGCCCGCTGGCTGCAGGCGCAGGGCCTCAATCCCCACCAGTTGTGCGGCGTGGTGGGCCTGGCTGGTCCCTACGACTTCATGCCGGTGACCGACCCCGAATTGGTCGAAATCTTCGGCGATGCGCCGGCAGCACAACGGCAATCGCAACCGGTGCGTTACGTCGGCGGCGACGAACCGCCCATGTTGCTGCTGCATGGCGATGCCGACCGCGTAGTCGAACTGCATAACAGCATCTCGCTGCAACAGGCGCTCAAGCGCGAAGGCGGCAGCGCCGAACTGAAGGTCTATCCGGGCATGGGCCATCTGGGCATCCTGCTGGCGCTGCGTAAATCCCCCGAGCGCTCGCAGGTGCTGCAGGATACGCTGCAGTTCATGCGCCAGTGCCGGGCGCCTTGAAGCGCAATCCGCCCTGACGTGTTGGGTATTGAGTGACTGTGGCAAACCACTGGCGGGCAGCGAGGCCGACGTCGGTATCGCTGGGTCGCAATTCGGAGTCGGGATGAGCAAATGCATCGCGATGAGAGATGGTCTGTCGTAGCAGTCGGCGGCGGGCGCAAACACAGTCCCGCCCACCTTCACTCGCACCCCGCTCCCTGCTCCCCGAAGCCTTCACTTCGTCGGCTTGCTTCCCATCAGCTCGAACGGGCCGCCTTTCTTCAGCGCAGCCTGATACGCCGGACGCGCGTGGATCCGCTCCAGAAACGCGTGCAGACGCGGGTATTTCTCCAGACCGCCGCCGCGTGCAGCCGCCGCCTGTACCGGGAAGCTCATCTGGATATCGGCGGCGGTGAAGCGTTCGCCAGCGAACCAGTTGCCGGCCTGCAACGACTGCTCCATCCAATCCAGATGCAAGGTGAGCTGTGGCCCGACGAAGCCCGACATTGCCTTGTCCACGATCGCACGCGCGATGGGCTTGGCAAAGAACGGCACCGGCGCGCTGCGGATGCGACCGAAGATCAGCGTCATCAGCAACGGCGGCATCGCCGAGCCTTCGGCGTAATGCATCCAATAGCGGAACTGCAAGCGCTCGGGCGAATCCAGCGGCCGCGGCGACGGCGACAGTGCGCACTCGGTGTCGTAGCGCTCGGTCAGGTACTCTAGGATCGCCCCCGACTCGGCCACCACCAGATCGCCATCGACGAGTAAAGGCGATTTGCCCAGCGGATGGATCGCGCGCAGCGCCGGCGGCGCCAGCATGGTCTTGGGGTCGCGCTCATGGCGCACGATCTGGTAAGGCAGCGCCAGTTCTTCCAGCAGCCACAGCACGCGCTGGGAACGGGAATTATTGAGATGGTGAACAGTGATCATGAGATGGCTGCGCGCGGAAAGCGCACATCCTACCGATCCAGGCGTCGTCGCCATGCGCAAGCAGCGCCTGGTGGACGCGCCGGCGAGGCTAACCGCCTGTTTGCAGGCAATAAAAAACGCCGACCGCTTGCGCGACCGGCGTTTTTGGCAACCTTACGGTTGCAGACGGATTAGACCGCCTGCACCTGGTCAGCTTGCATGCCCTTCTGGCCCTGCACGGCGACGAAGGTGACCTTCTGGCCTTCCTGTAGCGACTTGAAGCCGGTGCCCTGGATGGCACGGAAGTGCACGAACAGGTCCTGGCCGCTTTCCGGGGTGATGAAGCCGAAGCCCTTGGCATCGTTGAACCACTTCACGGTACCGCTCTGACGCTCTGACATTTACTACCTCCTGAACTATTGATGGATAAATCGCAGCGTCCGAAAAGCCGGAGCTGAGACTGAGTTGCAGGCGTTGGTAAAGCGGAACGATGAAGCGAGATCTGTAACGATCCGGCTGCACCAGGCCACGATTCACGGTGACCCTTGCAAACACAGTGCGTGCACAGTACTCGTGTTTTCTGCAAAAAGCGACACCCTGCGTCAAATCTTTTGCAGTCAGGTCCAATCCGACGGCCTGTCAGGACTGTCCCCATCCCGTTTGGCCTGATGACACCGCCTGACGCCCCCACACTTGCCCATGGTCGTACCATCCTGGTGTCAGCCACCCCAGAAGCAGCCGACGACGCGGCGACATCCGGCGCATGAACCGGACGCGTATCATAAGCGCCCTTTGCAACCGGCATCCTGATGGCCCTCACCGCCACCGTCCGCAGGGCGGAACTTCAGATCAGCGACATGGACCGCGGCTATTACGCCAACCATTCGCTGACCCTGGCCCAGCACCCTTCCGAGACCGACGAGCGGCTGATGGTGCGGCTGCTGGCGTTCGCGCTCTTTGCCGACGATCGTCTGGAATTCGGCCGTGGCCTCAGCAACGACGACGAGCCGGACCTATGGCGGCGCGACTACACCGGCGACCCGGATCTGTGGATCGACCTCGGCCAGCCGGACGAAAGCCGCGTGCGCAAGGCCTGCAATCGCTCGCGCGAGGCAGTGGTCATCGGCTACGGCGGCCAGGCCACCGAAACCTGGTGGAAGAAGCACGCCAACGCCATGGGCCGGTACCGCAATCTGCGCGTGATCGAGCTCGACTCGCAGGCCACCGAAGCGCTGGGCGCATTGATCCAGCGCGGCATGCGGTTCGACGTGATCATCCAGGACGGCGAAGTGCAGATGCTGGCCGACCACGGCAGCGTCACCCTGACCCCGATGGTGCGGCAAGCCCCGGTCGAATGAGCATGCGTTGCGACGTGCTGGTCATCGGCGCTGGCGCTGCCGGGCTGATGAGCGCCTTCACTGCCGGCCAGCGCGGCCGCCAGGTGCTGGTGATCGATCATGCCAACAAGGTCGGCAAAAAGATCCTGATGTCCGGTGGCGGGCGCTGCAATTTCACCAACACCGGCACCACGCCTGGCAACTTCATTTCGGCCAATCGGCATTTCTGCAAATCCGCACTGGCGCGCTACAGCCCGGCGGATTTTGTGGAGATGGTCGAGCGGCATGCCATCGCCTATCACGAGAAAGAGCTGGGCCAGTTGTTCTGCGACATCTCCTCCAAGCAGATCGCGCGCATGCTGCTGGACGAATGCGACGCGGCCGGTGTACAGATCCGCACCCAGTGCGATGTGCTGTCGGTTGAGCGCGGCAGCGACGGCTTCGAGGTCCAGACCAGCCAGGGATGCATGCAGACGCAGTCGTTGATCGTGGCAACCGGCGGGCTGTCGATCCCCAGCATGGGCGCCAGCGGCTTCGGCTACAGCTTGGCCAAACAATTCGGCCACGCCCTGCTGCCCACGCGTGCCGGACTGGTGCCGCTTACCTTGAGTGGCAAGCATCAGGAACGCCTGCAGGAACTGTCCGGCCTGGTCCTGCCGGTCGAAGTGCAGTGCAACGGGGTCAGCTTCCGCAATTTCATGCTGCTCACCCATCGCGGGGTCAGCGGCCCGGCGATCCTGCAGATTTCCTCGTACTGGCAGCCGGGCGACGACTTGCGGCTGGATCTGCTGCCAGGTCGCGATGCAGCGGCATGGCTGCGCGAACAAAAGCAGCAACGCGGCGCCACCGAGCTGCGCAACGTGCTGGCCGACGTGCTGCCGAAACGGTTCGCGCAACGCTTGTGCGAGATATGGCTGCCAGACAAGCCGGTGCGTCAGCTGGATCCGCCGCAGCTGAAGGCCGCTGCCGAGCTGCTCGGCAGCTTTCCGCTGATCGCCAGCGGCACCGAAGGCTACCGGACGGCTGAAGTCACCCTGGGCGGGGTCGATACCCATCAGGTCTCCAGTGCGACCATGGAGTCGCGCCTGGTGGCGGGCCTGTATTTTGTCGGCGAGGTGCTGGATGTCACCGGCTGGCTGGGCGGTTACAACTTCCAGTGGGCGTGGGCGTCCGGCCATGCAGCGGGGTGCGTGGCCTAACGCCGCTGGCGAGGCATTACTGGTCGCCCAGCGATCACTCAGGCGCCTTGAACGCGCTGTCGCGGCATGGACCGCACGTAATGAACACAGTCGGTATGCTTCGGACGGCATCTTGCAAGCGCAAATATTGCTCTACGTCTCACACTTGATGCGGCATGCTCCACACACATGGACGTGCCAAACCCCTTCGTGTATTAAAGCCCGTCTCTAGGGAGCCGCGCATGCAAAAAGGCAAAGATCTCACCCTCCGCTTGATGATCGTCGACGACAGCGTGGAAAGTGCGGAGACCATCGTCACCGCGCTGCGCAATGGCGGCATTGCGGTGCGTCCATCGCGACCGCAGAACCAGGAGGAACTGGCGAGCATGCTGTCGGGCCAGATCGATCTGGCCATCCTGGGTCAGGCGCAGCAGATCCCCATGAGCGCCTTGCAGACCCAGATTGCCGGCAGCGGCAAGGACATCCCGATCATCCTGCTGGCCGAGCGGATCGAAGAGAACGCCCTGGTCGAGGCCGCTTCGCACGGGGTACGCGCCATCGCATTGCGCCACCGCCCTACACACTTACTTGCACTGGTGCGCTCGGAATGGGACGACCTGCAGGCCCGACGTGGACTGCGCCGCATCGAAGCGCAGATGCGCGAGACCCAGCGCCGCTGCGACGCACTCATCGCCTCCTCGCGCGACCCGATCGCCTACGTGCATGAAGGCATGCATATCCGCGCCAACGATGCATATCTGGAAATGTTCGGCTTCGAGTCGTTCGACGATGTCGAAGGCATTTCGCTGCTGGACATGATCGCCGCGCAGTACGTCGACGATTTCAAACAGCTGCTCAAGGCAATGTCCAAGGGCGAGCCGCCGCCGGCGCAGTACAAGCTCGACGCACGTCGCGTGGAAGGCGACACCTTCCCGGCCACGATGGAGTTCGCCACCGCCACTTACGAAGGCGAGCCGTGCATCCAGGTGGTGTTCCGGCGCCGCGAGGAGTTCGACCCGGAACTGGCGCGCGAGGTCGAAGACTTGCGCCAGCGCGACCAGGTCACCGGCTTGCTCAATCGCCCCACCTTCATGGTGGCGCTGGAACAGGCAGTGGCGCAGGCCGGCCGCAGCGAAGGCCAGTCCGGCTTCCTGTTGATCGAGCCCGATCACTACGCACGCATCCTGCCGGAGTTCGGGCTGGATTCGGCCGATGTGCTGATTGCGGCGCTCGCCGCGCACGTGGCGAGCGTGCTGGACGACAGCGTGTTGGCCGCGCGCTTCGGCGAACACAGTTTCGCCCTGCTGATGAACGGAAATTACGCGCGCACGCATGCGCTGGCGGAAACCGTGCGCAATGCGTTCGCGCAGCATGTCGTCAGCGTGGGGACGCGCTCGGCCACGGTGACGGTGAGCATCGGCGGCGTGCAGATCGGGGAGAAAATCGCCAACATCGGCCAGGTACTCAATCGCGGTACCGAGGCGGTGCGCACCACTGCCGAGCTCGGTGGAAACGCGGTCAGCATTTACGACCCGGCTGCGGCGGATCGGGCCGAAGAAGAACGCATCGAACGTTGGGTCGAGCAGCTGCGCGAAGCGCTGGTCGGCGACGGTTTCCTGCTGCATTACCAGCCGGTGCTCAACCTACAGGGCGAGCCGCTGGAGCTGTATCAAGCCTTTCTGCGCCTGGAACGCAATGGCGAAATGATGTCGCCGAACGCGTTCATGGCCATTGCCGAAGAGCACGACCTTGTCACCGAAATCGACCGCTGGGTGGTGGCGCGGGCAATCCGGCAACTGGGCGAACGCCAACGTGCCGGGCACAAGACGCACCTGTTGGTGCGCATCGGGCCGAACTCGTTCTCGGATCCACAGATGATCGACACCATCCGTGAGCAATTGGCGGTCTACGGCGTCCCCGGTGAACGGCTGTGGCTGCAGACACCCGAGTCGAAGGTGTTTACGCACCTGCGCAACGCGCAACAGTTCCTGGCCGCAGTGTCGGCGATGGATTGCAAGGTCGGGCTGGAGCAGTTCGGCTCGGGCCTGGATTCGTTCCAGCTGCTGGCGCATTTCCACCCGGCCTTCCTCAAACTGGATCGTGGCATCACCGGCGACATCGCCTCGGCGCGGGACAGCCAGGAAAAGATTCGCGAAATCACCTCGCGCGCGCAACCGGCCGGCATTCTGACCATGGCCGAATTCGTCGCCGATGCGCAGTCGATGAGCAGCTTCTTCAGTGCCGGGGTGGACTATGTCCAGGGCGATTTCGTGGCACCGACCGGGCCGCTGATGAACTACGAGTTCGGCTGAAAGCCGGCAGCGCCCGCTCGTTTGCACCATCGCAAGGCAACAAAAAACCCGCGTTGCGCGGGTTTTTTGTTGCCTGCCAGGTAGCCACGGATTCGGCCACTTACATGGCACTGCCGCTGGCGGCGCGCAGCGCAGCGATGCGTTCGGTGAGCGGCGGATGACTCAGGAACAGGCGGCGCAAGCCCTCACCCACTCCGCCAGAGATGCCGAACGCCTGCACTTGCGAGGGCAAGGTGTTCTGGCCTTGGTTGAACGACAGCCGCTCCAGTGCAGCGATCATCTTGCTGCGGCCGGCCAGCTGCGCGCCACCAGCATCGGCGCGGAATTCGCGACGCCGCGAAAACCACATCGCAATCATGGTCGCGAACAGGCCGAACACCATCTCCAGCGCGAACACGATGATGTAGTACGCAAAGCCACGACCGCCTTCGCGGTTGCCCGACAAGGCGCTGTCGATGATGCCGCCGACCACGCGGGCGAGCACGATCACGAAGGTATTGAGCACGCCCTGCAGCAGCGCCATGGTGACCATGTCGCCGTTGGCAACGTGGGCGATCTCGTGGCCAAGCACCGCCTCGGCTTCATCCTGGCCCATGTTCTGCAGCAAGCCGGTGGACACCGCCACCAGGGCGTTGTTGCGGTTGGCGCCGGTGGCGAACGCATTGATTTCCGGGCCCTCGTAGACCGCCACTTCCGGCATGCCGATGCCGGCAGCCTGGGCCTGACGGCGCACGGTCTCCAGCAACCAGCGCTCGGTCGGCGTGCGCGGCTCGGTGATGACCTGCGCACCGGTGCTGCGCTTGGCCATGAACTTGGACAGCAGCAAGGAAATGAACGAGCCGCCGAAACCGAAGATGGCGGCCATCACCAACAGGCCACTCATCTGCGCGGGATTGACGCCCAGCAACGACATGACGATGCCGGCGAGCATCAGCACCGCAAGATTGGTCAGCAGGAACAGGAAGATGCGGTTGAACATGGCGCGGTGGCTCCACGGATGCAGGGTGAACTGTTGCGGATCTGCGGGTGTCGCGGCTTGAAATCAAGCAAACACCTGACCGACGATTCAGCTGTCCATGCCATCGCCCTCCTATCTCGGCCGCTTCGCGCCCTCGCCCACCGGCCCCCTGCACTTCGGCTCCCTACTGACAGCATTCGGCAGTTGGCTGCTGGCCCGGCATGCCGGCGGGCAGTGGTGCTTACGCATCGAAGACATCGACCCGCCGCGTGCCGAACCCGGCGCCAGCGAACGGCAGCTGCGCACGCTGGCCGCGTTCGGGCTGCACTCGGACCTGCCGGTGATCAGGCAGTCCGAGCGTGATGCGGCCTACACCGCGGCAATCACCCGACTGCTGCAGACCGGCCAGGCATTCGAATGCAGCTGCAGCCGTGCCAATCTGGCCGGCATGGGCGGCATTCACCACGCCTGCGTCGCGCCGTTGGGCGAGCGCCGTGCCGTGCGCCTGCGGGTGCCGCCGCAATCGCCGGTTGGCTTCGACGACGCCTTACAAGGCCAGGTACTGCAGGACGTCTACGTCGAGGTGGGCGATGTGGTGCTGCGCCGTGCCGATGGGTATTGGGCGTACCAACTGGCGGTGGTGGTGGACGACGCGGCGCAGGGCATCACCGATGTCGTGCGCGGCGCCGACCTGCTCGACTCCACCCCGCGCCAGATCTTGTTGCAGCGCGCATTGGGCCTGCCGCAGCCGCGCTACGTGCACCTGCCGCTGATACTGGATCGCGACGGCCGCAAGCTGTCCAAGTCACACGATGCGCCCGCACTGGACGACGCCGATCCACTGCCGAGCCTGCACGCCGCCTGGGTCGCCCTGGGCCAACAGGCCGACGCGCTGCCGCGGCATGCAGCCGTGGAAACCCTGCTGCAGCACGCCGTGCAGCATTTTTCGCCACGGTTGCTTCCACGCCAACGCGAGCTGGACTTCGATGTACGCGCATCCGGCCTCCAGCGTGACTAGAATTGCGGCCCGGCACCGGCGTACGGGCGCAGCATCCCGCACCCAAATCGCCCTCAGCCTCATTTGTTGATTGGAGTCGTCATGACATCTCGCGTCGCATTGGTCACCGGCGGCACCGGCGGTATCGGTACTGCCATCTGCAAGCGCCTGGCCGACCAGGGCCACCGGGTCGCCAGCAACTTCCGTAACCAAGAAAAGGCACGCAACTGGCAGCAGCGCATGCAGGCGCAGGGCTATGAGGTCGTCCTGTTTCGCGGCGATGTGGCCTCGTCCGAGCATGCGCGCGCGCTGGTGGAAGACGTCGAAGCCTCGCTGGGGCCGATCGAGGTATTGGTCAACAACGCCGGCATCACCCGCGACACCACCTTCCACCGCATGAGTGCCGAACAGTGGCACGAGGTCATCAACACCAACCTCAATTCGGTCTTCAACGTGACCCGCCCGGTCATCGAGGGCATGCGGAAACGCGGTTGGGGCCGGGTGATCCAGATCAGCTCGATCAACGGGCTCAAGGGCCAATATGGTCAGGCCAACTACGCCGCCGCCAAGGCCGGCATGCATGGCTTCACCATTTCGCTGGCGCGCGAGAACGCCGCCTTCGGGGTCACCGTCAATACGGTCTCGCCCGGTTATGTGGCCACCGACATGGTGATGGCGGTGCCGGAAGAAGTGCGCGCCAAGATCGTGGCCGATATCCCTACCGGTCGCCTGGGCCGGCCGGAAGAGATCGCCTACGCGGTGGCCTTTCTGGTTGCGGAAGAGGCTGCCTGGATCACCGGGTCCAATCTGGACATCAACGGCGGCCACCACATGGGCTGGTAACGTTTGCTGCAACTTTGCGGTGCAGCATGGATCTTGCTCAAAAACCATGTTGCGCAACATTTTTAGTGTGTCCGCTTAAGCAAATAAGGCGTTTTGGCTGTTGCAAGCACTGCTGCGGTGCGCCATCCTGCGCGCACTATCAGTGTGGGTGAACGTTCCATGGCCGGACTTCGCATCATCAAAAAGTATCCCAATCGCCGTCTCTACGACACGGAAATTTCCAGCTACATCACTATCGAAGATGTGCGCCAATTGATCATCGATGGCGAAGAATTCGAAGTACGCGACGCCAAAAGCGGCGAGGACCTCAGCCGCGCAGTGCTGCTGCAAATCATCGCCGACCGCGAACAGGACGGCGAGCCGATGCTCTCCACGCAGTTGCTGAGCCAGATCATCCGGTTTTATGGCGACTCGCTGCAGGGCTTCATGGGCAACTACCTGGAGCGCAGCATGCAGGTGTTCCTGGACCAGCAGCAGCAGTTCCGTCAGCAGATGGGCAACCTGCTCGGACAGACCCCGTGGGCGATGATGAACCAGCTGACCGAGCGCAACCTGGAGTTGTGGCAGGAGTTCCAGCGCAACTTCGGCGCCGGCTTCGGTCGCCCGGGTGGCCCTGGCACGCCGCCGAATCCGCCCGGCGCGAGCGGCCTGGGCAGTGGCCCGATGGGAACCGGCACGAATGGCTCGGCAGGTGGCAATCATGGCACGACCGGCAAGGCCCGCAACCGCGGCTAAGAGCGCCAGCACACGATTACGCAGCCGCCGGGCAGATGCGGCCGGTGCCGGAGTCCTCATGTCCTACTCGTACACCCCGGTTCCGCTGCGCCGGCCATGCCACATGCGGGTTGGTCGCGGTATGGTGTCGACTGTTTCAATCATCGGACGCCGCGCCAGAAGCGTCACGCTCCCAGGCGCAGCCAATCAGTGGCTGGCCTGCTTCGCGCAGGCCGAGCAGATCCGCTCCACGTGGTAGCCGCGTGCACGCAGACGCTCCACCACCCCGTCATTGCCTAGCAAATGCAGCGCACCGACCACCACCAGCGTGGTTCCGCTGCCTTTGCCGAGCCGCTGTTCCAGCCGCGGCACCCAGCGCGCATTGCGCTCGACATTGATGTCATGATACAGCGCCGGATACTGGCGGTGCATGTCTTCGGCCATCTGCGTGGAGAGTGTCTGCACATCGCCATTGCGCCAGGCTGCGTGCAGTTGGCGTAGCTGGTCGGTGGCATCGGCCTCGTCCAGCGATTCTTCCAGCAACTGATGCTGCTCGGTCGGCGACATGCCATCGAGCAAGCCGATTTGTTCGGCGGCGCGCTCCAGGCCGTCGGCCGGTTTGCCACGCGCCTGCGCCTGTTCCATCAGGTAATGGTCCAGCCCCGCGTTCGGGTCCATGCCTTGCCGGGTCATCTCCACCAGGCTGATCGTCAACGCCACGAACCAGGGCTTGAGCGGTTGCAGGCTCGCCAGCGACATGCCGTACTTGCGCGTGTAAGCGCTCAGCGCCTGCCAGGTCTTCGCATCCAGCGTGTCCTGCAGCGTACGCCCGTCGGTGCGCCGCGCCGCCTGCAACATGCGGCTGGCCAGCTCAGGCGATTGCGCATCGTCGGGCGGCAATTCGAACAGCAGACGGTCGGCCTTGGCGAAGGCCTGCATCACATCCGGCGACAGCGGATAGTCGCTGGGCTTGAGCACATGAAACGAGCCCAGCAGATACAGCGTGCCGCCCTTGCCATCGACCTTCCACAGCAGCGGTACCGGCGGGCCTGCGGACGCGTCGCCGGCACCGCGCGCCCACACCGGTACGAGCGCCCCGCTCCACAAGGTCAGGCCGAGCAGCGCGCCACTGCACCAGGTGGCAATCCGCTGGCGTGTCGAGGTTGTCCGTAGCCCGGTCACGATGCTTCTCCGCACGTGTGAATGTCGCGCATGTCAGTGCGGCACCTTGTAGGCCTTCTCGCCTGCCGACACCGCCAGATCGATGCGATTTTCCGGCGGCGGCAGTGGACAGGTGGCGAACGGGGTGAACGCGCATGGCGGGCTGTAGGCGCGGTTGAAATCGACGATTACATGCCCCGAGGCATCGGGCACGTCCAGATCCAGAAAACGTCCAGCCGGATAGCTGCCGTGGCCGCTGGTGCAGTCGGCGAATACCACGAACATCGGCCGCCCCGGCTCGCCGATGGTTTCCAATCGATAGGTCTTGCCGTCGCGTTCGAACTCGACCGCGCCCACGTTCGGCTGCTCGCCGCTGATCCCGACGATGTCGACGATTGGGATGGTCTTGCCGACGGCGTTGGGCACGTAGCGCGCGTTGATGCGCCAGGACGGATCAAAGGGCCAATAGTCCAGGCCAGCGAAGTGCGTGCGCGAGCTCGCGTCGGCATGCTTGACCCGTAACGCATACCGGTCGCCGCGATGGATCAGGCTCAACACGCCCTTGCCGTCGTCGAAATGGATCAGGGTGGGCTGCGGATCGCGGTCGGACTGGAAGCGGATCCGGTTGGTCAGCGGCTTGCCATCGAGGGTCAGCGCCGCGCCACGCTCGGGCACGAACCAGACCGCGCTGTTCTCGTTGGAGACCATGCCCATCTTGGGCGGGCCTACCGCGAGTTTGATACCGCTGTCGGCACTGCTGCCGATGTAATGCGCCTTCAGCGACAGCCAATGCAGGCCGACCAGACTGGTCCAGCCATCGGGCGCACGCAGCTCCTTCAGCCGCGCTTCGCGCCAGGCGGCGGTGTCGGCCAGAAATGTCTTGTCGCGTGCGACCGGCGCAGCCGGCGGTGGCGCATCGCGCCCGCAACCGACCAACGCTGCTGCGACCAGCATGCCGAGCAGCCAGCCCTTCCCCCTGTGCACTGCCATCAACGCCCCCTCAGAAACCAACGATCGATATCGCTCAGCGTAAACCGCGCCCAGGTCGGTCGGCCATGGTTGCACTGGCCCGAGCGTTCGGTGGCTTCCATATCGCGCAGCAGCGCGTTCATTTCCGGCACGGTGAGGCGGCGGTTGGCGCGCACTGCGCCGTGGCAGGCCATGGTGGAGAGCAGTTCGTCGCGTGCGCTGGCGATGCGGCGGCTTTGACCATGCTCGCGCAGATCGCCCAGCACGTCGCGCAGCAGCGCCTCCGGCTCGGCGTTGGCCAGCAGCGCGGGAATGCTGCGCACGTACAGCGACTGCGGGCCGGCGCGGGTGATCTCGAAGCCGAGCGTGGCCAACGTCTCCGCTTCGCGCTCGGCGGTGTCGGCTTCGCGCTCGCCCACCGCCAGCGTGATCGGCACCAGCAAGGGCTGCGCGTGCAGGCCGATGCTGTCGTGCGCATTTTTGAGCCGCTCATAGCCGATGCGCTCATGCGCCGCGTGCATGTCGACCACGATCAAGCCTTCGGCGTTTTCGGCCAGGATGTAGATGCCGTGCAACTGCGCGATGGCATAACCGAGCGGCGGCACACCGCTGTCTTCTGCAGTTGCCGGCAATCCGGTGCTGGCCATGCTCGGCATGCCTGCCGATTGCTGCGCGCTGCTCGGCGGCGGCGCATACAGCGCGCTGTAGGCGGCGCGGGCCTCGTCCACACGCAATCCCAACGGCGTTTGCGAAGGCGTCCAGCTGGCGTAGCTGTAGGTGCCATTGCTGCTTCCAGGCATACTAGCATGGCTAGAAGCGCCGTTGCCAGCGAGACTGCCCATTCCGCCGGAGGTCGTCCCCATGTCACCGGCGCCATCGCTACCGATGCTGTTTGGCATGGCGCCGGCACGGGTATGCGCCAAGGCATCCTGCAGGGTGCGATAGACGAAATCGTGGATCAACCGCGCCTCGCGGAAGCGCACCTCGTGTTTGGCCGGGTGCACATTGACGTCCACGCGTGCCGGGTCCAGCTCCAGAAACAGCACATAGGCCGGCTGACGGCCATGGAACAGCACATCGCCGTAGGCCATCTTCACCGCATGCGCCACGCTGCGGTCCCTGACCGAGCGGCCGTTGACGTAAAGGTATTGCTGGTCGGTGCTGGCACGCGAGTAATGCGGCTGCGCGATCCAGCCATGCAGACGCAGACCGGCGCCGCTGTGGTCAACGCGCAAGGCCTGGCGCGCAAAATCGTCGCCCAGCGTTTCGCCCAGCCGCGCATCCGAATACAGATCGCCCGGCTTGTAACGCCGCGACGGCTTGCCGTTATGCGAGACGCGCAATTCCACATCCGGCCGCGCCAGTGCCAACGAACGCAACCATTCTTCGATGTGGCCGAGTTCGGTGCGTTCGGCACGCAGGAATTTGCGCCGCGCCGGTACGTTGAAGAACAGTTCACGCACTTCGACCGTGGTGCCCGGCGCATGCGCGCGCGGCACCACCTCGCCCAGGCGGCCGCCATCGATTTCCAATGCGGAGCCGTGTTCGGCATCGTGCCGGCGCGATGTCAGGGTGAAACGGCTGACCGAGGCGATCGACGGCAAGGCTTCGCCGCGAAAGCCGAGCGTAGCGACCGTTTCCAGGTCGTCCAGCGAAGCGATCTTGCTGGTGGCATGCCGCGACACCGCCAGCGGCAGTTCGTCCGGGGAGATGCCGCCACCGTTGTCGCGGATGCGGATCAGCCGGACACCGCCTTCTTCGAGCTCGATATCCACGCGCGTGGCACCGGCATCGAGTGCGTTTTCGACCAGTTCCTTGACCACCGATGCGGGCCGCTCGACGACTTCGCCGGCAGCGATCTGGTTGATCAGAATCTCGGGCAACTGGCGGATCGCCATCAGCGCACGCTCCATTGCGGCACGCGCGAGATGCGGTAGATCGGCGGTGTGACAGGCAAGACAGACGTCGGCACGGCAATCCGGCGGCGCACAGGCGCCATCATCAAGGAATCAGTGCGCAATGATAGCCGAGCGGGTCAGCGGCTGCCGCCGGCCACGGTGCCGACTGCATCGGCTTCGGCCTGCGCACGCGCGGCGAACAAGGTGCCCGGCGGCGGTTGGCGGGTAAAGAAGGTATCGATGCCGTCCAAGACGGCTGCGGCGATCTTGCGCTGGTAGGCCGGGTCGATCAGGCGGCGTTCTTCGTCCGGATTGGAGATGAAGGCGGTTTCCACCAGCATTGCCGGCATGTCGGAGGTCCGCAGCACTGCAAAATTGGCGCGTTCCAGTAGCGGCTTGTGGTTGTTGCCGATGCGCTTGAGCCCTCCCAGCACATGGCCGGCGGCATCTTCCGAGGCCTTCATGTGGCCGCTCTGCGCCAGGTCGAGCAATACGTTGGCCAGGGTGCTCTCGGTTTGCTGCAGGCGCACGCCGCCAACCAGATCGGCGGCGTTTTCCTTGTCGGCCAGCCAGCGCGCACGTTGCGACGAGGCACCCTTGGTCGACAGCACATACACCGAGGAGCCAGTGGCGCTGCGATTTTCGGCGGCGTCGGCGTGGATGGAAATAAAGATGTCGGCCTTGGCGGCGCGGGCTTTTTGCGCACGCATCGGCAACGGAATGAACACGTCGGTATCGCGGGTCAGGTAGGCCTTCATGCCCGCCGTGGCGTTGACCTGGCGTGCCAGTTCACGGCCCACCGCCAAGGTGACGTCTTTCTCGCGCTTACCGGTAGGACCCATGGCGCCCGGGTCCTGGCCACCATGACCCGGGTCGATCGCCACGATCAAGGGCCGCATGCCCGGTGCCATCTTGATCCGCGACGCTTCGCTTGGCAGCACCGGGCGCGGCGGCAGGTCTTCGTCTCCTGCGGCAGCCACTGCGCTGGAGGCATTGTTGGGGACGGTTGCTGCGGTATTACCGGAAGTTGCGCCCGTCGGTGCGCTACCGCCATTCAAGATGGCAGCGGCAGATGCACTGCTGCCCGCCACTCCTACCCCAGACGGTACGTTGGCGTTGGTCACAGAGGCACGGTTGGATGTGTTGCCGGCAACGCCGGTCGGCGCTGGTGCACTCGTGGTCGCGGGCCGAGGCGTCGGCACACCGGTGGCGACGGTGGTCGGCACGGGGGCCTCAGTGACAGTGGGCATGGCCGATGCCGGCACAAACGGTGCAGGCGGCGGAGTCGACGGCTGGGGCGGCGACTCCGCCGCGGAGGCCCGTTGCGCAGACGCGGCCAAGGCTGCGGTTGCGCGTGCAGCTTCGGACTGCGCATTGAGCGGACGTGGTGCTGGGGCCACCGTTGGTGCAGCCGAGGCGATTGCGGAAGCTGCCGCCGGCGTCGGATCGCCAGGCCATTCGATCACCAAGGTCGACGCGCTGCCCAGCGTCTGCATCTGCGGCTTCAGCGGTGTTACTGGCGCTGCCAGTTCGAACACCACGCGGAATGTGCCAGCCACCGGCTGACCGGTGCGCACCGAGGTCACCAATCCGGCAGCGCGCGGCAGTTTGAGACCACGCACGCCTGAGGATTCGGGAAAATCGACAACCAGGCGTGTCGGGTTCGCCAGCGACAGCGTTTTGAAGCCGCCACTGCCGGCCAGCTGAATTTCCGCGCGGGTACCGGTGGCCCCGGTACTGACGCCAACGCCCTTGATTTCGCCGGCCCAGGCAGCAAAAACCGCCAGGCTCAAGCTGGCGGTCAGGGCGGAAAGACAGAACTGGCGGATTCCCGGTGTCATGGCGCTGGATTCAATCATCCAACTGCGTGAATTGCAAGGTAATTTCCCTTAATAATCCGTAACCTGGCGTTCATTCTTCTTGTGAGGCGGCAAAGAGGGCCTGCAACTGGGCTGCTGTGACAGCCTTTCCATCCAGGCATGTCCGATGGCACTGCGACCAAGCAACCGAACGCTGCGGCCGTCACCAGCGACGGCCAGTTCCACGTCCAGATCCACCGGCGGCAGTACGCCAGCACCGCGCTCGGGCCATTCAACCAGCCACAAGCTCGCACTGCCTTCGTCGAGCCCGAGAAAGTCCAGCTCTCCGGCATGGCCAATGCGGTAGAGGTCCAGATGCCAGGCTTCATCGCCGGTTGCCAGCGGATAGCGTTCCACCAACGTGTAGGTGGGGCTGCGGATCGGACCGGTGACACCGAGCGCACGCAGCAGCGCGCGAGCGAGCGTGGACTTGCCCGCGCCGAGGTCGCCATGCAACTGCACCACCGCGCTGGCCGGTCGCACTGCGGCCAGCGCTTGGCCCAGGGTTTCGGTGGCCTGCACGTCGTGCAGTTGTGCGTTGAGTTCGATCATGCAATGGCTCCAGCGTTGGCGAGACGGCGCAGCTCGGGAAGCAGGTCGGTGGGCAGCAGGCCGCGCTCGCCTGCGTGCGCTGCCGCATCGCCGCCACAGGCGTGCAGCAAGGCGCCAAGGCTGGCGGCAGCGAATGGCGAAAAGCCCTGCCCCAGCAATGCCGCGATGACGCCGGTCAACAGATCCCCCATTCCGCCCACCGCCATGCCGGGATTGCCCGCGTCGATGATGCGGGGCAAGTGACCTGGCGACGCGACCACGGTGCCGGCGCCCTTGAGCACGACCACTGCGTCGTAGCGTTTTGCAAGTGCAGCAGCAACGGCCGGACGATCGCGCTGAATCTGTCGGGTCGAAAGGCCCAGCAGACGGCCGGCTTCGCCCGGATGCGGCGTCAGGATGCGCGGACCACGCGGTGAAACGTCGTTGGCGGCCAGCAGATTCAGCCCATCGGCATCGATCACCACCGCCGTATCGGCTCCCAGCGCCGCGCGCCACAACGCCTGCGCCCAGGCGTCCTGCCCTAGCCCGGGCCCGAGCGCGACTGCATCGGCCGCCTTGGCCAGTGTGGCGATGTCGTCATCGGCCTGCACGCCACGCGCCATCGCTTCGGGGCAGCGCGCCAGCAGTGGCGTGACATGCTCGGCGCGCGTTGCGACCTGCACCAGCCCGGCGCCGCTGCGCAACGCCGCTTCGGCGGTCAGCATGATCGCGCCGCCGCTGCCGAGATTGCCGCCCACGCACAGCACCCGCCCGGATTCGCCCTTGTGCGTGTTGCGGCGACGCGGGCGCAATTGCGCCGCAAGGGCGTCGCTATTCCAACTGTGTGCGGCTGGTGTGAGCCCGTCGAATGCTGAAACCGGCACCTCCAGCGAAGCCACTTCACGCTCGCCGGCGTGTTCCAGCGCATCGCCGGTGTAGAGCCCCAGATGCGGCACGATGAACTGCAAGGTCACTGCTGCGCGTACCGCCGCACCGAATGCCACCCCATGGTCGGCATCGATGCCGCTGGGCACATCCAGCGCGAATACCGGTACGCCCGACGCGTTGATGGCGTCGATCAGCCCGGCGATCGCATCGTCCGGTGCGCGATTCAGGCCGATGCCGAACAGCGCATCGACGATCACATCGGCCTGCGCCAGCGGATACGGAAACAATTCGATTGCACCACCGACGGCGAGGTAGTCGGTACAGGCGCGCTGCGCGAGGTCGGAGGCGGGGCCGTGCTCGGGTAGGTGCACCACGCGGACCTGACGCCCTGCGCGGTGTGCCAGGCGCGCCAGCACATAGCCGTCGCCGCCATTGTTGCCGGTGCCGCATACCACCAAGATGCGGCGCGCCTGCGGCCAGCGTTCCAGCAACCACTGCCAGGCAGCCTGCCCGGCGCGTTGCATCAGGGTGTAGCCGTCGCCGCCGAGCAGCGTGGTGGCCTGCGCATCGAGCATGCGCGCGGCGGTAGTGTCGTAAAGATCGAGGGGTGCGTACATGCCGGGAATTCTATACTTGTCGCCATGTCTGCCGTCCTTGCCCGCCCCGACCCTGCCGATGCCGCTGCGCGCATTCGCGTGCTTGCGCGCGAAGCCGGCTTTCAACGCTGCGGCATTACCGGCATCGAGCTGGGCGAAGACGAGGTGCATCTGCGCAGCTGGCTGGAAGAGGGCCTGTACGGGACCATGCACTGGATGGCCCAGCACGGCGACAAACGCTCGCGCCCGCAGGAACTGGTTCCCGGCACCCTGCGCGTGTTGTCGGTTGGCATGGATTACGGCCGCAAGGACGACACCGAGGCCTGGAACACCTTGCACGACGGCAACCGCGCCTATGTGGCGCGCTATGCGCTGGGGCGCGATTACCACAAGCTGATGCGCAGCCGGCTGCAGAAGCTGGCCGAGCGCATCCAGGGCGAAATTGGCGCATTCGGTTTCCGCGTGTTCGTCGATTCGGCGCCGGTGCTGGAGCGCGCACTGGCGCGTAACGCGGGGCTGGGCTGGATCGGCAAACACACCTGCCTGATCGATCGCAACGGCGGCTCGTGGTTCTTTACTCGGCGAGATCTACCTCGACCTGCCATTGCCCATCGACACGCCCGCTACCGCGCATTGCGGCACCTGCACGCGCTGCATCGATATCTGCCCGACGCAAGCCATCATCGCGCCCTACCGGCTGGATACGCGCCGCTGCATCGCCTACCTCACCATCGAACACGACGGCGCAATTCCCGACGACATGCGTAAGCCGATCGGCAACCGCATCTTTGGCTGCGACGACTGCCAGCTGATCTGTCCCTGGAACAAGTTCGCCAAGCGCACCGACGAAGCCGATTTCCGCGCCCGCAACGACCTGGACGTGGCCACGCTGCCGCAGCTGTTCGCCTGGAATGAGGACCAATTCCTGCGCCGCACCGAGGGCAGCCCGATCCGACGCAGCGGACACGAGCGTTGGCTGCGCAATATTGCCGTGGGACTTGGAAATGCGCCTGGCACACCCGAGATCCTGGCCGCACTGGAAGCGCGTCGCCACGACGACTCGGCGCTGGTGCGCGAACACGTTGGCTGGGCGCTGGCGCAACACGACCTCTAACCACCCAGGCGACTTGTTAGCGTGTTGCGCATGCGGCAGCTGCCGCATGCACGCGCATGCGTTGGCCATCGGCGCGGCCACCGATGGCCTCGGCGTTCGCGAGCCAATCCCCCATGACCTTCGTCGCTACGAGATAATGCAGCGATGGCCGACCGCAACGAACAGATCCTCACTCCCAGCCAGCTCAATTCACTGACGCGCGACCTGCTGGAAGGCAGCTTCCCGCTGGTGTGGGTGGAAGCCGAACTGAGCAGCGTCACCCGGCCCTCGTCGGGACATCTGTATTTCACGCTCAAGGATGCGCGCGCGCAGATCCGTTGCGCGATGTTCAAGCCCAAGAGCACCTGGCTGAAATTCCAGCCGCGCGAAGGCCTGCGCGTGCTCGCGCGGGGGCGCCTGACCCTGTACGAAGCGCGCGGCGACTATCAGTTGGTGCTCGACCATCTGGAAGAAGCCGGCGAAGGCGCGCTGCGTCGGGCCTTCGACGAACTGCGCGCGCGTCTTGCCGCCGAAGGCCTGTTCGATACCGGGCGCAAACAGGCACTGCCTGCGCATGTGCAGCGGCTGGCGGTGATCACTTCGCCCAGCGGCGCGGCGGTGCGCGATGTGCTCAGCGTGCTGGCGCGGCGTTTTCCGTTGCTGGAAGTGGACCTGCTGCCGTCGCTGGTGCAAGGCGACAGCGCTGCCGCACAGATCACCTCACTGCTGCAACGCGCCGATGCCTCCGGGTGTTACGACGTCATCCTGATCACCCGCGGTGGCGGCTCGCTGGAGGATCTGTGGGCCTTCAACGACGAACGCCTGGCGCGCGCGATCGCCGCCGCGCAGACGCCGGTGGTGTCTGCCGTGGGCCACGAGACCGACTTCAGCCTCAGCGATTTCGTGGCCGACGTGCGCGCACCCACGCCCTCGGTCGCGGCCGAGTTGCTGGTCCCCGATCAACGCGAGCTGGTCGCGCGCGTACGGCGTGCGCAGGCGCGCATGACCCAACTGCAGCAACACGCCCTGGGCAATGCCATGCAACGCGCAGACCGGCTGGCACTGCGCCTGCGTGCGCAGAGTCCGCAGGCGTGCTTGCAACTGCTCCATCGCCGCCAGGAAGAGGCCGGCCGCCAGCTGCGTGCGCGCATGACGCAGGTGCTCGAACGCTTGCAGGCGCGTGTACAGCATGGGCAAGCGCAGCTGCAATCGCACAACCCGCAACGCCATCTGGCCGGCTTGCAGCAACGCCTGCGGGCACTGCACCCGCAGGCGGCGATGCAACGTCGCCTGCAGCACGATCAGCTACAATTGCGCAGCATTGCGCGCTCGCTGGAAGCGGTCAGCCCGCTGGCCACGGTCGCGCGCGGCTATGCCATCGTGACCCGCCCTGCCGACGGCAGCGTGGTGCGCAGCGCTGCCGAGGTAGTCACCGGCGAACGCCTGCGCGCGCAGCTGGCCGATGGCAGCATCCAGGTGCGTGTGGAATCTGGCGAAAGCTGACCGCCAATCCCGCACGCCCCTTCGGCTTCTGGGGACACTGGCGACACCAAGCGCCGACATGAACTCCCCCGAAGATTCGTACTTCAGTCAGGGCCGCCCAGGCAGGCGCGCTACCAGACAACGCCTGAACAACGTCACGGCATGGCGCGTGCGCCCAGGATGTCGCTCGATCATGGCGGTCACCATGCTGAGCGTCGATCACCTACGCATGATGGAAGGTGCTCGTCAGCAAACCTCGTGACTCGATCAAGCGCCTGCGCACCGTCATGCGGCGCCTGGCCGGCACCAAACAACCTTAGGGCAACGCTGATCAAGCCCCGTTCCCGCGTTTCGCGGGAGGTTGGATGCACATAGACGATGGGGCGCGTAGATCGCTTTGCCCATTCAGGGCAATCCCGGTGATCGAGGCCTCTGTTGGGAGGCCTCTGTGCTTCATGTGGGCAAC
>NZ_JFAQ01000186.1 GCF_001304695.1 Xanthomonas axonopodis
TCTGGGGCGGTAAGGACGGCTAGCTGAGCCTGGCTCTGGTGATCGTCGCCTCGGGCTTGCGCACGCGCTTGGCGGGCGCGGCTTTGGTGTCTTTGCCCGGATATAGATTCAGCAGCATCAAGGTGACGCCGTTGGTCCAGCCGAAGCCGTCCTGCAAGGCGTATTCGCCGCCGCCGCCGCCGGCCGCATCGGTTTCCAGGCCGTACTTTTCGACCAGCTTGTGTTCGCGTGCGAACAGCGCCTGCACCTGGGCGAGGAAACGCTCGCCGATGGTGCGTGCCAGCGCGTCTTCGCCGTAGCGGCGCAGGCCGTCCACGGCCACCCATTGCAGTGGCGCCCAGCCATTGGGCTCGTCCCATTGCTGGCCGGTCTTCACTGCGGTGGTGGCCAGGCCACCCGGGCGCAGCAGCGTCTTACGCACGGTGCTGGCGGTGCGCTTGGCGTGATCGTCCGAGGCAAGACCGGCGAACAGCGGATACAGCGCTGCGGCGGTGACCTGTTTGCTCAGCGTGCGCGTCTGCCAGTCGTAGTCGGCGTAGTAGCCGGCTGCATTCCACAGATGCGCGTCGATGGCCTGCTTGCGCTGCTGTGCAAGTGCGGCGTAATCGCGGGTGCACTCTGCGCCGGGTTGCGTACAGGCCTGCGCCAGGGTGCGCTCCAGGTGGTAGAGCAGGCTGTTGAGGTCGATCGGGATGATGGCGGTGGTGCGGATGGTGCGCAGGTTCTGGCCGTCGGCCAGCCAGCGGCTGGTGTAATCCCAGCCGCTCTCTGCGCCGGCACGCAGGTCGCGGTAGACCTCGGCGGCCGGGCGGTCTTTGACCTCGGCAGCCGTGCGGGTGTCGTGCAGCCAGGCTTCCGGGCGCGGGGTGTCGCGCTCGTCCCAATAGCGATTGAGCACGCTGCCATCGGCCAGGCGCACCACGTGGCACGCGGCCTGGCCGGGCTGCAGGTCATCGCTGCCCTGCATCCAGTAGGCGTATTCCTTTTGCAACTGCGGCAGGTAGCGCTGATACACCGCCTCGCCTTCCACGCCGGCCTGCAGCCCCACCATGTAGGAGAAGAACGGCGGCTGCGAGCGGCTGAGGTAGTAGGTGCGGTTGCCGTTGGGAATATGCCCGTAGGTGTCGATCAGGTAGGCGAAGTTGTCCAGCATCTGGCGGCTGAGCGTGGTTTCGCCGCTCTTCACCAGGCCCAGCATGGTGAAGTAGGAATCCCAGTAATACACCTCGCGGAAGCGCCCGCCCGGCACCACGTACGGGTGCGGCAGCGCCAACAGGCTGCTGTGTGGTGGCACGTGATTCTGGCTGCGCACCAGCTTGGGCCAAAGCAGGTCGATGTGCTCGCGCAGCGCGGTGTCCTGACGGATCGCATCGGTCTGCACTGGCGGCGACTCTTCGAAATTGGCATCCACGAACTTGCGCAGATCGAAGCCGGGGTGATCGTGCTGCGCCAGATAGTCGGCGTTGATCAGTGCCGGGTCGCGCAGCGGCAGGAAGTCGACAAAGTGCTTCTGGTCGTCGAACAGCTCGCCGCGCTGCACGGCCTGAAACAGTTCCGGGTAGGCCAGGTCGGGCGTGGGCGGCCTGGGCGCCGGCGCATTGACGACCGGAGTGTCCGGCGGCGCGGCGGTCAGCGTGCCCGGCGCAACAAACATGCTCAGCGACAGGCCAAGCAGCGACGTGCAGCACGGGGGCGCGGCAGAACTCATAACATCTCCAGAACGGGCAGTGGCGTAGGGCATGGTAAACGACCGGTGTGGCGGGCGGGACCGAGTAAGGTGCCGGCACGCCGACAGGCTTCGCGCGGGGACGACTGGATACAGCAAGCTGATCGGCGTGGTGCCGCATCTTGCGTCGATCCAGGCATATCGGCGCGGCAGTCGTGCAGCTTGAAGGGTGCGCGCCGGCGCCCCTGCCGCCGAGCTGCTGCAAGATGCGCGCCACTGGCGTGCCGGAACACCGCCGCGTGCCCGCACCTGCGCTAGCGCTCGATCCTCAGTAAACGCTGCAGTTCCAGTGCATTGGAGGTCGCGCACCCGGCCGCGGTGTTGTCGAAGATCACCCAGCGTTCGGGCGGCGGCTGCGTGCTGTCGGGTGGGCTGGCGCGCACCGTGGCGGCCAGCGCCTGCAGCGCGGTGTGCGCGTAGCTGCTGTAGTAGATACGCGGTGCGCCATGCCAGCGCCAGTAAAGCGGCGCAGCAGCCGGGCTCGGCAGGGAGGCCGCGGGCACCGGCGCCGGGTCGGCGGCGCAGCGCGCAATGCGATGGCGCGCCAACAACGCCTGCGCAGGTGCGGCGAACCAGCTGGCGTGGCGCGGTTCGCAGACCACGCCGCCGTCCCAGCGCCGGCGCAGCATCGCGAAAAACCGCGCGGCCACCGCGGCATCGAAGGCCGCGCTGGGCGGCAGTTGCAGCAGCAGGCAGCCCAGGCGCGTCCCGAGCGCGCCGGCCTGCGCGAGGAAGGCATCCAGCAGCGGTCCGGTGCCGCAGGCGTGCGTCGTGGCTGATGCTGCGCGGCAGCTTGACCGAAAAACGAAAGTTCTCCGGCACGCTGTCGGCCCATCGCGCGTAGGTGCTGGCGCGGTGCGGGCGATAGAACGAGGAGTTGATTTCCACCGCATCAAAACGCGTGGCGTAGCGCTGCAATACGCTGGCGCCCTCGCCGAACTGTGCGCGCTCGGCGGCAGGAATCGACCAGCCTGCGCAACCACAACGCACACGTGCAATGGCACCGGATGGACGAGCTGGCATGGCAGGCAAGCCGAGGGTGGCAGCACTCTATGCATGCGTGCGCGTCAGGATGCCGTGTGCATCGCGATCACGGGCGAATCACGCAGCGCTTCGATACTGGGCGCATGCCGGAAGGTCCTTCACTTGTCATCCTGCGCGAAGACACCGAAGCGTTTGTCGGTCGCAAGATCGTGCGCGTGTCCGGCAACAGCAAGCAGGACATCGCGCGGCTGGACCAGCAAAAAGTGCTGGCACTGCGCAGCTGGGGCAAGCACTTTTTGATCGAATTTGCGCATTTCAGCGTGCGCATCCATTTCCTGCTGTTCGGCAGCTACCGCATCAACGAAGACAAGCCCAACGCGGTGCCGCGCTTGTGCCTGGAATTTTCCAAAGGCCAGCGGCTGAACTTCTACGCGTGCTCGGTGCAGTTCATCGAGCGTCCGCTGGACGAGATCTACGACTGGACGGCGGACGTGATGAACCCGCTCTGGGACGCCGCGCAGGCGGGCCGCAAATTACGCGCTGCTCCGGCAATGCTGGCGGCCGATGCACTGCTTGACCAGACCATCTTTGCCGGCGTGGGCAACATCATCAAGAACGAAGTGCTGCATCGTATCCGCGTGCATCCGGAAAGCACCGTGGGCGCGTTGCCGGCGCGCAAACTGGTTGAACTGGTTACCCAGGCACGTGACTACAGTTTCGACCTCTACATCTGGAAAAAAGCCTTCGTGCTGAAGAAGCATTATCAGGTGCACACCAAGACCAGTTGCCCGCGCGACGGCGCACCGCTGCAGTACCGCAAGCACCTAGGAAAGGCCGGACGTCGCGCGTTTTTCTGCGAGGTATGCCAGCGCTTGTACCGTGCCGACCAGGCCTGATGGGCGCCGTGCCGCAGCCCGGAAAGCGGCGGTCGGATCGGGGAGTGCCTGCTGATGGATTGCGGTCTGATGGATTGTGGTCACCAAGCAGCAGTCCGCGCGCGCCGACCTGCGTGGGCCTGTCGTTGGCCTGCCAGTGATCGGATGGCGGCGTCTTCGGTGGGCGCGCTGGCGTGACGATGCCTCAGCGTTCGAGGATGTGCATTGCGGTGTCGGATCTCGGACGGAATAGGCAGTTTGCGCGGTGCTGGCGCTTGGCCTGCCCATCGCATGGCCAAACGATTTGCCTGCTATGTTCTCGGGGGCTGTTGTCGAATGCGCTCACCGGTGCGCCCTCTGTCCGGCCCGCGGCGGACTGCCACTTCGCTTGCGCCAGCCTGCTGCGCAATGTGAATGGCGGCTGGCCCTTCCCGGCCAAACAACGAATTACAAACGCGCGCCGGCGCCGCGCCGGCTAGATTTGCGCCTCGCACACCAGGGTTCGCCGTGTGCGGCGTCGGCACTCTCATCTCATCGGTCTCCCGCATTGTGATTACCCGCAAGAAGGAAGCGCTTGTCCCGCATATCGCCGCTGTCGCATGCACGGGCGCCATCCTGTTCTTTCTTGCCTGCCTGTTGTTGTACATGCCGCCGCCGCACCAAACCCTGCAACACGACGACACGTTGCAGGTGTATTTCTTGCCGCGGCCGCAAGAAACGCCGCCGACACCGCAGCAACCGCCGCAGGAGCCCGAGCGCAAACCGCCCGCTGCATCGGCCGCGCGTGCGGCGCCGCCAGCCACGCGCACGCCGCCACCGCCGCGGCAGGTAGCAGCCGCCACTGCGCCGGCCAGCGATTCCATGTCGGCCCAGCTGTATACCCGCGACGGGCGCCTGCGCATGGCGCAGGTGGACCCCATGGCGCAGACCGGCAGTGCGGTGCTGCCGGGGATGACCGACGAACGCGCGCAGGCCAAGGCGCGCAAGATCATGGAGCGGGTCAACCCGGTGCAGTACCAGGACACCCGCTTCGCCAAGGACTGGAAGAGCGATGGCACGTTGGGCGATGTGGCGGTGTAGGAAATGAATCGCGGCATGAAGAAGTTCAACGACATGCTCAACGGGCCGCAGACCCAGGTCGCCAAGGCGCGGCCGCCGCCGGACGTGCGCTTCAATCCCGCGCTTGCCGGCAATCAGGCCGAAATGGGCAGCGAGGCGACGGGCGATGCCTATAAGTCGGCGCCGATTGCGCATGAAACGCTGCCCGACCTCAAGGGTGAAGCCAGCCGTCGCATCCGCGAGGCCTTTGCGGCGCTGGAACAGCGCAGTGCGCGTTGCGATGCCTCCAGGCGCACATCGCTGTTGTCGCCGGTGCGCACGCACCTGTCGGATCTGGAACGCGCCGAGCACGCCTTGAACAACGGCGCCGACCCGGTGATGGCCGCACAGATGCTGCCGCGTCAGGCCGACAGCGCCTACGACCTGGCCCGCCGCGCGCTGTGGTATGCCGACCGCCAGTTGAAGCAGTGCGCGCTGGGGTGACCGGTGTGCGTGTGCGTTGCGCTACAGACTCAGCCTTGAACGCTGCGCCGTTATCGCCACGCCGAGCAATGCATTCGCCAGGTGCGCCCAGGCGTGGATCACTGTGCAGGCCTCAGGCCAGACTCTGCCGGTAACGATCCTTCTCCGCGCTCAGCGCGACTTCGGCGCGTAGAAACACCTGGCCGATCGGCTCGTCCGGGCGAATGGATTGCGCCTGGCCCAACAAGACGGTCAGGCCCAACGCATGTTGTTGCTGGGCGATCTCGCGCAGGCGCTGCAAGGTGCGCTCGGCGTCGGGGCCGCGCAGCACGGCGATGAATTCCGCACTGTCGGTGACACGGTCGATGCTGTTGCCTGGCCCCTGCACCAGTGCCGCGAGGGCCTGGTCGAGCTGCTGCAGGTTGCGGCCGAGCAAACGTTCGCTCTGGCGTTCGGCCAGTGCGGCCAATTCCTGCACTTCCAGAATCACCAGGTGATAGCCAGTGTCGGCGACGGCCTGGCTGGCGACCGGAGCGACCGGCTGCAGGATGGCGTCGCGCTCGAGTTGCAGCTCGCGCTTGCGCTCGTCGAGCAGACGCATGGCTACCCGTGCAAGCGCCTGCAGGCCGGTGTGCTGCAGCTCGGTGAGCGTGCGTGGCTCGGTGTCGAGCACACAGACCGTTCCCAGTGCTACACCGTTGGAGGTGACCAGCGGCATGCCGGTATAGAACCGCGCGCCGGTATCGCCGGTGACCATCGAAATATCGGCAAATCGAGTGTCCTTGCGCAGGTCCGGCACTTCCATCAGCTGCTCGGGGCTGCGGATGGCGTGGTCGCACACTGCCTGGCTACGTTCGGTCTGCTGCAGGCCCAGACCCAGCTGCGCCTTGAACCATTGGCGGTCGCGGTCCACCAGCGACATCAGTGCGATCGGTGTGCCGCACAGAGAGGCGGCAACCTGCACGATGTCTTGATAGGTGTCCTCCGGCAGGCTGTCGACGATGCGATAGCCGTCCAGGACTTGTTGGCGAGAGGCTTCGTCAGCCACGGGCATGTCTTTCATCGAATAAGCCAGGCAAGCGCGAACGCGAAAGTCGCAAGGATACCGGCAGCGACGGCAACGCGGCGTGGATGCTGCCCTGCGGACAGCGCAGGGTGAGACGCCAGCGCTGCGTGATGGCAGCGACCGCGTGCGTCGTGGTTGCGTGCCGAGTCGGCAGCAGCTGCCATGGCGAAACGCAGGCGAGTCGTTGGACATGCGCCGCGTCTAACGCACGCTCTGGCCAGCTCGCTTGAGTCACTCGCCCGGACCATCGGCAGCACCCATTGCACAGCGCAGGCTGTGCCCGTCCGGCAGTGGCGTGCCAGGGTCATTGCTGCTTCAACACGACGTGCACGGCGGATATCCTGCCGTATCCCTGCTGCTGTCGAGTACGCCTGCAGGCAGCGACCAGGGCTGCAGGTGTCTTGGTGCCATGGCGCCGCAGCCACGTGGGGTGCAACACCGCAGTGGCGACGATCATTCGGGGGGGACGACTGACGCACCGAACAAGCGCACGCCGCATCACACATTCCCCCAGCCCGCACCGGCCACGCCGCGTGCAGCAGCGCAGCCGGTGCGACAGGTGCGATAGCGCTTGACCGGCTTGCCGTCCACATCCAGCACCTGCACGTCTCCCAGCTTGAGCGCACGGACGGGGGCTTCGATCTTCTTCAGGTCGCCGACGATCACCCAGGTCATCGCCTCCGGCTTGATGATTTCCTTGATGGCCTTTTGCGCAGCCGGCTGGTCGATCGCTTCCAGGCGCAGCTTGAGCGTCTGCACGTAGTCGTCGGGGCGGTCGAACTGCACGATGCCTTCGATCGCACCGAGCACCGCGCCGGCGGTTTCGAAGCTGCCGGGCAGGGCGCGGATGCGCTGGTTCTTGATCTTCTCGATTTCATCGGTGGTCAGCGGCTTGTCGCCAATGATGGCGGTGGCTTCCTTGAAGATCTCGTTGGCCGATTCGGCGGTCTTGTCGGTTTGCACCGGTGCCGAAAACAGGTAGGGCCGCTGGCCTTGCGCATCCATCATGCGGGTGCCGGCGCCGTAGGCCCAGCGCTTGTTCTCGCGCAGGTTCATGTTCAGGCGCGAGGTGAAGGTGCCGCCGAAGGCGCCGTTGGCCACACCAATGGCCAGGTTGTCCGGCGCCTTGGTGGACGGGGCCAGCAAGCCGGCCAGAATCACCGATTGCGGCGCATCCGGGCGGTTGATCAGGTACACGCGCGGCTTGGGCTGGGCGGCGACGTTGGCCAGGTTTTTCTTCGGCAACGCCGTGGTCGGGGCCTTCCAGTCGCCGAAGACGGCATCGAGCTGCGGAATGATCTGCGCCAGCGTGGTGTCGCCGGCCACCAGGATGCGCAGGTTGTCCGGACGCAGCCACTGGCTGTGGAAATTCTGCAGATCCTGCGCGTTGAGGCTCTTGATGGCGGCCTCGGTCCCGCTACCGGTGAGCGGGATGCCGTACGGGTGCTGGTTGCCGAACAGCAACGGCGGCAACGCGCGCAGCGCCAGGCTGTTGGGCTGGGTCTTTTCCTGCGCAATGCCGGACAGCCACTGGCCGCGGACGCGTTCGATGTCGGTGGCCTTGAATGCCGGGTTGCGCACAATGTCGGAGAACAGCTGCAGCGAGGGCTGCAGCTGGTCGTTGAGCGCATCCAGCGAGGCGCTGCAGCTGTCCAGATCGCAGCCGATCGCCGTGATCGCGCCCAGGCGCTGGCGGCGCTGGGCCACTTCCACCGAATCCAGCGCGGTGGTGCTCTCGTTCATCAGCGCGGTGCTGAAGCTGGCGGTACCGAGCTTGTGGCCCTGGTCGGCCGCATAACCGGCGTCGAACAGCAACTCCACCTGGGTGACCGGGATGGTGTGGCGCTCGGCCAGGATCACCTCGATGCCGTTCTTCAACTTGCCGCGCTGCAGCTTCGGAAAGCTCAGGTCCGGGAATTGATCGGTCTGCGGCACGCCCTTGCTGCGGTCCAGCGTGGAAGCGGTGACCTTGAACGTGCCCGCGGCCGGCAGCTTCGGCGCCGGCTTGCCGGGTTCTTCGCCACGTGCCACCACCGCCTTGTCCTCGGCGGCCGGGTCGAAGTCCTTGCTGGCCGGCAGCACGGTCAGCAGGTAGTCGCCCTTGCCGAACCACGTGGCCGAGGCCTGCTTGACGCTGCCCGCGGTGGCGGCCTGGGCGCGCTGCAGATCTTTCTTGTAGGCGCCCGGGTCGCCGCGATAGACCTGTCCCTCGGCCAGGATCACCGCCTTGCCACCGAAGCCGCCGACCTTTTCCAGCCCGCGCACGAAGCCGGCGCGATAGGCCACCTGCGCGCGCTGCAGTTCGTCGGCGGTGGGGCCCAGGGCGATGAACTTCTTGAGTTCTTCGTCGATGATCGCCTCGACCTTGGTCGGGTCCACGCCGTCTTTCACGTCGGCCTGGATCTGCACCTGGCTGGACAGCGCGAACGGCTGCACCGAGGCGGAGACGTCGTCCACCAGGTTGTCCTGATAGACCAGGCGCTGGTACAGCCGCGAGGTCTTGCCGCCGCCGAGCACGGTGGTGGCCAGATCCAGCTGGATGAGGTCGTCGGTGCCCAGCTGCGGTGCGGCCCAGGTGCGGTAGATGCGCGGCTGCGAGACATGGTCGTGCTGCACGCCGCGCTTTTGCGCTGCCAGCGGGGTCACCCACGGCTGCTGGCGCGCCACCGGCTTGCCGGACGGGATATCGCCGAAGTACTGCAAGGCCTTGGCACGCGCCTGCGCCACGGTGATGTCGCCGGCCAGCACCAGGGTGGTGTTGGCGGCGCCGTAATTGTCGTTGAACCACTGTTTGACGTCGGCCAGCGAAGCCGCGTCCAGGTCCTCCATCGAGCCGATGGTGTCGTGCTGGTAGGGGTGGTTGGCCGGGAACAGGTTGGACAGGATGTTCTGGTCCACGCGGCCATACGGGCGGTTCTCGCCCTGGCGCTTTTCGTTCTGCACCACGCCGCGCTGGGTATCGAGTTCCTGCTGGCCGATCGCGCCGAGCAGGTGGCCCATGCGGTCCGATTCCAGCCACAGCGCGGTATCCAGCGCGGTGGTCGGCACGGTCTCGAAATAGTTCGTGCGGTCGAACCAGGTGGTGCCGTTCATGTCGGTGGTGCCGACCTTTTCCAGCGGCGCAAAGAAGCTGCCCTTGTTGTTTTCCGAGCCGGAGAACATCAGGTGCTCGAACAGGTGCGCGAAGCCGGTCTTGCCGGCCGGCTCGTCGCCGGAGCCGATGTGGTACCAGATGCTCACTGCCACCACCGGCGCCTTATGGTCTTCGTGCACCACCACGGTCAGGCCGTTGGGCAGGGTGAAGCGGGTATAGGCGATATCGGGAATGTGCTGGCCGCGCTCTTGGACAGGCTGGCTGGGGCGGCAGCGACGGCGGGGGCAACGGAACCGGCAGCGACGCCAAGCACACCGGCGATCAACAGGGACAGCGGACGCAGCATGTGACACTCCAGGACAGGGCAATCGGCCGAGGGTAGTGGCTGCTTGGCGGGGCCGCAAATGCCGATGGGCAGGGGGCGGGCCTGGTGTCTCGCTGCGGTCAGTGCCGGGCAGGCACCGGCGCGTCGGCTCGCTGGCGCATTGCCGCGGCATGCCAGCCCAGGCGAACGCGACCGCCCGTGGCTCAAGTTGCTCGTCGCGTTGCCGTTACCTGGGGCGACCTATCTTGACCAGGCACCGCCTGCCGATCACGCCATGACCGTCCTGTTGCCGCCCGTGCCGATTCCCGTCGACGACGCCTTGCGCGTGGACGCGGTGCGCCGGCTGGGCGTGCTGGACACCGAAGCGGAGGCCGAATTCGACGATATCGCCTGGCTGGCTGCGCACGTCAGTGGCGCCACGACGGCGCTTGTATCGTTGCTGGATGCCGACCGCCAGTGGTTCAAGGCGCGCTGCGGCACCGATCTGGAAGGCACCCCGCGCAGCGCCTCGTTCTGCGCCCATGCGGTGATGGGCACCGGGCTGATGGAAGTGCCCGACGCCGAAGCCGACCCGCGTTTCGTCAACAACCCGTTGGTGATCGCTGTCCCCGGCGTGCGCTCGTATGTCGGGGTGCCGTTGATCGGGCGCGAAGGCTATGCCTACGGCACCTTGTGCACGCTCAGCACCCAGCCGCGCGTGCTCGACGAACGCCAGAAGCAGGCCCTGATCCGCCTGGCACGCCAGGCCGTCAACCAGTTGGAAGCGCGCCGCGACCGGCTGGACGCGCAGGCGCAGCGGCAGACCTTGAGCATGTTGCTGGAAGCCATGCCCGATGGCGTGGTGGCCTGCGGCACCGACGGCTTGCTGCGCGAGTTCAATCACGCCGCGAGGCAATGGCATGGCACCGACCCGCGCATGCTGCCACCGGCGCAATGGGCGCTGCATTTCGATCTGTACACCGCCGATGGCAAGAGCCTGCTGCCCACCGAGGACATTCCGCTGCTGCGTGCCTGGCGTGGCGAACACGTGCGCAATGCCGAGCTGGTGATTCGCGCCACCAACCAACCGCCACGCAGCGTGCTGTGCAATGCGGACCCGGTGGTCAGCGACAAGGGCACGGCATGGGGGGCGGTATGCGTGATGCACGACATCACCCAGCTCAGGGAAGCCTCGGCCGCACTGGCCGGCGAACGCGCGCGGCTGCAGGCCCTGGTAGACGCCTCGCAGGACGTGGCCATCATGGCGTTCGACCGGCAGGGCCGCCTGGAGCTGTTCAATCCCGGTGCCGAGCGCCTGCTCGGTTACCGTGCCGACGAGGTGCTGGGCACCTGCCCGGCGCAGTTACATCTGCCGGCCGAACTGGAGCGGCACATGGCAACGCTGGCGTTGTCGCCACCCTCGTACCTGAAGCTGGCGGCGGCGGCGGCCGGCGATGTGCTGGCCGAAGAACTCTGGACGCTGGTACGCAAGGACGGCGATCTGCGTCGCGTGCGGCTGTGTTTCAACGTGATCCACGACGCGCAGCAGGGCCTGGCCGGGTATCTGGCGATGGCCATCGACGTCACTGCCGAATTGCAGGCGCAAGCGGCCGCGCAGTTGGCCGCCGAACGTTTCACCGGCGCATTCGAAACCGCGCCACAAGGCATGGCGATCGTGTCGCTGGACGGTGAGTGGCGTGACGTCAATCCGGCGCTGTGCGGCATCCTGGGCTATGCGCGCGAGCAATTGCTGCGCACCACCGTCCAGCAGATCACCCATCCCGACGACCTGGAGATGGACCTGCAATTGGCCCAGGACCTGATCGACGGCAAACGCGACAGTTACAGCCTGGCCAAGCGCTATATCAGCCAGCATGGCGCGCTGATCTGGGCGCAGCTATCGGTGTCGCTGGTGCGCGACAGCAGCGGTGCGCCGGTGCATTTCGTCTCGCAGATCCAGGACGTCACCGAGCGCCATGTGGCCGCCGAACGGCTGGCCGAAAGCGAAGCGCGCCTGCGCGCGATCAGCGACGCCACGCCGACCCTGGTCGCCCAGTTCGATGCCGGGCAGCGCTACCTGTTCGCCAATGAAGCGCATCGCCACTGGCTGGGCGTGGAGCCTGACAGCCTGGTCGGTCGCCACATTACCCAGGTACTGGGCGAAGACCTCAGCACCGCCGCGCGCGCTGCGCTGGCACAGGTGGTGGCCGGGCAGCGCGCCAGTTTCGAACATCTCCTGGGTGGCGGCAGCACGCCGCGCGACGTGGAAGTCACCCTGGTGCCCGAAACGCAGACTGCCACGCCCACGCAGGGCTTTTTCCTGATGGCGCACGATGTCACTGCGCACAAGACCCTGCACCGCCTGATGCACGAGCGCGCCACCCGCGATGCCTTGACCGGCCTGCCGAACCGGCACGCATGGTCCGAAGCGCTGCAGGTGGCGGTTGCGCAGGCGCAACAGCAGCAACGCGCGGTGGCCGTGATGTTCCTGGATCTGGATGGCTTCAAGCGCATCAACGATGTCTACGGCCACCGTGCCGGCGATGCGGTGCTGGTGGCGTTCGGCAGCTGCCTGCAACGCGCGGCGGGCGAGCGCTATCTGGTGGCGCGTCTGGCCGGCGACGAATTCGTCGTGTTGCTGGATGGGTTGGAAGATGCGCAGGCCGAATGCGCTGCGGTGGCAGAGCGTATCAGCACGCTTGCCGCGCAAGGCGCCACGTTTGGCGACCAGCATCTGCCGATCCAGCCCAGCATCGGTGTGGCCTGGCAACACGGCGCACAGGCCGAAGCGTCCAGTTTGATGCATGCCGCCGACGAGGCGATGTATGCAGCCAAGCGCGCGCGGCAGCCAGATGGGCAGGCGCCTCGCTCTTAGGCGTGGTGTGGTGAGGGAGCAGGTCAGCGCATGCGCACTGCCGGAAACTGGGTACTTCTGCTGTTAGGTGCAACCGCAAGCCGCAAGCCGCAAGCCGCAAGCCGCACACAGCCAGTGCTTGACAGGGTGACAGCGGGCATAGAATCAACGTGGTAACCAAAGGTTGCTGGCAGTCGTCAGGCAAGTTGGACGACGCAGAGCAAACAGATTGCACACGTCAATGGGCTATCGCGTGGGACAGCCTCGCCAGGAAGACGCCGCGCTCGCGTTGCAAAAAGCAACGATGCGCGTCACTGCCTGGGGAACGCTCGATAGAGCATGTCGAGACCGACCCTGGCACGTTGCGCGCCGCGGTTGGTGCTCAGGTGCACGGTTCAGTCGCTTTACAGCAACACACATCGCTTCGCGCAGGCTGGCGATGGTGGGTTCGCCCTACGATTGCGGCGGAGCCTGACGCGGACGCTTGGCAGATGGCGGTGTCTTTGTCACGATCCCAAACATCAGTCGCCCTCATCGCTGAGCATCCTACCGACATCGCCTGCCGCACAAGAGCGAGCGCTCGTGTGCGTGGCAGGCGATATCGCTCACGCCCGCAGCCTGTGGTCGTGCGCAGCTTGCTTGGCGGCCGCCGGCTTCGTAGCGGCAAGCGAATTCGCTGCGCTACGTGCCTGCGGCTGCGCGGCATCCGATGTCAGCCGGAACACCGCCACGGCGCGGGTCAGGTCGGCTGCCTGGTCTTCTATGCTGCGCGCCGCCGCGGTGGCTTCTTCCACCAAGGCGGCGTTTTGCTGGGTCATTTCGTCCAGCTGCATCACCGTGGTGCTGACCTGTTCGATGCCGGCGCTTTGTTCGGTACTGGCCGCGGTGATCTCGGCCATGATGTCGGTCACGCGCTTCACCGAGCTGACCACCTCGTTCATGGTGCTGCCGGCCTGTTGCACCAGCTCCGAGCCCTGCGCCACCTTGTCCACCGAATCGGAGATCAGCTGTTTGATTTCCTTGGCGGCACCGGCCGAGCGCTGCGCCAGGGCGCGCACTTCGGTGGCGACCACGGCAAAGCCACAGCTTTGCTCGCCTGCGCGCGCTGCTTCCACGGCTGCATTCAACGCCAGGATATTGGTCTGGAAGGCGATGCCGTCGATCACTCCGATGATGTCGGAAATACGCGCCGACGATTGCGTGATCGCCTGCATGGTGCTCACGACTTCCTGCACCACGCGGCCGCCGCTTTCGGCCACATCGCCGGTGCCCTTGACCAACTGGTTGGCCTGGCGCGCGTTGTCGGCGTTCTGGCGCACGGTGGAGGTGAGTTCTTCCATCGACGCGGCGGTTTCTTCCAGGTGCGCTGCCTGATGCTCGGTGCGCGTGGACAGGTCGGCATTACCGCTGGCGATCTCGCCTGCCGCGGTATTGATCATCTCGGCCGAGTGCTGGATGCCCTGCACGATGTGTGTCAACTGGATGGCGGTGCGGTTGGCCGCATCGTCCAGGCGACCGAATGCACCCTCGTAGTGCGATTCCACGCGCTGCGACAGATCGCCGTCGGCGATTGCGGCCATGATGCGGCCCACATCGTCCAACCCGGCGTCGGCCTGCTGCATCAGCCGGTTCAGCGTCTGCATCATTTCTGCAAAGGCGAATTGATAATGCGATTGATCGCCACGTGCGGAGAAATCGCCGCGCGCAGCTGCATTGGCCAGGCGCGCGATGTCGCTGTTGATCGCAGACAGATTCTCTTTCACCGTGTCCAGCGCCTGATGCAAGGCCGCGCGCTGGCCTGGCAGGCGACGCATGTCGCGGCGCAGATCGCCACGGCCGTAGTCGCTCATCACGTCCATCGCTTCGTTGATGGCGTCCAGGTGTTCGAACACCACAGCGTTGACGCCGTGCGCCAGCGTGCCGTAATCGCCGGGGAAATCTTCCGGAATGCGGTGCGCGATGTTCTCGCCCTGCTGCAGGCGGATCATGGTCTGCATCTCGCCGTTGAAGCGCTGCAGCTGGTTCTGCATCTGCTGCATGCTGTGCATCAGCTGGCCGGTTTCATCGCGCGATTCCACGCGGATGTCGTTGTCGAAGCGGCCCGAGGCGATGGCTTCGGCAGTGCGCGAGGCAGCACGTAGCGGCGCGGCCATGGCCGAGGCGATCAACCAGCACAGCCCGATCACCAGCGCCACCAGGGCCCCGCCGATCAACGTCAAGGTGCGTGTGAAACCCCCGGCCTGCACCTGAATGTCTTCGGCATAGACGCCCATCACCAGCACCCAGTTCCAGGCCGGAAAGGTCTTGGCGTAGCTGATCTTCGGCAGCTGTTCCTTCTTGCCCGGCTTGGGCCCGTCGTAATAGCTGAAGCCGTCGCCGCTATCGATGGCGGTCTTGATGTCGCGATACACGTATTGCCCGGCATCGTCTTGTAGTCGGTCATGTCGGTGCCGACCGAGCGCTTGGGATGCATCAGGATGCGCATCTGCGGATCGACGATGAAGAAGTAATCCAAGCCGTCGTTGGTACGCATGTCGGCCAGTGTGGTGCGTGCGGCTTCCTTGGCTTGCTCCAGGCTCAGCTCGCCGGCTTTGACCTTGTCGGCATAGTGCTGCATCACGTCAGGCCCATCTCCACCTCGGTCTTGACGCTGAGCTTGCGCGCCTCCACCAGATCCAGATATTGCAGGCGCGCGGCGGCCATCGCCAGGAGGATCACGCCCACCGTCAACAGCGTGCACAACAGGACGAACTTTCGGGTGAGCGGGAGATTGGCAACAGAACGACGCTACAGGGAAACAACAGGCATGACAACGGCATCCAAAACGCGCAGAAGCGCCATGGTCTGGATATCGGCCTGATGCCCGCCGGTGTTGAACGTTATCTGCGGCAGCGCCTGCTTGCTCGAGGCGTTTTCTGCGTCACGACGACATGCCCATGCAAGCGCGTTGCCGTCCGATCTACGTGATCCGGTGACTGTCTGCTGTGCCCAAGAGCCATCTGCTGTCTTCATCCTGCAGCACGGTGCGCCGATCAGCCGCACTGCGTGAAGCTTTACACCGTGCAGCGCAGACTGCGAACGTCTGCGCTGCACTGGCGGCCGCTGGGCACCTGCTGCAGGTTGACTAGCCCGCAGCGCAGAAGCCGAACTCGGCAGTTGCACCGGGCGCCATGGTGCGGTTGAAGTCCACGCCGCTGGCCTGGAGCGTCGTGCCGCTCTGTGACCAGGTGACGTTCCAGGCATTGTTGACGGTGCCGGTGACCGTCAGCGAGATCGACCAATTGCCGCTGGCGGCGCCGGTATTGGTGACCTGCACGCGGTTGCAGTAGCCACCGTTCCAGGTACTGTCCGGGATCACCTTGGTGCTGAAGCCAGCGCTTGGCGTTGGGGTTGGGGTCGGCGTCGGTGTGTCGTTGCTCGCCGTTCCCCACAGCGTCCGCAACAAGTTCATCTTGTCTTTGCGCACGCTGGTCCAGTCGTCGCGCAGAATGCCGCCGGTATCGCCGCTATTGGGGTTCCACCCCCAATAGAACCCTCCGTTGATGCCCTTGCCGCGCAGGTACTTCACCAGCGCGTCCTGCCAGACTTTGTCGCGTGCATCGCCTTCGCCGTACTTGCCGCCGAATTCGCCCAGCAGCAGCGCGTGATTGCCGGCGAACTTGCCGAAATGGCGGTCCCAGATGGTGGGCATGTTGTTGGGGAAGTTGCTGTCGTTGAAGTACGACTGCACGAACACGTCCGGGCCGTACACATGGGGTGCCAGCAACAGGCGGTTGGCCGGAATTTTCAGTGGGGTGCAGGCCAGCGGCTGCAGGCTGCCACCCCAGAAGATGCCGCCATTGGTCGAACACACCGGGTTGTCGGTGATGCCTTCCACCGCAATGATCCACTTCGGCGCCACCGCAAGCACAGCGGCAGAGCCGCGCTCGGCGGCCTTGTTCCAGTCGGTGGCGGCGTTGCCCGTGCCCCAGGTCGCGGCGCCATGCGGCTCGTTCTTCAGATCCACGCCGATCACTCTCGGCACGTTCTTGTAGCGGTTGGCGACAAAGCGCAGATCGTCCAGCCACTGCGCTTCGGAATACGAGCTGGTGTACCACAGCTCGGAAATTGCGGCGCAATCGGGTGTGTGGTGGTCCAGCAGCACATACATGCCGCGTGCGTTGAATTCGTTGATCACCTTGTCGAGGATCTGCAGCGAGGTCAGACCCTGCAGATCGGCGTTGCGGCTGTAGTCGATGCTGCTGGGCATCTGCCCGCTGCGCAGCGTGGCCGGGCAAAATGGCAGGCGCACCGCGTTGAAGCCCAGGCCCTGCATCTGGTTAATCATATCTTTCCAGTTGCGTGCCCACAGGCCATGCATGACATGGTTGCTGGTATCGAAGCCGAACACGTTGACGCCCTTGAGCTGAACCACTTTGCCGTTGTCGTCGACGATCTTGTTGTTGCTGACCGAATAGCTGAAAGCCGGTGCGGCTGTGAGCGCTAACATTGTTGCCACTGCGAGGGTACTTGCAGTCCTGAAGATTGACATGGTGATCTCCCTGGAAGACCGAACTCGACGGCCGAGCGCGGTGAGGTTGCCGTTGTCGTCGACGATCTTGTTGTTGCTAACCGAATAGCTGAATGCCGGTGCGGCTGTGAGCGCTAACACTTTTGCCGCTGCGAGGGTACTTGCAGCCCTGAAGATGGACATGGTGATCATCCTGGATGACCGAACTCGACGGCCGAGCTCGGTTAGGGGGGCATCTTGGTCCTCGGCTGCGCCGTGTGGCGTGACCGCTGCCACAGAAGAGCACAGTGGCGAACCGATCACACGCAAGCTGCGGGCGAGGTCGCTTTCCCGCACACTATCGGTGCTGCGTGCTGTCCGCAGGCTGTCCTTTTTGTCCCCCGGAGTGTCCCTCAATGTCCTTGTTGCGTGCCGAAATGGCGCAATGGCGCGCCTCCCCCGCGCGCGAACTCATGGCCGGTGCGGTCGCCACATTTGCGCTGATTCCCGAAGTGATTGCATTCGCATTCGTCGCCGGGGTGGATCCGCAGGTGGGCCTGTTCGCCTCCTTCGTGATCGGTATCGTGATTGCGTTTTGCGGTGGACGCCCGGCAATGATTTCTGCTGCGGCCGGCTCGGTGGCGCTGGTGGCCGCACCGCTGGTGGCCACGCACGGCTTGCCATATCTGCTGGCCGCCGGCTTGCTCGCTGGCGTGGTGCAGATCCTGTTCGGGTTGTTGCGGCTGGGCGTGCTGATGCGCTTTGTCAGTAGTTCGGTGCGCACCGGTTTCGTCAACGCGCTGGCCGTGCTTATCTTCGCTGCGCAACTGCCGCATCTGCTTGGCGCCAACCTGACCACCTGGGTCATGTTGGGCGCAGGCCTTGCCATCATCTACGGCCTGCCGCGTCTGCGCCTGCCGGGGCTGTCGGCAATTCCCTCGCCGCTGCTGTGCATCCTGCTGCTCAGCATTGCCGGCACTGCGCTGCATCTGCCGCTCAAGACAGTGGCCGATCTGGGCAAGCTGCCCAATGCGCTACCGTTCCTGCAGTGGCCGGCGGTGCCGCTGACGCTGGAGACGCTGCGCATCATTGCGCTACCGGCACTGGCCATCGCCATGGTGGGCCTGCTCGAGTCGATGATGACCGCGCGCGTGGTCGATGAACTCACCGACACGCCCAGCAACAAGAACCGCGAATGCACCGGGCTCGGCATCGCCAACGCCGCCGCCAGCCTGTTCGGCGGCATTGCCGGCTGCGGCATGATCGGGCAGACCGTGGGCAACGTGAAATACGGCGGCCGCGGCCGGCTGTCCACGTTGTTTGCCGGCGTGTTCCTGCTGATCCTGATGGTGCTGCTCAAGCCGTGGGTGTCGCAGGTGCCGGTGGTGGCGCTGGTGGCGATCATGGTGATGGTGTCGGCGGAGACCTTCGACTGGCGCTCGCTGCGCACCGTGGTGACCCACCCGCGCACCTCCAGCGTGGTGATGCTGGCCACCGTGGCGGTGACGTTGTTCACCCACAATCTGGCGGCAGGTGTGGCGGTCGGCGTGCTGCTGAGCGGGGTGTTCTTCACCTTCAAGGTGGCCGGGCTGCTGCAGATCGGGCATATCGATGGCGCGGATGGTGTGCGCACCTACAGCGTGCGCGGGCAGGTGTTCTTCGCCTCGGCCGATGTGTTCATCGACGCCTTCGACGCGCGTGAAGTGCCCGGCCGCGCAGTGGTGATCGATGTCGGCCGCGCGCACTTCTGGGACATCACCGCGGTGGCGGCACTGGACAAGGTGGTGCAGCGTTTGCGCCATCACGGTCTGGAGGTTCAGGTGAAAGGCTTGAATGCCGGCAGCCGACGCCTGATGCAGCGGCATGCCTTGGGCGAAGACGCGCTGGAATCGTCGCTGCCTTAGGCGGCGGCCTGCGCCAGGAATGCGCCCGGCATGTATGTGGCGCGGAATGCCGGGCTGTCCGTGTGCTGAGCGCGATGGCGAGCCAATTCAAATTCGGGCGGGCGACGCCGATGATTCGGCATCAACCCGCGCAGCGCGCATCCCACGCTGGAAGGCTGGATCCAGCGCGATCTGGCCACCGAGCTGTTCAAGCACGCCGGGCCGGATTTCGAGGCCTTGAAGAAGCAGGCGCAGACGCGCGATTTCAAGCCGGTCGAGCTCAAGGACCAACGTTTGAGTGCCAGCTACCAGGTCAAATCCGACGTGATCACCTCGCACAATGCGATGGCGCGGCTGGAGGGCAGCAAACACCCGAACGAAACGCTGATCTACAGCGTGCACTGGGACCACATCGGCGTGGGCAAGCCGGATGCGCGTGGCGACACCATCTTCAATGGTGCACTGGACAATGCCAGTGGCACCGCCGCGCTGCTGGAGCTGGCGCGTGGTTTCGCCAAGGGGCCAAAGCCCGAGCGCTCGGTGGTGTTCCTGGCCGTCACCGCTGAAGAAAAGGGCCTGCTGGGCTAGGAGTTCTACGCCTCCAAGCCGCTATACCCCGCTGGATACCACGGTGGCGGTGATCAACATGGACGGCATGAATCCGTTCGTGACCTCGCGCGATTTCGGCATCTACGGCACGGCAAAACTCGAGCTGCTCGATCAATTGAAGAGCGTGGCCGCGCAATCCAAGCTGCGTTACACGCCCGATCCCAAGCCGTAGGCCGGGTATTTCTTCCGTTCCGATCACTTTTCTTTCGCCAAGCGTGGCGTGCCGGCACCGTCGTATGCAGCTGGGCAGGATTGGGAAGTGGGCGGCGTGGCGGCAGGAAAGGCTGCCGCCGACGACTACACCGCCAAGCGCTATCACCAGCAAGGCGACAAATGGAAGCCGGATTGGACCTTCGCCGGCGCTGCCCGCGATCTGGGCGTGCTGTATGCGCTGGGCCAGCAGCTGGCCCAGCGCCAGTGGCCGAACTGGAGCCAGGATTCGGAGTTTCGCGCCACCCGCGACGCTAGCGCGGCGGCACGCAAGTAAGACCGGATCACAACGCCACTGCGCGGGATCAGGGCGGCTGCCCTCGCTCCAGGCGGCATGTGCCATATCGACATGCCGCTTTTGAATAAGCCTTGCCCGCCACGCGGCGAGTGCTTCTGGTTGTCGGTCATAGCAACCGGCAAACGTTCTGTGCAGTGCCTCGCTCCATGCGGCATGGATGCCGCCATCGAGCTCTAGATTGAATTCACGGCGTGTCCGCGAGCGGCGAGGCCACTGCCCACGCGACACGCCAGGCTTGAAGATCGCCAGCGCCCGCACACGCGAACGCTCGGCATCTTCAGGTGGCTACTTGACGAATAGTTAAGGCAACGCTGATCAAGTTCCAAAGATGCGAGGATAAGTGCTTCGCAGCGATGGTGGTGCAAGCCGATGAAGCAGCGGACCTTGGCAATGTCAGCTGACCAGGGCAACGGGTTTGAACAGTACCGTCGCCCGACGCGGCGCGATGTGTTCCTGGCACGGATGGAGACGCTGGTGCCGTGG
>NZ_JFAQ01000187.1 GCF_001304695.1 Xanthomonas axonopodis
GTTGTGCGCGGGGAAGTGGACACTGGCTGATGGGACACGCGCGACCTGCGGGGCATTCGACAAGCGCCGCACTATCGCGCCATCGCCGTGCCGGGTGCGTGATCGCGCGGCCGGGCGGCTACAAATCCACGCCCGCTTCGATCAAGCAATTGCATGCCTACCGTCCCCGCCTGTCCGCAATGCGGACTGGACAACACCTACTGCGGCTTCGAATGGAGCGCGGGCGATGCCGCGGCAGACACGACGGTGGTGCGCGACAGCAACGGCAACGTGCTGCAGGCCGGCGACACGGTGACCGTGATCAAGGATCTCAAGGTCAAGGGCTCTTCGATTCCGCTCAAGCAGGGCACGGTGATCCGCAACAACCGCCTGGTCGAAGACGATGCCGAGCACATCGAAGGCAACTCGGAAAAGATCAAGGGACTGGTGTTGAAGACCTGTTTCCTGCGTAAGGCCTAAGCGCGGCGAACGAAACGATGGCTCTCATTGCCAGGCCTGCGCCGATGCGCGGCTGAGGGCCGCTTGCGCTAATCGTGCGGATACACCGCTGCAACCACGCAGCTCTGCCGCATGCGCGACAACATGCCGCCGCGCATGCTGCTGAGATCACCTTCAGCGCCGGCTAAGGTGCGTGCGCCGGCAATGCCGATTTCGTCGAGCACATCGACCTTGTCGCCCGGGTTGCCGCAGATCACGTTCAAGCCCATGCCGGAGACGAAGCGGATGGGTGATGCGCCGCTGAGTTCGCGGCAGTTGTCCATCAATTCGACGCGATAATGACGGTGCGTGCCGGGATGACGTGGCGACACTTCAACCACCAGGCCCTGGCCGTCTTCCGACCATGAGCGCAGCATGCTGGGATTGAAACAGTAGCTGGAGGCGCCGGCGAAATTGCAGGGGCGCGCCTCGCTCACGCTGACGCCCTCCAGGGTCGGCACACCATCGTGATCGCGTTGACGCGCAAGACTGGCGTAGTCGCGTGCGCTGGTTGGGGCGACCTGAGCGATTGGGCAGCGCTGCTGGCCGGTGCTCACATATCCGGTGCGCCGTTGCAGACCCAGCCGTGCGCAGCCAGCAGGCTGGCATCCGGCTGTGCGGCCAGTTGCGGGCAGTCCTGCGACAACTGCAGGCGAAACAGCCGTCCATCGCGTTCGGCAACCGCCAGGGTGCGCGCATCGGGCTGATGCAATTCGCTGATCTGGCGCGCGTCTACACAGTCGGCGCTGGGGACCGTTGGACGCTGTATCTGGGCCGATGCCGCAGCCAACCCGCAGCCAACGACGGTGCTACCGAACAGAACCGCGGCGAGCAGGCGCATCGCGCACATCCTTGGCAGTGAGGTTGCTACATCATCCGCCGGCGTTGGCACACTGACAATCGCGAGCGTGCTGCGGCGATACGGCATGTCTTGGTGTGGATTGTTGCGTCGCAGATCGGAAGTCACAAGATCTGCGATTGTCAGATGCACTGCGCGACCAGCAAAAAAAATGCGTGATGCAACGCGAAAAAAGGCGACATGCGAAATGCATTCCAAACAGCAAGTCGCAGCGAAGCCGTCAGCAGCGGCTCCACATCCACGCCACCAATGGCAACGCCGCTTCAACAACGCACTTACGGCGCTTCGGGCGCATCCGAATCCAGCACCTGCAACTTGCCGCCGGTGGTTTCCGGAAGGATGCGCTGGTCGGTCGCTACCAGCACCACGCCCGGCGTGAGCAACGGCAGCAGATGGGCCAGAAAGGCCGGCGGCACCTGCAGCCGTGCGATGGTGTCTGCATCCAGTGCCTTGCCTGCCCCAGCACTGCTGCCGGGAATGCCGATGCGCATCCAGTTGGGCATCCGTTGCCCGGGAAGTCCGGCCACCTCGCCGGGCAGGTAGCCCTGGCCGACGATAAAGGCCTGCGTGCCCAGCGGCGCGGCGCCGGGTTGTGCGCGCAAGGCGATCTTCGCACGTCCGATTTCCACGCCGTTGCGATACACCACCAGTTGCTGGTCGCTGCTGCTGAACAGCATCGAGATCGGGCCGGTTGGCGCCAGCTCCGGTTGCCACGCAAAGAGCTGGCCGTTGGGCAACGGCAGCAGTGCGCGCTCGGCGCCGGTGGTCGGGTCGATCGGGCTGAGCGCGCGCGGGTGCACCACGTCGTCTGCATCGATGCCGGCCCGCGCGACCACCACCACCATGCCCATATTGGAATTGTCGAACAGCAGGCGCGCAAATTCCGATGGCAGATGCACACAGCCATGCGATTCCGGATACCCGGGCACGCCACCGGCATGCAGTGCCACGCCGCCCCAGGTCAGCCGCTGCTGGTATGGCATCGGGGCGTCGTTGTAGATGCTGGAGCGATGGTCCTTGTCCTTCTGCAGGATGGTGAATACACCGGTGGGCGTCTCGTGTCCGGGCTTGCCGGAGCTGATCGTGGAGACGCCGATCAGAATGCCGTTGCGATAGGCGTAGGCGCGTTGTTCGGTGAGGCTGACGATCACGGCCATCGGCCCCCATCCCTTACTGATGCTGCCCCAGATCCATTCGCCCGGTTTGAGTTGTGCAGGCGGCGTGTCTGCGGGACTGGATTGCCGCGCGCCCCAGAACGGCTCGGCAACGGCCTGGCCACAGATCAGCAGCGTGCAGAACACGGCGAAGGTGAGCAGAGGCCGCATCGGGGTGCATCCAGCAACAGAAGTGGAACGATTCTAGCGGGGTAGGGCGTGCGCGTCATGTACTGGCCGGCGGTTATGGCATGTTATGCGAAGCAGCGGCCGGCTTGCTTGCAGCTGCCAATGCAGCACGTTGCGCTGCCCGTGCGCCAGCACGCTACCGGTGTGCGGACCAACTGCGTGCATTGAGTCAGTGCGCGTTGCCGCTGCCCCACAACCACCGCAGGGCGATCGCTGGGGGGCATTGCATAGCGTCATTTCGCAGGGTGCTGCGAGCGGCCGGTACGCAAGCCAAGTACCGCACGGCCGCCAACAGCGAACATGCATTGCACCTGTTTGCGGCGCAGCGACCGCGCTCAGGCGATTACTCCGGCAATGCGGGGTAGTCGGTGTAGCCCTTGGCGCCGCCGCCGTACATCGTTGCCTGGTCGATCTCGGCCAGCGGCGAGTTCTCGCGCAGGCGGCGCACCAGATCCGGGTTGGCGATGAACGGGCGACCGTACGCGATCGCATCGGCGTAGCCGCTACTGATGGCGTGTTCGGACATGCCGCGGTCGTAGCCGTTGTTGGCGATCCAGGCGCCTTCGAACTTGGCCCGCAGTGCGGCGTAGTCGAAGGCGATGTTGTCGCGCGGGCCACCAGTGGCGCCTTCGATCACGTGCACGAAGGCTAGCCCGCCGATCAGGTTCAGGCGCTCGACCGCACGTTCGAACAGCGGCTGCGGGTTGGAGTCGTGCGCGCCATACACCGGGGTGACCGGCGACAAGCGCACGCCGGTGCGGTCGGCGCCGATTTCATCGGCAATCGCCTGCACCACTTCGGCAAGCAGGCGGGTACGGTTTTCGATATCGCCACCGTAGGCGTCGGTGCGCTGGTTGGAGCTGTCGCGCAGGAACTGGTCGAGCAGGTAGCCGTTGGCCGCATGCACTTCCACGCCGTCGAAGCCGGCATCGAGCGCATTGCGCGCCGCGATGCGGTAGTCCTCGATCAAGCCGGGAATTTCGTCCAGTGCTAGCGCGCGCGGTTCGGACACGTCTTCGAACCCTTTCTTGGTGAAGGTCTTGCCTTCGGCTCGAATGGCGCTGGGCGCAACCGGCACTTCGCCCGGCGGCAGCACGCTCGTGTGCGAGACGCGGCCAACGTGCCACAGCTGCAACACGATCTTGCCGCCGCGGCGATGCACTTCGTCAGTGACCGCGCGCCAGCCCTTGATTTGTTCCTTGGTGTAAATGCCGGGCGTATCGAGGTAGCCCTGACCGAGCGGACTGATCTGGGTGCCTTCGGCCACGATCAGGCCGGCGGTGGCGCGCTGGCCGTAATACTCGGCGGCAAGAGGCGAGGGCACCTGGCCGGCGACGGCACGGTTGCGCGTCAGCGGTGCCATGATCACGCGGTTGGCAAGATCCAGCGCGCCCAGGCGCACCGGGGAGAACAAGGGGGATTGAGTGGATTTGGACATCAGCCACCAGTCGAAGTTGATCACGCGCCAGGCGCGACGCCGCGCCGATCGCGGTGCCCGGTAGCGATGGTGGCGGAATCAAGTAGATTCGAGCGACGCAGATAGGACACAGTATCCCCGTCGCGTTCAAAGCAGTGTAACTGTGACGGGTTGGGCGCTTGCGCTGAACCGACCCCTGGTGCCGTGCTTTCCTGCTCTGCTGCATTGCACAATAATAGACCGCCCCGCCATCTCTGGAGTCGGGCATGACCGATACCGATCTTTCGGCGCCACGCGTGTCCCGGCGCGACTACGTGCTGATCCTGCTTGCGCTGGCGATGGGCGGCTTTGCGATCGGCATCAGCGAATTCTCCACCATGGGCCTGATGACGCAGATTGCTCAGGGCTTGCAGATCAGCGAGCCGCAGGTCGGTCACGTCATCAGTGCCTATGCGTTGGGCGTGGTAGTTGGTGCGCCCTTGCTGGCGATCCTGGGCGCGCGCTGGCCGCGGCGCACCTTGTTGTTGCTGTTGATGGTGTTCTATGCGCTGGGCAACGTGGCCAGCGCATTGGCACCGAGCTACCACGCCATGCTGCTGTGCCGCTTTATCGCCGGGCTGCCGCATGGCGCCTACTTCGGCGTCGCGTCGCTGGTGGCCGCATCGATCAGCCCGCCCAATCAACGTGCCACTGCAGTGGGGCGCGTGTTGTTGGGTTTGAGCGTTGCGCTGCTGGTAGGCAACCCGCTGGCGACCTGGCTGGGGCAAATCGTGAGCTGGCGCTGGGCCTATGCGTCGGTGTCGGTGATTGCGCTGGGCACGGTGGCCGCCGTGGCGGTCCTGTTGCCGCCGCAGCCGGAGGAGCCGCGCCAGCAGCCGCTGCGCGAATTGCGCGCGTTCAATCAGCCGCAGGTGTGGCTGGCATTGGCGATCGGGGCGGTGGGTTTTTCCGGCATGTTCTGCGTCTTCAGTTACCTCGCGCCAACGTTGACTGCGGTGACCGGCGTGACCCCAGCGCGCATCCCCTTGGCGATGGTGGCATTCGGCGTGGGCGGGGTGCTGGGAAGCATCCTGGGCGGTTGGTTGTTCGACCGCATGCAGTTCCGTGCGGTGCCGGTGTTGCTGCTGTGGTCGATGGTGGTGATGTTGACGTTTCCGCTGGCAGCGCTATCGGACGTGTGGGTGTTCGTCTCCATCGTGGCGGTCGGCACCATGGGAGCGTTGGCGCCTGCCTTGCAGACGCGTTTGATGGACGTGGCGGCAGAAGCGCAGACCCTGGCCGCAGCCTCCAACCACGCAGCGTTCAATACGGCCAATGCATTGGGCCCCTGGTTGGGTGGCATGGCGATCACGGCAGGCTGGGGTTGGACCTCCACCGGTTACGTCGGTGCGGCCACCGCGCTCGGTGGGTTGCTGGTCTATGCAGCGGCGGTGTGGCAGGAGCGTCATCAGCAGCGCACGGCGTTGACGAGCTGCTGAGTTGCCGGTGTCGCCGTGGGGCGAGCGTCCGCGGCAATGTTCGCCACGCGGCAGCACTTGCACCGCGATGCGGCGATCCGCAGATGACCATGGCATCGCCACAGCCATCTCACGTGGTAACGGCGAGACTTCGCGCTCAGCCAAGCGGACCGAACAGTGCCATGAACGAGTTCACTCCACCGCCGTGGAAGCGCCCCAAACCCAAGGGCAAGGCGAAGTCGACGCCGTTGACCGACGCGCAAAAAGCAGCTGCCAAGCAGCGTGCCGAAGAAGCGGGGCGGCCGTATCCAAACCTGGTCGACAACATGTGGGCCAGTCGCCAGCCGCAGGGATCTTGACCCGCTGTTGGCATGGATGAATTGAAATTCATCGCCTGCACGACGGCGTGAGGATGATGCCCACATCGCTCACATATCGATTATGCAAGCCAGGCGAGGATGAGGCCGTACACAACGCCACGGCAATGCAATCACCCCATCGATTGACTCACCTCCCGCCGCATGCGCAGTCATGGCACCGCGCAGCGTCGGTCCATCCTAACAAGGAGCCACACACATGAGCATTCAGAGCAAAACCGAGCATAGCCTCAACGACCTCATCGCCATCTCGCGCGACGGCAAGGACTTCTACGAAGAAGCCGCGGCCACGGTGGGCGATGCGGAGCTGGCGACGCTGTTCCGTCGCATTGCCGGCGTCAAGACCGACATCGTCAGCAGCCTTAGCAGTGTGGTCACCGCCGCGGGCGGCACGCCGGAACGGCACGGCACCATGGTGGGCAGCATGCAGCAGTTCTACGGCAAGGTCCGTGCAACCCTGGGCGACACCAAGTACGGCTATGTCGCCGAGCTGGAAGAGTCCGAAGACCGCCTGTTGAAGGCTTTCGACGAGACCATCGCCGACCAGGACACTCCGGCCGCTGCACGTGAAGCCGCGCTGCGGCTGCTGCCGGAAGTGCGTGCTTGCCACGATGTCATGCGCAACCGCAAGCATGCGATGAAGAGCGCCGCGTAAGCGGCGCGCTGAACCGAAGTGCATCGTCACCGATCCGATACAGCTCCGGAGTAAAACGATAAAGGCGGAAACGGGCAGCGCACGCTGCCCGTTTCTTTTTACGTCGCCGCACCGAGCCGTGCATGGCTTAACGCCGTAATCGCTGTTCCACGTAGTGCAGCAAGGTTCCACATCGCGTCATGCATGCCGGCATATTCGGCACGCGCCGGGTCTGCTAGTATCCGCCGCCCTTCTTCAGGCAGGCCCGCGTTGCGCGGTCGTGGCATCCACCCATGAAGCAACAGTTCCTGTACCTGTCATTGGCCGAGGCGCAGTTGTCGCTCGGGCTTGGCGAAGAGAAAACCACCGAACGTCTGTTTTTCGCGGTGATGGCAGATGCATCCACTGCCGAGCATGCAGCAGGGATTGCCGACAGCCTGTTGCAAGGCGGGCACGCCGAAGGCAAGCCGCTTGCGCGCGAACGGCTGCATGTGACCCTGCATCATCTGGGCGATTACGCCGGTGGCCTGCCGCCATCGTTGGTGAGCCGCGCCAGCCAGGCCGCAACGCGCGTGCAGATGGACGCGTTCGAAGTGGAGTTCGATCGCTTCGGCACCTTCGGTGGCAGGCGTTCGCAACTTCCCTGCGTGTTGCGTGGCGAAGAGCAGGTGCGTGGGCTTTACGAGTTGCAAGGCGCATTGGGAAGGCAGCTGGCGCATGTCGGTATTGCCGGCGACGCGCAATACACGCCGCACATGACGCTGCTGTACTGCAATCAGGCGGTGCCGCAGCGGCGCTGCAATGCGCTTGCCTGGACCGTGCGCGACTTTGCGCTGGTGCGCAGCTTTCTGGGCCAGTCGCGTTACCAGATCGAAGGCCGCTGGTCGCTGCGCTGATGTGCATGGCCGGGCGCACGCGGTAGCCTGCGTGCATGGACATCGCCACGCCATTGCCACTGCACGCCGACCACCTGGCCGCGCTCGAACAGGCCTATGCCACGCCGCCGCGCGCTTACCACCACTTCGGCCACGTCCGCGCGGTGCTCCAGCACTACGCCGAGGTCGCAGCCGGGCCGGGCTGGCGGCAACCGTCAGAGGTCTGGCTGGCGGTGCTGTTCCATGATGCGGTGTATCAGCCCGGACGCAGCGACAACGAGGCGCAATCGGCACGGATGGCGGCCGAATCCATCCCGCGCTGGTGGCCGCAGGCGCAGGTGGATGTCGAGCGGGTGCAGGCGCTGATCCTGCTCACGGCCCGGCATGGGCAATTGCAGCCGCAGGACGTGGATGAAGACGCCGCGCTGTTCCTGGACTGCGACATGGCGATCCTGGCCGCACCCTCAGCGGTGTTCGATGCCTACGATCGGGCCATCGCCGAGGAGTATCGCGGGCACGTGCCAAGCGTGCTGTTCCGGATCCATCGCCGCCGGTTCCTGGCGGGTGTGCTCAAGCAGCCGCGCATCTTCCTCAGCGACTACTTCCATACCCATCACGACACTGCGGCGCGCGCCAATCTGCGCCGGCGGCTGGGGCGCTGAGCGGACATGCCCCAGCAAGGCTGCATGCCCGGCTGCGTCCGATGCGCACGCTACAATGCCCGCATGCACGATAGCGCTGCTTCCAGCCCCGACCCACGCCCGATCGCCCCGCAGCCGCCTGCGCTCAACGCATGTTGCGAGAGCGGCTGCCCGCTGTGCGTGCACGATCTGTATGCCGAGGAGCTGGCGCGTTACCGCCAGGCCCTGGCCGCATGGGAGGCGCGCCAGCCGGTGCTCACCCGCCCCGAAGCCCAATGAGCGATGTCCCGCGCTTCGCGCTGCAGTCCGGAACGATTATCTTTGAACCACTTTTCCCGATGGTGCGACATGCGACGACTTGAAATGTGGAGCGCGCTCTGCGGCGCGGCGATGTTGACGCTATCGGGCATGGCCGCCGCGCAGGCGCCGGAACCGGTCAGCCATGGCCGGTTCGAGCAGGTGCCGGTGCTGATGCCCAAGGGCGAGCCGCAACGGGTGGTGATCTGGCTGGCCGGTGCGGGCAGTGCCGCCAAGCGCCAGGCCCAAGCGGAAAGCCTGCGCGCCGACGGTGCGATGGTGGCGGTGGTGGATACCGCGCACCTGTACGCGGTGCTGCGCAAGGCCGGCGGCACCTGCACGTTCTCGGTTGGCGACGTGGAAAACTTCTCGCGCTACATGCAGGCCTTCTACCACATTCCCACCTACCGCCTGCCTCTGCTGGTGGGCGATGGCGAGGGCGCGGCGCTGGCCTATGCGATCGCTGCGCAATCCAAGTCGCATGTGCTGGCCGGCGTGCTGACCGACGGGCTGTGCCCAGCCACCGTGTCCAACCAGGCGATCTGCCAACCGGGCGTCAGCCCGGGCACCAATACGCTGTTGCCGGTGCCGCTGCATATTCCGTGGGTGCTGGCAGCCAGCCAGGACAAACGCTGCCCCGCGGCTACCGAGGAGGGTTTCCTCAAGCAGGTGTCGCAGGCGCGAACCTTCCGGCGCTCTGCGAAGGGCGACATCCTGCCTGGCCTGCGCGCCGCGGTGCGCTCGTTGGGCGAGCAGAAGGGCGTGGCATTGCCGCCGCCGCCGGGCGGTCTGGCGGATCTGCCGGTGGTTGAGCTGCCGGCCAAGCCCGATGGCGACAGCGACGACGACACGTTCGTGATCTTCGTTTCCGGCGATGGCGGCTGGGCCGGCCTGGACGAAGAGGTGGCCGATGCACTGGCGGCGCAAGGCATTCCGGTGGTCGGCCTGGATTCGCTGCGTTATTTCTGGACCGAGCGCACGCCGCAAGGCTTCGCCGACGACCTGGATCGCATTGCCCGCATCTATGCGCAGCGCTGGGATCGCCAGCGCGTGGTATTGATCGGGTTTTCGCAGGGCGCCGACGTGCTGCCGGCTGCCATCAACAAGCTGCCGGCGGCGACCAAGCAGAACCTGCGCATGACGGCGCTATTGTCGGTCGGCAAGCTGGCCGATTACGAATTCCACGTCAGCAACTGGCTGGGCTCGGATGACGAGGGCCTGCCGATCGCGCCGGAAATACAGCGTCTGCCAGCCGGCACGACGGTGTGCATCTACGGCCAGGACGACGACGATGCGCTCTGCCCGGACCTGCCCGCAAGCGTGGCCAAGCGGGTCGCACTGCCGGGCGATCACCATTTCAAGGGCGACTATGCAACCCTGGCCAAGACGATCATGGACCAGTTGCACGCGCTGTCGAAGCCGTAAGGCCGGACATCGTCTGACCCGAGCGCGGCGAGCTGGTCTTGATCTTGGGCGGCTGCGTCGTACTGCGTCCGGTCAGAACACGCTGTAAATCCATCCGTGCCAGTTCAGTGGCGGCGTTCATGCCGCCATACGGTCCCGCCCCCGACGCGGCACCGCGCTTGCACGATTTGCGGCCGCTGCTCGGCGAGCCAGGATTTCGGAACGGAAGTGCCCCTGCGCTCGTCAGTCCGCCCTGGTGGGCGCTCGCAAACGCCGCCAGACCTGCACGTCTGGTGCCAGAGTTCTCGCGCGGCCTTACTCCTGCCGTCCAGGATCGGCCGAGATCAGGCGGGTGACATCCAGCAAGGCGGCCGGCAGATGCATGCCGCCGGGAGCGACCAGGTAGCGTGGGCGCCAGGTCGGGGCGAACTTCGACTTGAAACGGCGCAGGCCGCTGAATCCATAAAAGCGCTCGCCGTGCCGCGCGACCAGGCTCGCGAAGCGGTTCCAGCGCCCGGCCAGGCGATGTTCGGCCAAGCCCGACAACGGCGCCATGCCCAGCGAGAACCGGGTGTAGCCGTTGGCCTGGCCCCACAGGAACAGCTCGATGAACAGGAAGTCCATGGTGCCCTTCGGTGCCTGCGCGCTGTGCCGCATCAGGTCCACCGAAAGTTCGCCGCCGGCCGGTGCGCACCACACGTTGGCGAATGCCACGATCTGGCCTTCGGCCTCGGCCACCGCCACCGGGAAGCGACGCAGGTAATCCGCATCGAAGCTACCCAGCGAGAAGCCTTTTTCTTCGCCGGATTTTTCTTCCAGCCACTGGTCCGACACCTCGGCCAGACGCGGCAATACCTCCTCCACCTGTTCGGGCTGCAGCATGCGGAAGCTCAGGCCGCCGCGCTTGCCGCGGTTCCAGGCCTGGCGCAGGTCGGCGCGGTCGCGGCCTTCCAGGGTGAACCCTTCCAGCGGCACGATCGCCTCTTCGCCCAGCTTGACCAAGGTCAGCCCCATGTCCAGATAGGTCTGCCAGTACCGTTCGCCGACCTGGTAGAACACCGGACGCAGGCCCATGTGGTCGGCCTCTTCGCGGAAGCGCCAGATCAGCGCGCACGCCACCTCTGGCGGGCCCACCGGGTCGCCCATGGAAATCAGCGAGCCGCCATAGCGCTGCATCATCACAAAGCCACGGTGCTGCTCATCCAACAAAAACGCCTTGTCGCCGGTCAGCGCCAGGCAGGCCTGAGTATCGGCGCTGGTGGCCAGGATCGGGGCCAGCGTCTGCAGCGTCTGCGCATCGGCCGCCGGCATCGGCCTGCGCCCACCACGCAGCAGGCGCGCCATGCCGAACACGATCACGCCCACGCACAGGATCAGCGCGGCGCGCAATGCACGCGGCGCATTGGCCGAGGTGGCGAACTGCCACCACAGATCGTTGCTGTATTCGACATGGCTGTAGACGAAGAACAGCAGCCAGAACGTGGCCACCAGCACCAGGCCCAGGTTGCTCAGCCAGCGCCACGACCAGGCTTCGTCCAGCAGCGCGCCCTGGCGATAGAACTCGCGCCGCGCCGCCCACAGCGCAACTGCTGCCAGCGCCGCCGACAACGACACCGAGATATGGCTGCCGCGCAGCAGCGCCAATGGCGGCAGCAGCAAGCACACGCCCAGCGCGAGCACCCAGGCCGCATGGCTGCGGCGCTGCAGGCCCTGGCCGATCAGCAGCAGCATCATGCCGCCCAGACTGACCAGCAGATGCGAGGTTTCGATCAGCGGCAGCGGCGCCACTTCCTGGCGCGCGCGGGGTGTCGGCAGGGTGCCGTCGATCACCAGCGCGGCACCCACGGCAAACACCGCCAGCGCCAGAATCTGCGGCAGCCAAGGGCGCAAGGCCTTCCACACGATACGCGCGGTGCTGGCGCCGACGCGTACCGGCGCGCGTAGCCCGGAGGCGGCCGCCATGGCCACCGAAATGAGCAGCGGCACGATGTAATACGTGACCCGGTAGGCCAGCGCCGCCGCCAGGACCGCAGCGGGGGGCACGTGCGGCAGCAGTTTGAGCAGGCTCCACTCGAACACGCCCAGGCCGGCCGGCACGGTGGAGATCAGCCCGGCCACCACGGCCACCAGCCAGATGCCGATGAAGCCGAAGTAGCCGGTACCGGGGTCTGGCGGCAGCAGCACATAGAACGCGGCCGCGGCCAGGCCCAGCTCCAACACGCTCAGTGCGGTGACGCCCAGCACCGTGGTGCGGTCCGGTAACCAGAACCGGTGGCTGCGGATGCCGAACTCGCGCCCCTGTTTGCCGACCAGCGCCAGCATGGCGCCGTAGCCGACCAGCAGGACGATGCCGGCGATGCGGATGGCCTGCGCGGTGATCGGCAATGCGTGTGCGGCCGCTTCCGGTTCCAGCAGCAATGCCAGACCCAGCAGCACCCAGGCCCCGAAGATGAAACCAAGCGTGCTCATCAGCACTACCTGGCCGATCTCGGCCAGGGTCAGGCCCACGCTGCCATAGCCGCGAAGTCGCACGGCACCGCCGGTGAGTGCGGCAAAGCCCAATGTCTGCCCGACCGCATGCGCCATGAAGGCGGTGATGCCCACGCGTGCCAGATGCAGCTGCTTGCCGGTGCGCTTGAGCCCCACCCAGTCGAAGCCCACCAGGCACCCATAGCTGCTCAAGCCGAGCAGCAGCGTCAGTGCGATATGCCCCGCACCCAGCGCACGGAACGCATGCCGGATCTGGCGGTAGCCGTGGTCGGTGAACTGCGACGACAGCGCATGCAGGGCCATCGCCAGGATCGCCAGGCTGATGATGACCGGCAGGGCGCGACGCCAACCGCTGGCAGAGGTTTCGGAAGAAGCGGGGGTATCCGTCATGAGGGCAACGGGATCTGCTGAAAGGGAAGGAGGGTGCATGCACGAGGTGTGCCGCGCGCGCATTCGCAGTGCATGGGCCGGTCGGGTCGAAGATACATGCAGCGTGATCGCGACGGTGCCGACATCCAGTGAACGCGTAGTTCGATCCTACCGACATAGTGCCTGTGCGGGCCGGCCGCGCGCATCATAGGTCAAAGCCTCACACCCGTGCCGCACGGACACCACAGGACCGCCATGACAGTTGGAAGGCAGACAGGCTGCTGATGCGCAATCTACCCGATTCCCCAACATTTGCGCCCCATGCGCGCGCTATGCCGCCGCGCTGGAGCGGCTCCACTGGCCGCATCGCCGCCGCCGCGGGCATGGTCTTCATCGCGCTGGTGCTGGTGCTGCAATGGCTGCGCCGCGATCTATGGTGGGTGGATGCGCAACTGAGCGCCTATCTGCATGGCCCATATGGCTTGTTGCTGCGCACCGCCTACTGCCAGCTGGCCGCCAGCATGGCGTGGCTGGCGCTGGGTCTCCATGCGGCGTTGGCGCCGGCCGCGCGCAGCCGTACCGTGCTGGGTTTGTTCTGGATGGCCGCAGTGGGCCTATGCATGGTCTCGATCGGCGACAGCTGGATGCCCGAGCTGGCGCCGGAGGCGGTCGCGATGGTGCATGTGCTGTCGGCGGACACGACGTTTCTGTGCGTGATTGCCGCGGTGTTGCTGCAGTCGTGGTACTTCCGACGCGATGTGTGGTGGCGTGCATACTTTCCTTCGGCCTTCCTGCTGGGCTGGGCAGCGTTTGCGGTGTTGCTGTTCCATGTCACCGTGACCAGCGCGCCCTTGGGCATCAGCCAGAAGATCGCCATCGTGCTGATCGTGGTCTGGATGGTGCGCGCGGGCACCGTGTTGGCGCGTTACGAGCGCGAAGGGGCTGCACGCCTTCCGCATTCGCGGGACAATGCAGGCGTCAATCAACCGTAGGAAGTCTGAAATGCTGCAGCGATTCGATGCGGGTCCGCGTATGTCAGAAATGACCGTCCATGCCGGCGTGTGTTACCTGGCCGGCCAGATTGCCGAGGACACCAGCCAGGACATCACCGGGCAGACCCGCCAGGTGCTGGGCGAGATCGACAAGCTGCTGGCGCTGGCGGCCAGCGACAAGACCAAGATCCTGCGTGCGGAAATCTTCCTCGCCGACATCGCCGATTTCGATGGCATGAACAAGGCCTGGGACCAGTGGGTGCCGCACGGCTTCACGCCTGCCCGCGCCACCGTTGAAGCCAAGTTGGCGCGGCCGGAGTGGAAGGTGGAAATCGTGGTGACCGCTGCGGCGGGCTGATCGCGCCACTGGGTGCAACACTCCAGACGCGGTGCGCACGATGGCGCGCACAGCTTCACTGCGACCCGCTGACTGCTGCGCGGTTGTCGCAGTGCACCCACGCACGCGCGTCGCAGGGATGGTCGGCAGTCAAGTTCGCAACGAGTGTCGCCGGTGCACTCAACGTTTGACGAAGCGGTAATGCGCCACGCCCCATTCGCGGCCATGGTCGTAGCCGAACAATTCCGCACAGGCCAGCCAGAACATCCGCCAGCGCTGCCACCAACGCTGCGCGTCGTCGCCGTAGGTCTGTTTCAACAGCGGCATGATCTGGTCGCGGTGGCGGTCCTGGTTTTCCAGCCAGGCATTGGCGGTCTTTTCGTAATGCTCGCCCGACAGCACCCAGCGTTGTTCGATCACCACGTCCTGCTGGAAATGCAGCAAAGTATCGGCCGCCGGCATCAGCCCGCCGGTGAAGAAATGCCGGCCCATCCAGTTGTCTTCGCCGGCCACTTCGAACGGGTAGGCCAGATCGCGGTGGCAGAAAATGTGCACGAACAACTTGCCGCCCGGTGCCAGCCAGCTGCCGACGCGCGCGAGCAGCTCGCGGTAGTTGCGCATGTGCTCGAACATCTCCACCGAGACCACTCGGTCGAAGTCGCCTTGTGGCAGGGTCAGCGCGTTGACGTCGGCGGTGATCACCTGCACGTTGCCCAGCCCGCGCACGCGGCACTGCTCAAGGATATGCGCGCGCTGCGGGCGCGAGTTGGAGACTACCGTGATGCTGGCATTCGGATAGCGCTCGGCCATCCACAGCGTCAACGAGCCCCAGCCGCAACCCAGCTCCAGGATGCGCTGGCCATCGGCCAGTTCAGCGCGTTCGCCATACAGCGCCAGCATGCGTTCTTCGGCCGCATCCAGATTCGGCGTGCTCGCGTCCCAATAGCAGCTGCTGTATTTCAGTCGCTTGCCCAGGCACAGGGTGAAGAACTGCGGCGGCAATTCGTAATGCTGGCGATTGGCCGCGTCGGTTTCGATCGCGATCGCGCTGGCCCGCAGGCTGTCGATGAAGGCGCGCTGGCGCTCGCCGTTGGCATCGGCATCGTTGCCGCGCTCATCGCGCAGGCGCTGCGCGCACAGGCGACGGATGCCATGGCGCAACATGGCATCGGGCAGCACACCGGATTCGGCGAGCCGCGTGGCGAAGGCTTCTTCGGGCTGCGCGGAGGGCGGGACGATAACGGTAGACATGCAACTCTCCAGGCAAGTCAGGACGAAGGGGGAAGCGGAAAGAACGCGCTGGTGCTGCGCTGGTAGTGGGCATAGTCCTCGCCACGCGAGCGCAGCGCCTGCTGTTCGGTGTAAGGAATGCCGGTGAAGCGATACAGAAACACGAACATCACCACCGGCCCGAGCGCACACAGCGCCACCGGCCACGGGCCGGCACCGACGGCCAGCGCCAGATACGCGAACCAGTGGACGAACTCGAAAAAGTAATTGGGATGGCGCGAATAACGCCACAGTCCGGCGCGACATGTCTTGCCGCGATTGGCCGGGTTGGCCTTGTGCGCCGACAACTGCCGGTCCGCCAATGCCTCGCCACCGACCGCGATCAACCACACCACAATCGCGATGGTGGTCCACAGGCTCCAGTCAGAATTCGGGTTGCTTGCCGCGGCCAGAAACGGCACGGCAAATAGCACCACCACCACGGCCTGGGCCAGGAAAAAGCCGAGGAATTTGCTCTGGCTTCCATTCCAGTGCTCGCGCAACGCACGGTAGCGGCCATCTTCGTGCGGGTCGCCGAACACGCGAACGCCCAGATGCAGCGCCAGACGCGCGCCCCACACGCCGCCAAGCACCGCCACCAGCACGCGCGGCAGCACCGCGCCATCGGCGATCCACGCGCAATACGGCGCAGCTACCCCCAGGCAGCCCGCCCACAACACATCGACCGGGCCGGCGTTGCCGCTGCGACGCTGCCACAGCCAGCCGATCACCATCACCACGCTTGCGAACGCGCCCACATGCAGCAGCGGCCAGGCATTCATTGCAGTTCTCCAGTAGGGTCATCAGGCAATGGTCGCGCCAGCCGGCGTGCATACAGCGACAACACGCCGCAGGCCACGCCCCAGCCGATGCCCACGGCAAGCACCGAATGCAGGAAGGGCGCTTGAAATTCCACCGCGTGCCAGCTGCGTTGCGCCAGCCAATACGAAAACGGCCCAAAGATGGCGCCCAACACCACCGCCAGCCACGGCCGCTGCATCGCCGTGGCCAGCGAATGGTTGAGGGTAAGCGCAAAGCCCAGCCACAACGCCAGGATCCACGGCGGCGCTAGCAGGCTGCCCGGCCACGGCGCGGCGTAGCGCATCCAATTGCCCGCTGCGAGCGTGGTGTCCAGCAGCAGTCCCAGCGACAAGGCTGCGATCATCAACTGCACGTCGCCGGGCGCGCGCCGCGATGGACACAGCTGGTACAGCGCAAATACGCCCAGCGTCAGCAGGGTCGGCAAGATGCGCGCATGCGCAGCGGAAGTGACCGCTATCACCCACAGCACCTGCAGGCCGAGGTAGTTGCCGAGCTGCTTCATGCGTCGACGGCAAGGCCCGGCACGAACTGCGGCGGGCGTGCACCGGGCTTGCTCAGCCACAAATGCACATCGCCGATCGAGCGTTCCAGAAAACCGGCCTCGCAGTAGGCCAGGTAGAACTCCCACATGCGGATGAAGCGCTCGTCGTAGCCCAGCGCACGCACCTGCGGCAACTGCGCCATGAAACGCTGCCGCCACGCGCGCAAGGTCAGCGCATAGCTCGGGCCGATGTCTTCCAGATTGAACAGGCGCAGATCGCTGGCGCGCGCGATCGCGCCTGTCATCGCCGCGACCGAAGGGATGAAGCTGCCCGGGAAGATATGCCGTTTGATGAAGTCCACCGAGTGCAGCGCCTGTTTGTAGCGATGGTCTTCGATGGTGATGGCCTGGATCAGCGCCTCGCCATCGTCTGCCAGCAGGCTGCCGACCTTGGCGAAGTACGTGTCCAGATACTGGTGGCCTATGGCCTCGATCATCTCGATCGAGACCACGCGGTCGAAGCGGCCTTCCAGGTCGCGGTAGTCGCGCAACAGCACCGTCACCCGATCGCTCAGGCCCGCCGCGGCGATGCGTTGCGTGGCCAGCTCGAACTGCTCGCGCGAAATGGTGGTGGTGGTGACGCGGCAGCCGTGTTCGCGTGCGGCATGCAGCGCAAAACCGCCCCAGCCAGTGCCGATCTCCACCACATGATGCTGTGGACCCAAGCGCAATTTCTGGCAGATGCGTTCGAGCTTGCGGGTCGCCGCGCGCTCCAGTGCCGCTTCGCACTGCGCCTCTTCGCTATCGACAAAGATGGCCGACGAGTACATCAGGTGTTCATCCAGGAACAGCTTGAACAGCGGGTTGCCCAGGTCGTAATGCGCGGCGATGTTGCGCCGGCTGCCGCTGCGGGTATTGCGCGCAAACGCATGCAGGCTGCGCATGGCCCAACCGCCCAGGCGCGCGGTGCCGGTCTCCATCGCATCCAGCCGCTCGCGGTTGCGCAGCAGCAGCCGCATCAACGCCACCAGGTCGTCGCACTGCCACTGCCCATCCATGTACGACTCGCTCGCACCGACGCTGCCGTTGAGCGCCGCCTGCCGATAAAAGCCGGGGTCGATCACGCGCAACTGCATCTGCAAGGCCTGCGCGCCAGTGGCCGTGCCAAGCGTGGTGACAGTGCCGGCTTCATGCAGCTGCAGTTGCCCGTCGCGCAACTCGCCAAGTGTGGCCAGCAGGCGCTTGCGCAGCAGACGGTCCGTCCAGGAGGCCGCGCGCGGCGCAGCATGATCGGGCAGGGACGTGGCGTTCATCGGGGTTCTCGCACAGGCGGGTGAGGGTGGTCGTGGACAGGATTGCCGCGCAGCCACAGGCGCAAGGCCTGCCAGTGAATGGCGATCACCACCCAGACCGTCATCAACGGATAGGCCAGCAACGTGCGCGCCAGGTTGCGCGCGGTGAGCGGTCGACGTTGCAGCACCAGGGTGGCGTCGAAGCGGCGCGTGCCGCTGTTGTCGATGGCACCGCCGGCATCGTCGCCGACGGCGTCCAGTACATCCATGTGCACGCGCAATTGCGCATCCGGCACGCTGAAGCGCCAGTCGTAGCGGTGCTGCATACCCATGAACGGCGAAACGTGGAAGCGCTTGTCGAAGCGCCACGCATGCACATCGCGATGCGTGCGCGCCTGCGCGACCGGTAGCACATAGGTGTGGCGCTGCTGCCAGGGGGTGTTGGTGATTTCGGCCACGATCCAGCGCAGGCTGTCGTGGCGATCGAAGCAATAGTAGAAGCTGACCGGGTTGAACACGTGGCCGAAGTAACGCAGGTGCGTCAGCAGCCGGATCGCGCCCTCGGGGCGCTCGCCGGTGTGCGTGTACACGCAGTCGCGCACCGCCTGCTCCAGCGGAATGCTTGCATCGCCCAGATAGTCGCTGCGCCGGAATTGCGCCAGATTGGCGCGCCCCACCGACCACAACCAACGCCGTGCGAACACCTGGTCCAGCTCGGACAGATCCAGATACATCAGAAACAGGCGATAGCGAAAGTGCAGCGCCTTGGGCATGAAGCGCCGGTGCCGCACCCAGCCAGTATAGATCGCGCTGCGCAACGGCCCCGCCACGCGAACGTCACCGCTGCCCTCGGCAGGGGCCAACGGCACCGCGTCGTGGTGGGCGTCGCGCAGCAGTTGCATCACCAGTGGACTCCCAGGCCATGCGCGACGTCCACGCCGCTGCGCAGGCCGTCTTCGTGGAAACCGAAGCCCCACGCGGCGCCGGCAAACCAGGTGTGCTGCACGCCCTGGATGTCGGCTTTGCGCGCTTGTGCCGCCACTGCCGCCGTGTTCTGTACCGGGTGGCGATAGCGCATGCGCCGCAGCACCTTGCCGGGGTCGATCTCGTGATTGCGATTGAGGCTGACGATGAACGGCTGCGGTGACGCGATCGACTGCAGTGCGTTCATCCAGTAGCTCACCGTGCAGGCGGCATCCGGATCAGCCGGCACGTGCGCGTTCCATGCGGCCCAGGCGCGCCGGTCGCGCGGCAGCACGCTGGCATCGGTGTGCAGCACGGTATCGTTGTCCTGGTAGGTGATGCCGCCCAGGATGTGTCGTTCGGCCGGCGTGGCGTCGCTGAGCAGACCCAGCGCATCGTCGGCATGGCAGGCCAGCACCACGTGGTCGAAATGTTCCTCGCAACGCGAGGCTTTCAGTACCACGCCATTGGGCGTGCGGCGGATTGCCTGTACCGGCGTGGACAGGCGCTCGATCACCTGCCAGCGCCGCCGCAGTGCACGCACATAGCTGTTGGACCCGCCGTGCACCACCTGCCACTGCGGGCGCCCGCTCAATTGCAGCATGTGGTGATTGGCCATGAAGCCGATCAACTGACCCATGGGAAATTCGAGAATGGTCTGCGAGGGCGAGGACCACAGCGCGGAGGCCATCGGCACCAGGTGCTGGTCGCGGAATGCATCCGAATAGCCATGCCGCTGCAGATACGCGCCCAGCGTGCTGAAACGCTCGTCGCTGTGCAGCACCGCCGGTGCCTGTCGATAGAAGCGGCGCAGGTCGGCCAGCATGCCCCAGAAGCGCGGGCTGAGCAGGTTGCGGCGCTGGCAGAACAATCCGCCCAGGCTGCCGGCGTTGTATTCGAGCCCGCTGCGTGCATCGTGGACCGAAAAGCTCATCGTGGTCGGCTGCGCGCCCACGTCCAGCTCGGCGAACATGCGCGTGAGCAGCGGGTAATGCTGCGGATTGAACACGATGAAGCCGCTGTCCACCGCGTAACGCTGACCTTCCAGGTCGATGTCGTGCGTATGCGTATGCCCGCCGAGATAATCGGCGGCCTCGAACAAGGTCACCTCGTAGCGCCGCGACAACAGCCACGCTGCACCGAGGCCGGCGATTCCGCTGCCGACCACGGCAATTCGGCCCTCGCTCATCGGCTCACCCGTTCGGCGCGCTGGGTGAGCATTTTCGGCATCGGCTTGAGGTCCCACACCAGCCCCACCCACGACATCGCGGTGAGTCCGTACCAGGTCACGTCGTATTCCCACCATCGCAACCCCTGGCGCGCCGAGCCGGGGAAGAAATGGTGATTGTTGTGCCAGCCTTCGCCGAAGGTGAGCAACGCCAGCAGCCAGTTGTTGCGGCTGTCGTCGCGGGTGTCGAAGCGCCGGCTGCCGAAACGATGCGCCAGCGAGTTGATGGTGAAGGTGGCATGGAACAACGCCACGGTGGAAATCACAAAGCCCCACACCAGCAACTGCGCGCCGCTGGTCTTCAGCGCGGGCGCAGCCACTGACAGCCAGTCGCCGAGCAGGTACAGGCCCAGTGCCAGCAGCACCGGCATCACGATGTCGAAGCGGTCCAGAAAGCGCAGTTCGGCAAAGCGGCGCAGGTCGGGAATCGCTTCCCAGTCGGTGCGGAAATTGCGCGGGGTCAGGAACCAACCGGTATGGCTCCACCAGAAGCCGTGCTGCGCCGGCGAATGCGGATCGCGGCCGGTGTCGGTGTGCCGATGGTGGTTGCGATGATGCGCCGCCCACCACAACGGCCCGCGCTGCACGCAGGTGGCCCCGATGGCGGCGAACACGAATTGCAACACCCGCGAGGTCTTGAACGCGCGGTGCGAGAAGTAGCGGTGATAAAACCCAGTGAGCGCGAACATGCGCAGCGCGTACAAGGCCACCGCCATGCCAACCGCGAACCAGGACGCACCGACCCACAACACCGCCAGGCAGGTCAGATGCAAGGCGATGAAGGGCACCGCGCGTAGCCAGTCGATGCGATCGGCACGTGCTTCGTCCAGGGGCTCGTCGGTTTGCGAATCCACCCAGCGGCGCAGGCTGCCGACCCGTGCGGCCAGGCCGCCGCGTGGCGGTGCGGTGCCGGGCTAGGGCGCTGCGGCGTGAGGGTCCAGGCCAGTGCTCGGCACGCGTGATTCTCCATAGGTAGTCGTGACCCAGTACGGACACTTCCGGCGAACAGATGCACCATGCCGCTTGATCGTCGCATGCATGGGTGGGTTTCGCTTGGCGTTGCGAATGAATCGCGCAGCTGCGCACACATTGCCCGCGCCAGCGAATGCCGGCGCGGATGAGGCTGTTTTGGAGAGCCTCGCCTGCGAAGTGCCCGCAGGCGAGGTCAGGCGCGCTGGATCAGGGAGCCATCGCCAGCGTACTGATACCGCCCTTGGCCACCACGGTACCGGTGGCAACGCCACCGGGTGCGCCACCCGGCGGCTCCAGGGTGACGGCCAGAATGGCCTCGTTGCTCAACATGGGCATCAACTGATCGGGAATCTGCGCACGGCGTGCACGTTGATCGTCGAAGGTACCCATCGAATGTGCCTTGCCATCGGGGGTGATCAGCCACAGCTCCGGCACCTTGTCGGCGGTGGCGGTGCGGTCCAGCGGCGTCACCGTGATGGTGTGCTTGTCGGCATCCATCAAGGCCACATAACCAGGGCGACCGTCTTCGGTCGCCAGGGTCGAGGTCATGGCGATCCCGGTCGCGGCAGGTGGATTGGTCGCAGGCGGGGTCCCCGGGGTCTGCACCACCTCGCCGGTGGGCGGTGGCTGCACCGGTGTCGGCGGCGCACGCACGTTGAGCAGGGCGAGCACGCAGACCGCCGCAGTGGCCAGGCCGCCGACGCTGGCCCAGCGCCAGAACCGCACGCTGTTCCACAACGGTGCCGCAGGCGCTGTCGCGCTGACCGGCGCTGCAGACGGCACAGCGCGCAAGGGCGTATCGAAGCCCAGCGCCTGGCGCACGCGTACCCACACCTGATCCGGTGGCGTCTGCGCGACGATTTCTTCCAATAGTGGCGCCAGCAGTTCCTGCCACTGCAGCACTGCCTGGGCGAACTGGCTGTCGGTGGCAATGCGTTGTTCGGCCGCCAGGCGTTCTTCTGCGCTCAGCAGGCCGAGCACGTATTCGCCGGCAAGCACGTCGCGCGGCGGTTCCTGGTCGATGAGAAAGGGCGTACTCATCGTTCCAGACATGCCTTGAGTTTGGCCAGACCCCGACGGATCCAGCTCTTGACCGTGCCGATCGGCGTATCGGTGCGCGCGGCAAGTTCTTCGTAGGTGATGCCTTCGAAGAACGCTGTGCGAATCAACTCGCTGCGTGGCGGTTCCAGTTCTGCCAGGCAGTGATCGATGCGCCGGCGCGTGCTGGCGCGCTCGGTGCGATCCAGCGGCGAGGCATCGCTGGAGCGCAGTTCGCCGGCATCGTCCAGCGCCACGTTGCGGCGCTGCGGCGCGTTGGCGCGCAGGTGATCGATCGCCTTGTTGCGCGCGATCATCGCCAGCCACGTGAGCCCGCGTGCGCGGCTCGGATCGAACTGCCCGGCCTTGTGCCAGATCAGCATGAACACGTCCTGCAGCACCTCTTCGGCTTCGGCACGTTGCGGGATCATCCGCAGGCACACGCCGAACAGCTTGGCGGAGGTCTGCCGATACAGCGCTTCGAAAGCATGCCGGTCGCCGCCCGCCGTTGCGGTCAGCAGGCGTCCGGTCTCATCGTCGTCGTGGCCAGGAATGGCACTCATGCGGTCGGGCGTTGGGTTAGGTGGGGGCGATGCTACCGGACTGGGCCGAGCGTGTCTTTCACTTACGCTGGAACCACAGCAGCACCGCGGCGAGCAGCAACAGGATCTCCACCCCGGCAAGCGCGACAGTAGGTGCGGAGACCGGCCACAAGCGCGAGAGCGAGACGCTGCGGAACAGCACGATGGGGACATAGAACGCCAGAGCGACCACCAGGCCGGTGCGGGCTTGGTCGATCCACGCGAAGTAGCCGAACAGGAACGCCATGCCCAGCTGCAGCCCGCCGTAGATGACCAGATACTCCGATTGCCCGGCCGGGGAGAGCTGGGTATAGCCCACGGCCGTTGCGGTCTTGGCCGGAGAGAGCGTGCACCACACCGCCAGGACGACGTAGAGCACTGCATTGATCCAGAGATAGGCTTTTGCCACGACGTTGCTCCTCTACTGGGAATAGGTACCCGGGCCGTTGTACGCGGGCGCGCGTGGTCGGACGTGAAGATGGCGCGGGCGTGGTTCACGAGGCGCTGCACGATGTGGCCAGCGGCTGCTCGCGCGCTTGCCGTAATTCGTCGGCACTGGCCGCGCGCGCCGGGGTGTCCGGAAAGACGATGCGCACGTGCGGATAGCGGCCGTCCGCATCGCGCAGATTGCCGACCCCGCGGAACTCGAGCAGCCGCTTGTCGGCGATCGAATAACGCACCTCCAGCGATGGCACTGCCGCGCCGTACCAGGCATCCAGGCTGATGCGGAAACGCCGCTGGCCGGCGGCATCGCCCAGGCGTTCGACCCGGAAGCCCAATTGCCGCTGCAGGCTGGGCAGCACGAAGTCCACCTTTTGCGGCGCGCGTGCAATGGCGTCCCACTGGTCGCGCAGATAGGCGTCGAACCCGGCGTCGATCACCCGCGCGCCGACGCCGGGCGGCAGCGTGGTGCGGCGTTCGGGTTTGCCCGGGGCGCGCTGATACATTTCGCGGACGCCATCGCGTTGGCGCACGCCTTCGCGATATCCGTCGCGTCCATCGATCAGGCTGAAATCGGGCGAGCTGCCGCCGCCGTCGACCTGCTTGCGCGCGAACGCTCGCCCGTCCGGGCAGCGGTACAGCACCAGCCGCCCGCCATCGTCGAGCAACCAGTGCGACTCGCGATACCGCAATGCGCCGCTGTCGCCATCGAAGGCATCACCATCCACTCGCGTCACCGCGGCTGCGCCGAGCGGCAGGCTGCCCAGCACCAGCAGCAACAACCACGGAATCGGACGGCAACGGACGGTGAGCGCGGCGAGGGTGGCGGCAAGTGGACGCATCGGCAGATCCTCGATGGGAGTGCCTACCAATACGGGCGCGGCCGCAGCACGGATGCGCCGGCTGCGTCAGGACGTTCCTGACGGTGGGGTGGTGGGGCGCCTAGCGCAGTTGGCCAGGGGTGGTTGGTGGCGGTGATGGCGGTACGGCGTTGTGCCGTCACGCGTGGTCCTGCCGCAACGGCGAGCGATAGCGCCAACAAGCGTGGTGGCACATGCCAAGGCGGGCGCACATGGCGCAACGCCTCGAACGGTGTGGACGCATGCACGCAGCGCGATCAGGTTGGCCTACGCGGGCTGCGGTGGCTCGCGAGTCGGTTCGCAGCGTGGCGCATCGGCATGTCGGTGGCACATGTTTTCGTGCGCATGCGAGCGGCGCGCAACCAACGCGGTTGTTACCCGGGGATTCTGAAGAATGCCGACCCGCTCGCGGCGGTGTCGATGTCCTTGGTGCCGCCTTCCAATCTGGACGCGGCAGAGCACTGATCGATCGGTGCCTCGCCTGCAAGTCGCGCGAGCTCGAATTCCCTTTTGCAGCAGGTGGTCATGGGCGAATGCGCGTCACTCCATGACCACGCAGGCATCGGCTGAGCGCAGCATCGCGCCGAGTGCCGCTCAGCCGGTTGGATGCAACGCGATGCAATCCACCGGGCAGGCCGGCAGACACAGTTCGCAACCCGTGCACAATGGTGCGATCACCGTGTGCATGTGCTTGGCACCGCCGACGATGGCATCCACGGGGCAGGCCTGGATGCACTTGGTGCAGCCGATGCAGTCGGCTTCCACAATCCAGGCCACCTGCGGCAGTTTGTGTGCGCCGCGACTGCGATCGTAGGGACGTGCAGGCACGCCCAGCACCTGCGCCAATGCGCGCGCCCCGGCATCGCCGCCGGGCGGGCAGTGATCGATCGACGCCTGGCCATCTGCCATCGCCTGCGCATACGGACGACAGCCGTCATACCCGCATTGCCCGCATTGGGTCTGCGGCAGCAGGCGGTCGAGGCGTTCGACCAGATCGGTTGCAGGGGCGGGCATTGCGGCCATCTCAGTGCAGCAAGTTACCGCGATACCAGCGTTGTTGCGCAAGCGCGAGCATCGGTTTGTCTTCGCGGCTGTCGCCATAGGCGTGCACGCAGTCGTACCGATCCACGTCGTATTGACTGCGGATCCGCGCGACCTTGTGTGGCCCGCAATCGCCCTCAGCATAGCGCTCGCTCAGCACGCCTGCAGCGTATTCGAGCCGATTGCAGATCAGCGACAACCCATGCCGGGTGCACCACGGTTGCGGATACAGATCCAGCGACCCCGACACCAGCGCCACTTCATGTCCCTGCGCCTGATGCCAGTCGATCCGTTGCATCATCTCCCCGCGCAGCATGCCCGGCAGCGCAGTGCGCGCGTACTCGGCGCCATGCGCGGCCATCTCGTCCAGCGAGCGGCCGCTGAAGACCAGTCGCGTCACCTGCGCGCGCAGTGCCGCTGCAGACACCACGCCCATCCGGAATCCCAGCACCCATGGCCCCACCTGTCATCTCGCCGCGACCACCTGCGCCGGCGTTGCCACCTTGCGCAGGAAACGCCCATAGCTGTCGCAGGTCGTGATGGTGTGGTCGAAGTCGAACAGGGCCAGGTGCATGGGGCGGGGATTCGGGATTCGGAATTGGGGGAGCGAAAGTTGGGGGCGGGAGGTGGACGTTGTGCTTTTTGGGTCGATGCGTTTTCCCGTCTCTCTCCGAAACATTGTCCTCCTTCCAGGGGAGAACGTGCCCCGAAGGGGCGGATGAAGGGATGTGCGAAGCCTCGTGTAATGGGAACGGCAGCAGTGGCGTCGTCTCGTCCCTTACCAAACCCCTTTCCTACAGGGAGGAGGCTTGAGAGAGCCCGCTTGTAAGCCTGCCGGATACTTCGCGTCTTCAGCAGGTTCTCTCAGCCGCCCTCAAGCCTAACGTTGGCGTCTGGGAGAGGCAGGATGCGGCGATTTAAAACGCGCAACAGCAGAGCGTGCAGACCTAACAGACCCAGCTTTTACGAATCCCAACTCCCCAATCCCCAATCCCCAA
>NZ_JFAQ01000188.1 GCF_001304695.1 Xanthomonas axonopodis
CACATCAAGAACAAACGCGAATTGAAGCGGGCGAAGCGTTGGGAGCACACCAAGGCCAGCCTGCGCGCGAAGGTGGAGCATCCGTTTCGAGTCATCAAACGCCAGTTCGGTTACGTCAAGGTGCGCTATCGCGGTTTGGCGAAGAACACCGCGCAGGTGCTGACGCTGTTTGCGTTGTCGAACCTGTGGATGAAACGAAAGCAGTTGATGCCTGGCCGTGGGGAAGGTGTTGTCGTCCGGCCGCGTTGATCAGACCTTTCCTAGCGTTTGCTTTTCGTCAATAAGGCGGCTGAGCACGAGTCGCTCATGTCCCTTACAAAAACGTCGCGCATCCATGCGCGCCGCCCTGCGGGTTGTATCTGCCGGCCTTGCCGCTGCGGTATGGGGCCCCGGAAAATCGTAAGCAAAGCAAAGCAAGCGCTGCAATGGGCGTCGCTCGAAGGTGCGGCGATGCCATACTCAGGCCAGTCAGTGCTGGGCAGGAGGCCGGAAGCGCAGTCCATAATGTGCAGGTCGCCTACGTCGCCTGACGTTTCCTTCTCCCATCGGGAGAAGGTGCCCGAAGGGCGGATGAGGGCGATGTTGTTGGCAGTTGAAGTTCTTGCGGCCCACCTGTCTGTCGGGCGTGCGAGGGAGTGGCGGGGCGATCTGCACAGCCGTCTACGGTCCGGCAACAGGGACTGGGTATGCTCTTGGTTCCTGATGCGTGGAGCAGGTCGTGGATTCTGCTGTGCTCAAGTCGTTGCAGCAACTCGATGCCGCGCATCATCTGCACCCGTTCAACGACAACGCGGCACTGGCACAGAAGGGCACGCGCATCCTGACGCGCGGTGAGGGCGTGTACGTGTGGGATGCCGATGGCAACCAACTGCTGGATGCGTTCGGCGGATTGTGGTGCGTCAATGTCGGCTATGGACGCAAGGAGCTGGCGCAGGCAGCGGCGCGGCAGATGGAGCAGCTGGCGTACTACAACAGCTTCTTCCAGTGCACCACCGAACCCACCATCCAGCTGGCGGCCAAGCTGGCGGAGTTGGCGCCGGGCGATTTGAATCATGCGTTCTTCGCCAACTCCGGGTCCGAGGCCAACGACACCATCCTGCGCCTGGTGCGGCATTTCTGGGCCGTGCAGGGGCAGCCGCAAAAACGCATCTTCATCGGCCGCCACGATGGCTATCACGGCACCACCATGGCCGGTGCCAGCCTGGGCGGCATGAAGGGGATGCACCAGCAGGGTGGGTTGCCGATTGCCGATATCTGCCACATCGCACCGCCGTATCACTTCGGCGATGGCGGGGAGATGGATCCGGAGGAGTACGGGTTAGTCGCGTCGCGTCGCCTGGAAGACAAGATTCTGCAGCTCGGGCCGGATAACGTCGCCGCTTTTATCGGCGAGCCGATCATGGGCGCCATCGGCGTCTACATCCCACCGCGCAGTTACTGGCCGGAAATCGAGCGGATTTGCCGCCGCTACGACGTTTTGCTGGTTGCCGATGAAGTGATCTGCGGTTTCGGCCGCACCGGCGAATGGTTCGGTGCGGAGTATTTCGGGTTCCAGCCCGACGTGATGACGCTGGCCAAAGGCATCACCTCCGGCTACATCCCGCTGGCGGCAGCCATGTTCAACGACCGCGTGGCCGGCGTGCTCAAGACCCAGGGCGGCGAGCTGGCGCACGGTGGCACCTATGCCGGGCACCCGGTATGCGCAGCGGTGGCGCTGGAAAACCTGCGCCTGCTGCAGGACGAGGGCATCGTCGAGACCGCGCGCACGCAGGTTGCGCCGTACCTGGCGCAGCGCTGGGCCACGCTGGGCGAGCACCGGTTGGTCGGCGAGGCACGCATCGCCGGGCTGGTCGGAGCGCTGGAACTGGTGCCGTACAAACAGCGTCGCGGTGCGTATTTCCCGGGGCGCGGGCGGGTAGGGGCGATGTGCCGCGATTTCGCGCTGCGCCGCGGTCTGATCCTGCGCGCGACCTACGATGCCATGCTGTTGTCGCCACCGTTGATCATCACCCGCGCGCAGGTCGAGGAACTGTTCGACAAGGCCTGGGCCGCGCTGGACGACACCGCGCAGGCGCTGGGCCGATAGCTCCCGCACAACCGGTCCCACCGCACGGCGGCGGGCCGCGACGAGGTCGGTGACGACCAAGCATGCGCGCGCCGATGCCATCGCGGCGGCTGCCGCGCTCGCCAGGCGGCACGGTCGGTCTGTGCCGGCCGCGCTGCGCTAGCAAACCGGTACGCGGTGGTAGGCTGGGAAGAGACCGGATTCGACACCGGCCCCCCATCGCGTTGCCCTGGAGACCCACATGACGCTGCGCCTGCTCGCCCTGACGCTGTCCATCACCCTGTTGTCCGGCTGCGGCGGCGCTGGCGCGCCCGGCAAGACCGACGCACAGGCCAAGGTGCTCAACGTCTACAACTATTCCGATTACATCGCCGAAGACACCATTCCCGCGTTCGAAAAGAGCACCGGCATCAAGGTCACCTACGACGTCTTCGACAGCGACGAAATGGTGGAAACCAAGCTGCTGGCCGGCGGCAGCGATTACGACGTGGTGGTGCCCACGCTGAACTTCTTCGGCCGGCAGATCCAGGCCGGCGTCTTCCTGCCGCTGGACAAGAGCAAGATCCCCAATCTGGTCAATCTGGATCAGGACGTGATGCGCCGCATTGCCGCGCAGGACCCGAACAATGCCTATGGCGTGCCGTACATGATCGGCACCACCGGCATTGGCTACAACGTCGACAAGCTCAAGGCCATCTTCGGCAACACCGATGTCGCCAACAGCTGGGATCTGGTGTTCAAGCCGGAGAATCTGTCCAAACTCAAGGACTGTGGGGTGACCATCCTGGACACGCCTTCGGACATGATTCCGATCGCGCTCAATTATCTCGGGCTCGATCCGCATAGCACGGCGCCGGCCGAGATCGAAAGAGCTGCCGCGCTGATCAAGGCCATTCGCCCGTACGTACAGAACTTCCACTCCAGCCAGTACGTGACCTCGCTGGCCAACGGCAACACCTGCCTGGCGGTGGGCTGGTCCGGGGACATCATCCAGGCGCGCGACCGTGCCGTGGAGGCCGGCAACAACATCAAGGTGGCCTACGCCATTCCGAAGGAAGGTGCGCCGCAGTGGTTCGACATGCTGGCCATTCCCAAGGACGCCAAGCACCCGGACAACGCCTACGCCTTCATCAATTATCTGTTGAAGCCGGATGTGGCCGCGGCCAATACCAACTTCATCCATTACGCCAACCCGGTGCGCACCGCCACGCCGTTGGTGGATGCGGCGATCCGCAACGACCCCACCATCTACCCGCCGCCGGAAGTGACGGCCAAGATGTTTACTTACTCGATCAATCCGCCGGAAGTGGACCGGCTGTACACGCGGCTGTGGACCGAGATCAAGACCGGGCATTGAGCAGCTGTGTTGACGGCGGTTGCTGCGCCCGAGCGCAGTGCTGCCTTGTGCGACAGCCCATCCCGCGGGCGAAGCGCACGGCATAGGGATGGCACCGTCGGGACGTGGTATGCCGATTGTCGGCCGACCGGGTCATCACGCAATCTGTACCGGGCAGTTCAAATAATTGTATGGTTGCGCCGCCAGTGCCGAAGCCGCCGATGCGGCCCCTGCATGGCGTGCCTCGCCCATCACACAGGACGCATCCTTTTGAGCAACCACGACCACCAGTCCAACGACGGCCAGTCTTCGGCCACGGATGCGCAGGGCGCCGGCGTGCGCGACGAGCAGGAGCCGCCCAAGCCCTCGCCGTTGAAGAACCCCAGGGTGAAGTGGACGCTGATCCTGGTCGGGGTGCTGGTGCTGATCCTGCTGGTGGTGTGGCTGGCCTATTACCTGATCAAGGGCCGCTACATGCAGGACACCAACAACGCCTATCTGCAGGCCGATTCGGTGGCGGTGGCACCGCGCGTCAGCGGCTACGTGACCAAGGTGCTGGTGAGCGACAACCAGATCGTGGAGGCCGGCCAGCCCTTGCTGCAGATCGACGACCGCACCTATCAGGCCACCCTGCAGCAGGCCGAAGCCACCATTGCCGCACGCCAGGCCGACATCGTCGCTGCCACCGCCAATATCTCCGCGCAGGAATCGGCGCTGTTGCAGGCGCGTACCCAGGTCACCGCAGCTGCGGCCAGCCTCAAGTTCGCCCAGGCCGAGGTGAAGCGTTTCGCGCCGTTGGCCGCTTCCGGCGCAGACACCCACGAACATCAGGAAAGTCTGCAGCACGATCTGGCTCGCGCACGTGCCCAGTACGACGCCGCGCAGGCGCAGGCCAAGGCCGGCGAGAGCCAGGTCCAGGCCAGCCGCGCGCAACTGGAACAGGCACAGGCCGGCGTGAAACAGGCCACCGCCGATGCCGACCAGGCGCGGGTGGCGATGGAAGACACCCGTCTGACCAGCCGTATTCACGGCCGGGTTGGCGACAAGACCGTGCAGGTGGGCCAGTTCCTCGGCGCCGGCACCCGCACCATGACCATCGTGCCGCAGGAATCGCTGTATCTGGTCGCCAATTTCAAGGAAACCCAGGTCGGTCTGATGCGTCCCGGCCAGCCGGCCGAGATCGAGGTCGACGCGTTGTCCGGCGTGAAGTTGCACGGCAAAGTCGAAAGCCTGTCGCCGGGCACCGGCTCGCAGTTCGCGTTGCTACCGCCGGAAAATGCCACCGGCAATTTCACCAAGGTGGTACAGCGCGTGCCGGTGCGCATTCGTGTGCTGGCCGGCGAAGAGGCACGCAAGGTGCTGGTGCCGGGTATGTCGGTGGAGGTCACCGTGGACACGCGCTCGGCCAAGGACGCCAAGCAGCGTGCCAAAGAAGAATCCGACCGCGTGCAGGAGCAGGAGCGCGCGCGATGAGTGCAGCGGCCGCCGCCGGCCCGCGTGCCGGCGGCAGCGCCCAGCGCGAGAAGGCCGAGCCGGGCGCCTGGCTGGCAGTGCTGGCCGGCACCATTGGCTCGTTCATGGCGACGCTGGATATTTCCATCGTCAACGCCGCGCTGCCCACCATCCAGGGTGAGGTCGGTGCCAGTGGCACCGAAGGCACCTGGATTTCCACCGCCTACCTGGTAGCCGAGATCATCATGATCCCGCTGACCGGCTGGTTCGTGCGCACGCTGGGCCTGCGCAATTTTCTGCTGATCTGTGCAGTGATGTTCACCGCGTTCTCGGTGGTGTGCGGGCTGTCGACGTCGCTGCCGATGATGATCATCGGCCGCGTCGGGCAGGGGCTGGCCGGCGGCGCCCTGATTCCGACCGCGCTGACCATCGTCGCCACGCGGTTGCCGCCCAGCCAGCAGACCATGGGCACCGCCTTGTTCGGCATGACGGTGATCATGGGCCCGGTGATCGGTCCGCTGCTCGGCGGCTGGCTGACCGAAAACGTCAGCTGGCACTACGCGTTTTTCATCAACGTGCCGATCTGCGTCGGCCTGGTGGCGCTGCTGCTGCTCGGTCTCAAGCATGAAAAGGGCGATTGGGCCGGCCTGCTCAATGCCGATTGGCTGGGCATCTACGGGTTGACGGCCGGTCTGGGCGGGCTGACCGTGGTGCTGGAAGAAGGCCAGCGCGAGCGCTGGTTCGAATCCAGCGAGATCAATACCCTGAGCCTGATCGCGTTGAGCGGGTTCGTCGCCCTGGTGATCAGCCAGTTCCGGCGGCGCCCTCCGGTGATTCGGCTGTCGCTGCTGCTGCAGCGCAGCTTCGGCGCGGTCTTCATCATGGTCATGGCGGTGGGCATGATCCTGTTCGGCGTCATGTACATGATCCCGCAGTTCCTGGCGGTGATCTCCGGCTACAACACCGAGCAGGCCGGGTACGTGCTGCTGCTGTCCGGCCTGCCGACCGTGTTGCTGATGCCGATGATGCCCAAGCTGCTGGAAACGGTGGACGTGCGCATCCTGGTCATTGCCGGGCTGATCTGCTTTGCCGCTGCCTGCTTCGTCAATCTGTCGCTGACTGCCGACACCGTGGGCACGCATTTTGTCGCCGGGCAGCTGCTGCAGGGCTGCGGCTTGGCGTTGGCGATGATGTCGCTCAACCAGGCGGCGATCTCGTCTGTGCCGCCGGAACTGGCAGGCGATGCCTCGGGCCTGTTCAACGCCGGCCGCAATCTGGGCGGTTCGGTCGGGCTGGCGCTGATCTCCACCTTTCAGGAGCGCCGCATGACCTTCCATACCGAAACCATCGGTAGCTCGATCACCGCCAACGCCAGCCGCGCGCAGGAGGCGCTGGCCAGCCTGACCGCACAGATGCAGGGCAGCGCCGGCGGCGAGGCGGCGGCCCGCTCGATCGCCCAGTTCGCCCGTGTCGTGCAACAGCAGGCCCTGGTGATGACCTATAGCGATCTGTTCTGGATCTTCGGCGTGATCGTGGTCTGCACGATTCCGTTGGCCTTTTTGCTCAAGCCGTTACCCAAGGGGGCGCACCTTGCAATGCACTGATTCCATGCGCCTGATCCGCATGCCGCTGGCTGCGGCGCTGAGCACGCTGTTGCTTGGCGGCTGCATGCTCGGCCCCAACTACACCAAGCCGCCAGCCGTGGCCGATGCGGCGATGCAGGCGCCGGCCCTGCATCGCGCCAGCGGCGCGGACGTGGTCGCCGCCGCACCCCTGAATCACTGGTGGGAGGAACTGCACGACCCGCTCCTGACCCAGTTGGTGACCCAGGCATTGGCCGATAGCCCCAACCTGCGCGCAGCGCAGGCGCGGCTGCGCGCCAATCGCGCGCTGGCCCGGCAACGCCGCGCCGAACGCCTTCCCAAGCTCAACGCCAGCGCGGTGTATGCCTACGCCGAGCCCCCGCAGACCATCGTCGACACGCTCGGCGGGCTGCAACAGGGTCAACCCGGCCAGCCGCCGGCGGCTGGCAACCAGGCGCTGGATCTGGAAAAGACCGAGATCTACAGCGCGGGTTTCGATGCCAGCTGGGAGCTGGATTTCTTCGGCCGCCGCCGTCGCGCCGCCGAAGGTGCGCTGGCGCAGGCAGAGGCCTCCGAAGCCGAGCTGGCCGATGCACAGGTGCAGCTGGCCGCCGAAGTCGGGCAGGTTTATCTCAATTACCACGGCTTACAGGCGCGCCTGGCCATTGCCGATGCCAACCTGGGCAAGATCCGCCAGACGTTGCAGCTGGTGCAGCAACGCCGCGGGCAGGGCGCCGCGTCTGACCTGCAGGTCGAGCAGATCGCCACCCAGGTGCAGCAGCAGGAAGCTCAGCGCCTGCCGCTGGAAATGCAATCGCAGGAGGCGCTGGACCAGCTGGCGTTGATGGTCGGGCGCGAGTCCGGCGCGCTGGATGCGCAGCTCAGCGCGCCGCAGCCATTGCCGATGCTGCCGACACAGGTCCGCGTGGACGATGCCGGCGCGTTGATCCGCCGCCGCCCGGACGTGCGCAAGGCCGAGCGCGAGCTGGCCGCCTCCAGCGCGCAGATCGGCGAGGCGTTGAATGGCTACTTCCCGCAGGTGAGTCTGCTGGGCGGTTTGAGCTGGGTCGCTGGCTCGCCGAGCGATTTCAATTCCGACGCGCGGGCCATATTGGCGGTGCCGATGCTGCGCTGGTCGATCTTCGATTTCGGCAAGACCCGGGCGCAGGTGGAACAGGCGCGCGCCGGCAATGCCGGTCGTGAAGCTGCATATGAAGGTACGGTGTTGGCTGCGTTGCAGGATGCCAATTCGGCGTTGGCGCGCTTCGGTTCGGCACGCAAGCAACTGGTGGTCGCACGCCAGGCCGAAGCTTCGGCCACGCGTTCGGCCGGGCTGATGCAGCAACGTCGCGATGCCGGTGCCACCTCATCGATCGATCTGCTGGATGTGCAGCGCCAGCAGTTGTCGGCGCAGGACGCCGCCGCGCAGGCGCAGGTGCAGTTGCTGGTGAATTACGTGGCCCTGCAGAAGAGTCTGGGCCTGGGCTGGAGCGAACCGGCGCAGGGCGCGCGCTGAGGCCAGCCAAGGGCAATCTTTGACGCGGCGGCACATGCGCAGCCGCGCCCGGGTTTTGCCATGATGGTCGACGGTCACCGTTGTGGCGCACGCATTGCGCAATCGAGAGGTTCAATGGCATCCCCCGAAGCCACCCCGCAGCCCCACCT
>NZ_JFAQ01000189.1 GCF_001304695.1 Xanthomonas axonopodis
CGCCTTGAGCATGCGGCGTGGGCCGCGCGGGACGTGCCCCAATTGATCGGCCATGCGTCAGTGCGTCCTGCCGCATGGGCGAAGAGGGGAACAAGTCGAACGCATGGCATGGTCGCTGGTGGGGAAAGTGCGAATCTTGCACCGTGGCGCCCCGCCCCGCCAGCTGCCGGCAGGTTTGCCCTCAGCTTCCAGCCTGGCGCACCATGGGAGCCCGCTTCACTGTTAAAGGTTCCTGCATGACCATCCATCGCCTGCGCAGCGTGCTGTGCGCCCTCGCCCTTCTGTCTGGCCACGTGTACGGCGACGCCCTGCACACCGCCCCGGCGGTGCCGGCGCAGGTTTCCAATGCCGCTTGGGAACAAGACATGCAACGCTTCGCCGAGAGCGATGCGCGTCAGCCGCCGCCCAAGCACGGCATCGTGTTTGTCGGCAGCTCGTCGATCCGGTTCTGGGAAACGCTGGCGCAGGATTTTCCGGGCAAACCGGTGATCAATCGCGGCTTCGGCGGCTCGGAAGTGCGCGACAGCACCTGGTACGCAGACCGCATCGTGATTCCATACGCGCCACGCCAGGTGGTGCTGTACGCCGGCGACAACGACCTCAACAGCGGTCGCACGCCCGAACAGGTGCGCGATGACGTGCTGGCATTCGTGGCCCGTGTGCGCCGCGACCTGCCCGAGGCACGCATCAGCTATCTTTCGATCAAGCCCAGCCCGTCGCGCGCGCAATTGCTGCCGGCCGTAATCACCGCCAACCGACTGGTCAAGGAGGCGCTCGCCCCGCTGCCGCGTGTGGACTTCGTGGACATCTACACGCCGATGCTCGATGCCAGCGGCAAGCCGCGCGCAGAACTGTTCCGCGCCGACCGGCTGCATATGACGGCCGATGGGTACGCGATCTGGCGCAAGGTCGTGGCACCGGTACTGGAACAACGCTAGAACGCAACCGAGCCGATCCGGCGCGGCTGTCGCCGGATTGGCCGCGCTGCAGGCGAGACGTTGGCTGCTTCTCCATGGCAGCGCGTCGTTATCGTGGCGGCAGGCTGCCGGCCCTGTTCCCACACAAATGACGTAGGCTTCTGCGATTTCGACGCGCGGCGATGGCGTTTGCGGTGCGCGCGCGAGATGCCGGCAACGCCAAGCATGTGCAACGTCGCTAAACACGCTGCAGGCGCGTGCGCGCGGGGCGCTGCGTTCGCAACAGGTCGGGCGTTGTGGCTGCCAAGCGGCCAATAGAGTGATCGAAGCGGTTACCCGATACCGCGCGCAGCGGCCGTTCGCCGGTCTTCCTGCCATTGCTGCCTGACTACTTGGCCGCCAGCAGGGCGTCACCGGCACGCACCAGGACCACCATGCGCCACATCAGGCGACGACCACCGCCACTGACGTCCCGACCCCGGCTTCGCTCTGCAGTTCGATACGCCAGCCAAAGCGATCGCACAGCCGACGGACGATCGACAGGCCAAGCCCAGTGCCTTGCGGGCGGGTGGGGTCGGCGCGGAAGAAGGGTTCGAACGCACGTGCCCGCGCCTCTTCGCTCATGCCAATGCCGCTATCGCGGACCACGATGCGGTCGTGGGTCACCTCGACCTCGATGCTGCCGGTATCGGTGTAGGCGCAGGCGTTACGCAACAGATTGCTGAGCACCACCCGCATCACCCTGGGCGGGGCGAACATCTGCAGGCTGCGGTCGCCGACCATGCGCAACGACACCGGCTTGTCGCCGAGCAGTTCGCGCGCGCTTTCCAGTTCTTCGCGGGCAAGCTCGGCCATATCGAAGTTTTCGCTCTGCGGGTCGATCTCGACCTCGCGTGCCAGGATCAGGAACGCATCGATCACCGCTTCCATATCGTGGCCTGCGCGCTGGATGCGGCGCAGGCTGCGCTGCGTGCGTGCGGACAATTCGTCGTCGGCCAAGGCCATGTCGCTGGCCACGCGGATCACCGTGAGCGGAGTGCGCAACTCATGGCTGGCGTCGCGGGTGAAGTTGCGTTCGCGCGCGACATGCTCGCTGACGCGCAGCCCCAGCGCATGCAGGGCTGCGGCCAGCTGGCGCGTTTCACCCTGCAATTCGGCAGGCAGCCGCTCCGGAGCCAGCTCGTCCACATCCGGGTTGCGCGGGTCCCAATGCGACACACGCCGGGCCAGCCAGCTGATTGGCGAGACCAGCCGCTTGGAAACCCGATAGGTGAACCAGGACACGCCATAGATCGCCACCAACACCACGATCGCCGGCACCACACCGAACCACAAGGTCAGATGCGCCGCACGCGAGCGCGGAAACACCAGATACAGCCGCCCCTCCGGGCGTTGATCGACATACACCAGCGCATCGGCGGCAGCCACTTCGCTGAAACCCGGAGACAGGTGGCGCAGCGCGGCCGGTGCAGCCTCGGCGGCGGTACCGGCGGGCGAAAAATAGCCCTGGATGTTGCGCGTATTCGGCGGCCGGTTGTCCGGCACGCTCTTTTGCATCTGCCAGAAATGCACCGCTTCGTCGGCGAGCACGGTGCGCACCAGGCTGTATTTGATGACGAACGACACCAGATACCCGGCTAGCACGAGCGCAAGGCTCGCCAGCGCGACCTGCAGCAGGAAGGCGAGACGTATTTTTCTCGGGAGCCCGTGTGGCATTGCTGCATCCAGGGAAGAGCGTCGAAGTATAGGCAACGCTTCCGTGAGTCCTTCGTGCAACCAGCCGGCAGCACAGGAGATCGATCGGCGCGTGAGCGCCTGCACCGCGGCCGGCCGCCAGAACGGCGGCCGGCACATGACATCACGCCATCGGTTGGGCGATGTCGGCGATGCGATAGCCGGCGCTCTGCACGGTGTGCAGCAGCGGGCGGTCGAACGGCTTGTCGATGATCTTGCGCAGGTTGTACAGATGGCTGCGCAGGGTGTCCGAATCCGGCAGGCCGTTGCCCCAGATTTCGCGCTCGATTTCCTGGCGGGTGACCACACGCGGCGATTCGCGCATCAGGATGGTCAACAAGCGCAGGCCGATCGGCGAGAGCTGCAGCTCGGTGCCGGCACGGGTGGCGCGCATGCTCACCGGGTCGAGCACCAGGTCGGCGACCTTGAGCACTTCCGAGCCCACCTGGCGACGCTCGCGGCGGATCAGGGCACGCAGGCGCGCTTCCAGTTCCTGAATCGCGAACGGCTTGGTCAGATAGTCATCGGCGCCAAAGCCCAGGCCGGTGAGCTTGTCGTCCAACGTGTCGCGGGCGGTCAGCATCAACACCGGGGTGGACTTGCGTGCGTCATTACGCAGGCGGCGGCACACTTCGATGCCGTCCAGGCGTGGCAGCATGAGATCCAGCACGACCACGTCGTAGCTGTTCTCCGCGGCAAGACGGTAGCCATCCAGGCCGTCCTGCGCGTAGTCGACCTCGAAGCCACGGCCTTCCAGGTACTCGCCGATCATTTCGGAAATATTGCGGTTGTCTTCGACGACCAGCACGAGGCCGGACGTTTCCTTGGTCTGACGCATGGACTTTCCTCGGTCTTCAGCTTTGTGAAACATGCCGGATCGACGGTGGAAAGGGCGTGAAGACTGGATAACGTTTTGCGCTGCCCGATATTTAGCGGCCGAGCAGCGGGCGCAACGCCGGCCACACCGTCTCCAGCACCTTCGGTTGCGCAGCGGCGGTGGGGTGCAGGCCGTCGGCCTGCATCAGGCCGGGCTGCAGCGCGACCTTTTCCAGGAAGAACGGCACCAGCGCGGTCTTGTACTGTTTGGAGAGGTCCGCATAGGTCACCTTGAGCCGCTCGCGGTAGGCTGGACCGTAATTGGGCGGCACGTCGATCCCGAGCAGCAGCACCTTGGCGCCGGCTTGCTGACTGAGCTGGATCATCTTTTCCAGGTTGCCCTTGAGCTGGGCCGGGGTCAGCCCGCGCAGCGCGTCGTTGCCGCCGAGCTCGATGACCACCACGCCAGGGCGGTGCTTTTCCAGCAGGCCCGGCAGCCGAGTCAGCGCGCCGGATGTGGTTTCGCCGCTGATGCTGGCATTGACGACCGCCGGTGGCGTCGCCATGTCACGCTTCAGGCGTTGGTCCAGCAAGGTCACCCAGCCGGACTGCACCGGGATGTTGTGCGCGGCGCTCAGGCTGTCGCCGACGACCAGGATCGGCGCGGTGGCGGCCGGACTTTTGGCAGAGGCAATCCCCGGCGCAAGCAGGGAGAGTGTCAGCAGCCACAGGGCCAGCGCGCCATATCGCAGTGTTCTTTCACGCATTCGGAGATTCCTCATCGACAGTCTGGCCCCCCGCTCCAGCACCCGCACCGCCATCGACGTTCGCGAGGTCGGCAAGTCTGTCAGTGGCCCGGAGGGAACGCTCCACATCCTCGACAACGTGAGCTTGACGGTCAGTGAAGGCGACAGCATCGCCATCGTCGGTGCCTCCGGTTCCGGCAAGACCACCCTGCTCGGCCTGCTGGCCGGGTTGGACCTGCCCAGCCGCGGCAGCATCGCGCTGGCGGGCCAGAACCTGGGCCAGCTCGACGAAGAAGCCCGCGCCGCGCTGCGCGCCCGCGATGTCGGCTTCGTGTTTCAGAGTTTTCACCTGCTGCCGGCGCTGACTGCCGAAGAAAACATCGCACTGCCGCTGGAACTGGCCGGGCGCGAGGATCCGGCGCGGGTGCGCGAAGTGCTGGAGGCCGTGGGCCTGAGCGCACGTGCGCGGCATTACCCGCGCCAGCTGTCCGGTGGCGAGCAGCAACGCGTGGCGCTGGCGCGCGCCTTCGTGGCCCGCCCGCGCATCCTGTTCGCCGATGAGCCCACCGGCAGCCTCGACCAGGCCACCGGTGCGCAGATCAGCGACCTGCTGTTCGCGCTCAACGCCACCAGCGACACCACGCTGGTCCTGGTGACGCATGACATGACGCTGGCGCAGCGCTGCCGCCATATTTACCGCATCGACAGCGGCCGCCTGCACGCACAGACCGGTCCGGCCGCATGAACGTCGTGCGACAAGCCGCACGCGCGGTGCGCCGCGAATTCCTGGCCGGGGATCTGCTGACCGTGTTCGCCGCGCTGGTGCTGGGCGTGGCGGTGATGACCGCAGTGGGCACCCTGGTCGACCGGGTGACGCTCGCACTGACCTCCAGCGCGGCCGAAATGCTCGGCGGCGATCTGGGCGTGACCGGGCGGCAGGAAATCCCGGCCGACTTTGCCGAAGAAGCCAGACGGCGCGGCCTGCAGAGCACGCGCATGGTCAGCTTCCCCAGCGTGTTGTTCCATGGCGATGCCAGCCAGATGGCCAATATTCGCGGCGTCGGCGCCGGCTACCCGCTGCGCGGGCAGTTGCTGGTGTCCAAGGACGGCACCGGCACGGAAGGTCGCGCCGCCAGCGCACCGCCGCCGGGCCAGGCCTATGCCGATCCGCGCCTGCTCGACACACTGGGCCTACACGTGGGCGAACAGCTGGAATTCGGTGCCGGCCATCTGACCATCACCGGCGTATTGCGTGCCGAGCCCGATGCCTCCGGTGAGCTGATGCAGCTCGCGCCCCCACTGCTGGTCAATCGCGCCGATATCGACGGCGCCGGCCTGCTCGGCCCCGGCAGCCGCGCCTCCTACCGGCTGATGTTTGCCGGCGCACCGGATGCCATTGCCGATTTGCGCGCCTGGTTGAAACCCCGCGCCAGCGAGTATCGCTTGGTCGGTATCGAAGACACCCAACGCGGCATGCGTGCAGCGTTCGATCGCGCCGGCCGCTTCCTGGCCTTGTCGGCATTGTTGGCAGTGCTGTTGTCCGGCGTGGCGACCGCACTGGCGGCGAACCGGTTTGCGATGCGACGCATCGACACCGTGGCGGTCTTGCGCTGCCTGGGTGCCCGCCAGCGCGACATCCTGTCGATGCTGTCGCTGCAGTTGCTGCTGACGGCGATTCCGGCCTGCCTGGTCGGTATCGGGCTTGGCATGCTGGCGCAGGAAGGCCTGGTGCAGGCGCTGGGCAGCCTGATTCCGAACCGCTTGCCGCTGCCACAGGCGACACCTGCCCTGGCCGGTGCAGGCATCGGCCTGGTGCTGTTGCTGGGCTTCGGGCTGCCGCCGCTGCTGCGACTGCTTAACGTGCCGCCGATGCGCGTGCTCAACCGCAGCTTTGCTGCCGTGCCGCCCAGCTCGCTGCTGGTGTATGGCGCAGCCCTGGCCGCCACGCTGGCGCTCACCGTCTATGCCACCGGCAATCTGGTGCTGGCCGGCTGGGTACTGGGCGGCCTGGCCGCGCTGGCATTGGTGGCGATGTTGCTGGGGCTGGGATTGCTCGCGCTGCTGCGGCCGATCCAGCACCGCCTGCGCGGTGCCTGGAAACTTGGCCTGGCCTCGCTGACACGGCGCCGCAGCTTGAGCGTGGTGCAGCTGGTCGGGCTGTCGCTTTCGTTGTGCGCGCTGTTGCTGCTGGCGGTGGTCGGCCCGGGCCTGCTCGGTCAATGGCGCGACCGCCTGCCGGCGGACACGCCCAACTACTTCCTGATGAACATCCAGCCCGAACAAACCCAGCCGGTGCTGAAGACGCTACGCGGTCTGGGGGTGAATGAGGCGGCCGTGGAGCCGTTTTCCACCGGGCGCCTGGTCGCCATCAACGACAAACCGCCGGTGCGTGGCGACCGCGACCCGGCCGACGATGGCGACGGCGACAACCGCCCGGTGAATTTTTCCTGGCGCCATGCGTTTCCGCCCGCAAATACGCTGCTGCAGGGCAAGTTCTGGGCGGCCGACAGCACCGTGGCGGAAGCCTCAGTGGAAGAAGGCTGGGCGCAGCGCTACCAGCTCAAACTGGGCGATCGCATCACCTTGCTGCTGGGCGAACAGCAACGCACGTTTACCGTGACCAGCATCCGCAAGGCCGATTGGGATTCGTTCCGGGTCAACTTCTTCCTGCTGCTCAATCAAGGGTCGGTCGGCGATGCGCCGTACAACCTGATTTCCGCGTTCCACCTGCCACCCGGCAATGCCTCCAGGCTGGCGGCGCTGAGTCGCGACTACCCGAACATTTCGTTGCTGGATATCGACGCCATCCTTGGGCGCGTGCGCGAGGTCATCGACCAGGTGGCCCAAGCGGTGCAATTGGTGATGGGCTTCAGCCTGCTGGCCGGCGTGCTGGTGTTGCTGGCCGCGTTGCAGGCCACCGCCGGCGAACGCCGTTACGACAGCGCGGTATTGCGCACCCTGGGCGCACGCCGTGGCCAGTTACGCGGGGCGGTATTGGTGGAATTCGGCGCGCTTGGCTTGCTGGCGGCGACGCTGGCGGTGACCGCTGCGGCCGTGATCGGCGCGGTCGTGGGGAAGCAGGCGTTCGAGATTGCGTTGACGCCGGATTGGCCGCGCCTGTTGCTCGGCGGCGCACTCGGGTTGGCGTTGAGCCTGTTGGCGGGCTGGTCGGGCACCCGACGCATCTTGTCCACGCCGCCGGCATTGGCATTGCGAAGCGAGTAAGCGCGGGTAACACGCGTCGCATGCAGGCAACGGCATGCGACCGGTGGTTTGGTGGCGGTGCTGCAAGCCAGGCAACGGACGCTGTGGCGACCAGCGTGAGAGGCCTCGCCCGTCGGTGCGCGCTGCATATGTCTGCAGCGCATAAGTACCTTGCAAATCGTACGTTCGCAGCGGTGGCACGACTGCCTAGAGTGGTGTGTCCGGCCGCCGGCCCAGGCGGCCTTTCGTTGCCGTCGAGGTGCCACGTCATGGCCAGCATCACTTCCGCAGCGCGTGTGCACACGCCGCGCGATGCATCTTCCCCAGTGCAGAGTTCCAGCGTCCGGATCGTGCCGTTCGATGCTCTGCTGGGCGCCGAGGTGATCGGCCTGGACCTTGCGCAACCGCTGGATGCCGCCACCTTCGCGCGCATCCATCGCGCGCATCTGGATCACCACGTGCTGGTGTTTCGCGATCAACGCATCACACCGGCGCAGCAGGTGGAATTCAGCCGTCGCTTCGGGCCACTGCAGATCCATGTGCTGCACAACTTTCAACTGCGCGGGCACCCGGAAGTGCTGGTGGTGTCCAACATCAAGGACAACGGCGAGCCGATCGGCCTGGGCGACGCCGGGCATTACTGGCACTCGGATCTGTCGTACAAGCAAACCCCGAGCCTGGGGTCGCTGCTGCATGCGCACGAGTTGCCCAGCGAAGGCGGCGACACGCTGTTTGCCAACCAGCACCTGGCCTGGCAAACCCTGCCCGAATCGCTCAAGCGCACGGTGCAGGACCTGCGTGCCGAACACAGTTATCTGGCCAAGTACGAAGAGCTGCGCGCCCGCAATCCGTGGCGCCCGGCGCTGACGCCGGAGCAGATTGTCGAAGTGACACCGGTGCAGCACCCGGTGGTGCGCACGCATCCGGAAACCGGCCGCAAGGCGCTGTTCGTCAGCGAGCATTTCACCACTCGTATCGTCGGCTTGCCCGAGGACGAAAGCAGCGCGCTGTTGCAGACGTTGTTCGAACACTCCACGCATGCTGCGCTGGTGTATCGGCATCGCTGGCAGGCGCACGACATGGTGTTCTGGGACAACCGCTCGGTGATGCATCTGGCAGCAGGTACGCCGGATCATCTGCGCCGTCGGCTCAACCGCACCACCATCGAAGGCGATGCGCCGTTCTGAGCATCGCCTGTTCCCTTCCCCTTCTCGACTGGAGCGCCGCATGCGTTTGACCGTCACTTCTCACGCACCTTCGCAGCGCCGACGTTTTTCGCACCCCATCGCGCTGCTGGTGTTGGCGGCGCTGCCGCTGTTGCATAGCGCGCATGCGCAGGCCGAAGGCAAGCTGCGCATCGCAAAGCAATTCGGCATCGTTTACCTGCTGCTGGACGTGGCGCAGGACCAAAAGCTGATCGAGCAAGAAGGCAAAGCTGCTGGCGTGGACATCGACGTGCAGTTCCTACAGCTCTCCGGCGGGGCGGCAGTCAACGATGCGTTGTTGACCGGTTCGATCGATATCGCCGGTGCCGGTGTCGGACCGCTGTTCACCATCTGGGACCGCACGCGTGGCCGCCAGAATGTCCGCGGCGTCGCATCGCTGGGCAATTTCCCGTACTACCTGATCAGTAACAATCCGCGCATCAAGTCCATCGGCGATTTCACGCCAAAGGACCGCATTGCGGTGCCGGCAACAGGAGTCTCGGTGCAGTCGCGGTTTCTGCAGCATGCCTCGCAACAACGCTGGGGCGACAAGGCACCCATCAGCTGGACGCGCTGCAGGTGGCGTTGCCGCATCCGGATGCGGCTACGGCTACGGCGATCATCCGTGGGCGCACCGAAATCACCGCGCATTTTGCCAGCCTGCCGTTTCAGGAGCAGGAACTGGCACGCAAGCCGGCCGCGCATATCGTCACCAGTTCGTACGAAATCGAAGGCGGTCCGTCGTCGGCGACGGTGTTGTACGCCACCGAAAAATTCCGCAACGACAATCCCAAGACCTATCGCGCGTTTGTCGCGGCACTGGACCAGGCAGCGACGTTCGTCACTGCCCATCCGGAGCAGGCGGCCGACATGTTCCTGCGCCGTAATGGCTCGGGCATCGACCGCGCGTCGGTGTTGCAGATCCTCAAGGACCGCAAGGTGCAGTTCACCGTGGCACCGCAGAACACGCTGGGGCTGGGCAAGTTCATGCAGCACAGCGGGGCGATCAAGCAGGCGCCGGGCAAGCTGGGCGATTACTTTTTCGACGACCCGCTGATCGCGGGCGGGAGCTGAGCGATGTCGGCGCCATTGCTGCAAGTTGATCATGTCAGCCTGGAATATGCCTCCGCCCAGCGCGTGGTGCGCGCGACCCATCGCGTGCGCTTCGATGTGCACGAAGCTGACCGCTTCGTGCTGCTCGGGCCCTCAGGCTGCGGCAAATCCACGTTGCTCAAGGCGGTTGCCGGCTTCGTTGCGCCACGCGAGGGACAGATCCGTCTGGACGGTCATGTGGTCACCGGTCCCGGTCCAGATCGGGTGGTGGTATTCCAGGAGTTCGACCAGTTGGCGCCTTGGAAAACCGTGCGCGAGAACGTGTTGTTCGGGCTGCGCGCGGCGCGCAAACTCGGCCGCGCCGAAGCGCGCGAGCGGGCAGACGAAAGCCTGGCCCAGGTCGGGCTGAGCGGATTTGCAGATGCCTACTCGCACACCTTGTCCGGCGGCATGAAGCAGCGTGTGGCCATCGCACGCGCCCTGGCAATGCGCCCGCGTGTCCTGCTGATGGACGAACCGTTCGCGGCACTGGATGCGCTGACGCGTTCGCGCATGCAGGAGCAGGTGCTGGAGTTGTGGGAACAATTGCGCTTTACGCTGCTGTTTGTCACCCATTCCATCGAAGAGGCATTGGTGGTCGGAAACCGCGTGTTGCTGCTGTCGCCGCACCCGGGCCAGGTGCGCGCCGAACTCAACGCGCATGCCTTCGGCCCGCACAGTGCCGGCAGCGTCGCGTTCCAGCAGACCGCACAACGCATTCACCGGTTGCTGTTCGATCTGCCCGATGAAACGCTGGACGACGACAAGGTGGCACCGCTGCGTCGCCCGTCCGTGCGCCAGCGCGAGGCGCTGACATGAGCCGCAGCACCGCAAGCGCATTGCCGCCAATTCCACCGGTGCGCCCCGAGTACGAAGTGGCGCTGACGCCGCTGGACCCCGCCCTGGTTGCCGCTACCACGCCCACGCGTTGGCAGGCACCGCCGTGGCTGCGCAAGGCATTGGTGCTGGCGCTCTTGATCGCGATATGGGAAATCGCCGCGCGGCTGGTCGGCGACGATCTGATGCTGCCGGGCGCAGTACAGACCGCGCGCGCGTTCTACGACGGGCTGCTGTCGGGCGAACTGCTGCGCCGGGTCGGCGCTTCGTTGCGGGTGCTGGCGCAGGGTTATGCGCTGGGCGTGCTGCTAGCGTTCGTGCTGACCGCACTGGCCGCCTCCACGCGCTGGGGCCGCGATGTGCTCGGCACGCTGACCGCCATGTTCAACCCGCTGCCGGCCATTGCGCTGTTGCCGCTGGCCTTGCTGTGGTTCGGGCTGGGCACCGGCAGCCTGGTGTTCGTGCTGGTGCACTCGGTGCTGTGGCCGCTGGCGCTGACCACCTACGCCGGCTTCCACGCGGTGCCGGACACGCTACGCATGGCCGGGCGCAACTACGGCCTGCGCGGCCCCCGCTATGTCGCACAACTGCTGATTCCGGCGGCGCTGCCGGCGATCCTGTCCGGGCTGAAGATCGGCTGGGCGTTCGCCTGGCGCACCCTGATCGCTGCCGAACTGGTCTTCGGCGCCACCTCCGGCCAGGGCGGCCTGGGCTGGTACATCTTCCAGAACCGCAATGAGCTTTACACCGACAAGGTGTTCGCGGGGCTGGCGATGGTGATCGTGCTGGGGTTGCTGGTGGAGGGCGTGGTGTTCCAGGCGATCGAGCGGCTGACAGTGCGCCGCTGGGGCATGCAGCGCTAGAGCGGCCTCGGCGGCACGGTCGCGTACGCTTAACGAGATTGGCTTATGCTTCGGCCCCATTCTCTGCCGCTCGCCGCCATGCCCACTGCCCCCTTCACCGCTTACCTGTATCCGGTCCTGCTGCTGATCGCCAGCAACGTGTTCATGACCTTCGCCTGGTACGGGCACCTGAAGTACAAGACCACGCCGCTGATGATCGCCATCCTGGTCAGCTGGGGCATCGCGTTCTTCGAATACTGCCTGCAGGTGCCTGGCAACCGTCTGGGCAGCGCGGTGTATTCGGCGCCGCAGCTAAAGGGCATGCAGGAAGTAATCACGCTGCTGGTCTTTGCCGGTTTCTCCACCTTCTACCTGGGGCAGTCGCTTAAGTGGAACCATTGGGCCGCGTTCGGCTTGATCCTGGTGGCGGCGTTTTTGATGTTCAAGGAGTAACGACCAAGCGCCTTCTCGGTCGTAGGAGCACACCGGGCGCGACCTCGCAAGAGCGTCCCGCGGCGCGATGTGCCGTATCGGGAATGCCATATCGCGCCCGGGTGCGCTCCCACGGCCTCACGTGCCTAGTTCGCCGATTCGACCCACTGCTGCCGCAATCACACGACGAGGCGCTGGCTTCGTACACACATTGCGCCCAGGCACCTCTGGCGATGCCGGCCCCAGCGCATGCACCGTCCAGGTCTGCTCCGTAGTGAATTCAAACCGTTGCCGTGCCTCGAAGGCCCAGTCCTGCCGTCATGCTTGGTCACGTGCCCGTCTTTTCGTCGACCAGCACGTGCTGCTGCACCTGCTTGCGCGGCGAATCCTCCACCACACGATGACCATTTCGCTGGCGCCGCTGCGCATCGCCGAGGCGCGCTCGTAGCCAGGCTTGAGCAGCACGGTTTCGTCGAAGGCAAAATCCTTCGCGTATTCGCCCCACATCCCCAGCATGCTTTGCCGATCGCGCTGAGCATCGGCGGCAGCAATCAACGGCAACAGGCTCAGTGTGCGGCAACACAGCGGGAGAACAATCGGCTCATCGGCACTTTCGGTTGTCATCGTGGGAACATCAAGGGCGTGCGCGCAGCAGCGGCGACGTCATGATGTGGGCTCGACACCGCGGGCATTCCCCGCAGCAGTGCGTAGCGCCGCAGCGCGTGCGCAGCAGCAGTCGTCCACAGCCACGCGACCGTCGATGCCCTCGTCGCGCGCCAACCGTGCAGCAACCTCAGCGCCCAGCGCAGAGACGGTGGTCAGGCTGGCGGTGATGGGGTGGTCGCGGCTGGCCGCTGGCTGCAAGCGCAGTGCGCTCAAGCGCCATGCATCGCCGCACATGCGTCCGGCCAAGCGGCGCCATAACCGTTCGCCGACGCCCAGTTCGTGCGTGTCCATTGGCAGTGGTGGCAGCCGTGAGACCAAGCGGTCCCAGCTCAGGAAATCGCTGTCGGGCAACAGGCAGAGCCGCCAGCAGCAGTGTCCCGCGACATCGAAGAACCAGATGTTTTCGTGCACGCCGTCGCTATCCACCTGACGGGACGCGGCTGCAGCGACTGCGTGCTGCCAACCATCCAGTTCGTTGCCCAACGCAGGCCGATACAGCCAAAGCACCGTCCCCAGAGCCGCCAACTGCTGTGGTCGGGGCAATGCCGCGCGGCTAGCACGTGCATGCTAAGGGCAACGGTAGCGCGCGGAAGTTGGGCATGGCCGCTACCGGCGCATAGGTTGGCTAACGGAGGCAGTACGTCCGGCGCAGGTCAAGCGGTCCACTTCCGTGCTGCCGACCAGTATGCCGTTGGGCGGCGCGTTCGAGTCGACGTCACCGCCATCGACCGCACGTTCGACAGCGTGAGCACACAACGACACAGCGGGAAGCGACAGAACGACCAACCAAGGATGCAGGCAGAGCATCAGGCACCTTTACGCGCGCTCGGCAGCGCGCATTGCGACATAAGCCGCGCGCGGCAGGCCAAGGTGGAGTTGAGTGGCGGGCGGCGGTGGCGGCGCCCGCTGCGATCTTTGCGCACATGCGTTGAGCGAATGCGGCGATATGGGATGCGATGGCGATCGAGCGCTGCGTGCAGCGAAGGATCGCGTCATCGGCACTCACGGCGCACGGAGGCTGTGCGCAGCCCCGGCGCGTGGCTGGACTTACTTGGTCAGGATCAACTTGTCGTTGCTGGTGTGGCGCAGGCGATAGACACGGTCGCCGTGCTGGATCAGCACTTCACGGCGGCCCTTGAGCAGTGCCTCGCTGCTGATGAGGTCTTCGGCAGGCACGGTACGCGGCGTGGCGCGGTCGCGCAGATTGACCGGTTCGGAGCGAAGCAGCACGGGGTGAGCGGTCATGATCTGGGTCTCCAGTCGGGTTGGCCCGACAAATAATAACCATTCTCATTAAATGATCAAGAGCCATTCTCATTCGAGGGAACTGATTCTTTAGATCCTCTCCTGGATTTCGATTCATCGGGCCAATCGAATCGATGGTGTGTCGCAGTTTTCAGCCGCGGTGACAGCTACAAGACGTCCACCGCAGCACACGATGGACCCAGTGGCTTAGCGCGTGCTCGACTCCACCCGCGCCCAGCCGGCGTCATCGACCTGATCCAGGGTGTCCAAGGCACCGAGGTTTTCTTCCAGCTGTGTGACCCGGCTCGCGCCCAGGATCACGCTGGACACATGCCGGTTGCGCAGGCACCAGGCGATGGCCAACTGCGCCGGTGACTGGCCAAGCTCGGCCGCCACCGCACAAAACGCGCGGGCACGCTCCAGCCGGCGCGCTTCCGGCGCGCCCAGCACTTCGTCCTGCAACCATTGGTTGCCCGGCTGGCCCAGACGGCTGTCGGCCTCCACGCCAGCGTTGTACTTGCCGGTCAGCAGGCCCGAGGCCAGCGGCGACCAGATCGTGGTGCCCAGCCCGTTCTCGCACAGTGGCGCGTATTCGCGCTCCAGCCGCTCGCGGTGCAGCAGGTTGTATTGCGGCTGTTCCATCGCCGGCGCATGCAGATGTTCGCGTTCGGCGATGGCGATGGCCTCGCGCAACTGCGCGGCGCTCCATTCGGAAGTGCCCCAGTACAGCACCTTGCCCTGGCGGATCAGCGCATCCATGGCGCGTACGGTTTCCTGGATCGGGGTGTCCGGATCGGGCCGATGGCAGTAATAGAGGTCCAGGTACTCCACGCGCAGGCGCTTGAGCGCGGCGTGACAGGCATCGGTGACATGCTTGCGCGAGAGCCCGCGCTGGGTCGGCCGCGGGCTATCGACCGCACCGAAGAACACCTTGCTCGACACGCAAAAGCCATCGCGCGGCAAACGCAGATCGGCGATCACATCGCCCATCACTTCCTCGGCGCGGCCGCGCGCGTAGGCCTCGGCGTTATCGAAGAAATTGATGCCGTTGTCCCAGGCGACGGCAATCAGATTGCGCGCTTCGCTGCGCCCGATCTGTTTGCCGAAGGTGACCCAGGCCCCGAACGACAAGGCAGATAGCTGCAGCCCGGTGGAACCCAGACGACGGTAAAGCATGGCGAACTCCCGCAACCTCCAGGGCACCTGCCCCGGACCGGCATGCGCAGTGTAGGCCGTGGCGTCGGGCAGGCACAGCGTGCGGCGTGTGCGGCGCCGCGCATCGACCTCTTCTCGGCTCGACTGTCTGCATGCAGCACCGCCTGCACTGCGCATGCACCGTGATCGGTGCTCCCGTCGGTTTTGGTGTGCCGTTGGTTGTGGTCTACATGGAATGTTTCGGCTTGCATGGTTGTTGGCACGCATGGCGCCGTGACACGCCATATGTGCATCCAAGCAGTTCTGGATGTGCTTCCCAGTGGCCTTCGCTGTGAGCACGCGATGCGTCACCATCAATCGCACAAGCGACAGACGTGATGCTTTGCTGCAGCGACTGCTTGCCGATCAGCAGGCAAAAATCGCCAGCGTGTGGCGCCCCATCCGCCGGCAGACACGCATGCATCGGTCATCGGCACTCGGACACAAACGCCAACTGTCCCAAGCAGCGCGCGCCAGAAAACAACCACGTCGCCCATGACCTGATGCAGCAACGGCAGCCGTAGCAGATCCAAACCGCGCGCTGCCGTCACTCCAGGCCGCGCGGCAGGGCCCCGCTCGCTGAGGCATGACGGTGAACACGTCGCCCGGGCGGGCCACGACTGCCACCAGCCGCGCCGCCACGTTGTGAAACGACGCCACCTTTCCCCTGTGAACGCCGACTTTGCGCAAGCACGGTCCCACCGCGCGCCAGCGCGGGCCTGCCCGTGCCCGCCGCCTCTGGTCTGTGGACCGACCGAGAGCATCCGAATGCCGCTCGCCTTGCCCCCTGTCACCCCCTGCTCTAGGCTTCCCGTTTTGCCATTAGCGGCCCGGGGATTGGAATGGTCGAAGGTTTGGGAAGGATCGGTTTCGGCCTGTTCGGTTTGGCGGTGCTCATCGGCATCACCTGGCTGTTTTCGAGCAACCGCCGCGCGATCGACTGGAAGCTGGTCGCCACCGGTCTGGCCCTGCAGATCTCCTTCGCCGCATTGGTGTTGCTGGTGCCGGGCGGGCGCGATGTGTTCGACGCGCTGGGCAAGGGCTTCGTCAAGGTGCTGAGTTTCGTCAATGAAGGGTCCACCTTCATTTTCGGCAACCTGATGAACATCGACAGCTACGGCTTCATCTTCGCGTTCCAGGTGCTGCCCACCATCATCTTCTTCTCGGCGCTCATGGGCGTGCTTTACCACCTGGGCGTGATGCAGATGGTGGTGCGTGCGATGGCGTGGGCGATCACCAAGGTGATGCGCGTTTCCGGTGCGGAAACCACCAGCGTGTGCGCCAGCGTCTTTATCGGCCAGACCGAAGCACCGCTGACGGTGCGCCCGTACATCTCCAAGATGACCCAGTCCGAGCTGCTGACCATGATGATCGGCGGCATGGCGCATATCGCCGGCGGCGTGCTGGCTGCGTACGTCGGCATGCTCGGCGGCAGCGATCCGGCGCAGCAGGCGTTTTATGCCAAGCATCTGCTGGCTGCCAGCATCATGGCCGCGCCCACCACGCTGGTGGTCGCCAAGCTGCTGGTACCGGAAACCGGCACCCCGCTGACCCGCGGCACGGTCAAGATGGAAGTGGAAAAAACCACCAGCAATGTCATCGATGCGGCTGCAGCCGGTGCCGGCGATGGCTTGCGCCTGGCGCTGAACATCGGCGCGATGCTGCTGGCCTTCATCGCGCTGATTGCGCTGATCAATGCACCGCTGACCTGGCTGGGCGAGGTCACCGGCGCCGCGGCGCTGCTGGGCCGACCGACCAACCTGTCGACGATCTTCGGCTACGTGCTGGCGCCGATCGCCTGGGTGATCGGCACCCCGTGGGTGGATGCGACCACAGTGGGTTCGTTGATCGGACAGAAGGTGGTGATCAACGAGTTTGTCGCTTACAGCGAGTTGTCGCGCATCGTCAAGGGCGAAGTGCCGGGCGTGGGCCTGAGCGCCGAAGGCCGCCTGATCGCGACCTATGCGTTGTGCGGCTTCGCCAATTTCAGTTCGATCGCGATCCAGATCGGCGGGATCGGCGGGCTCGCGCCGGAACGTCGCCACGATCTGGCCAAGTTCGGCCTGCGTGCGGTCCTTGGCGGTTCGATCGCCACCTTCATGACCGCTACCATTGCCGGCGTGCTGTCGCATTTCGGTCAAGGCGGCGCGGGTTCATCGGCGTAACGGTCTAATTCACTGCACGCCACGTGTCATCCAGTCATTCAAGTCAGTCATTCAAGGCAAGGTATCTATGAGTTCGGTCGTCGTTGTCGGGTCCTTCAATGTCGATCACGTGTGGCGCTGCGATGCCTTGCCGGTGCCGGGCGCGACCATCGCCGGGCGCTACAGCACCGGCCCGGGCGGCAAGGGCTTCAATCAGGCGGTTGCGGCCGCACGTGCTGGCGCCAAGACGCATTTCCTGTGCGCACTGGGCGATGACGCCGGTGGTGCGCTGGCGCGCTCGCTGGCCGCACAGGATGGCTTTGCGCTGATCGCCGAGCCCAGCAACGAACCGACCGGCACCGGCGGCATCTATGTCGACGGGCACGGCCGCAACACCATCGTGATCGGCGCCGGCGCCAACGCCGTGTTGAGCCCCGCCTTCATCGACAACCAACGCCCCCTGGTGGCTGCGGCAAAGGTGCTGCTGGCGCAACTGGAATCCCCGGCCGAGACGGTCGAGTCTGCACTGGCGCTGGCGCACGAATGCGGCGTACTGACCGTGCTCAATGCCGCACCGGCCAATGCGCCGACATCGATCGGCCTGCTCAAGCTCTCGGATGTGCTGACGCCCAACGAAACCGAATTCGCCGCGCTGCTCGGTCGCCATGTCGGCGAGCGCATCAATGCCGACGACGTCGCCGCGCTGGATGGCAATACGCTGCATTCGCTGTGCCGCAAGCTGCTGCCGGGCGGTACCGTGGTGGTGACGCTGGGCGCGGTGGGCGCCTTCATTTCGCACGCCGAAGAAAAGCTGCGCGGCGATACCCAGGCGCATTACCGCGTGGGCGCGGAAAGCGCGCAGACGGTGGACACCACCGGCGCCGGCGATGCCTTCAACGGCGCACTGGTTGCCTCGCTGGCGCAGGTACCGGCTGCAAGCTTCGCAACCCACGTGCGCTTCGCCACCCGTTATGCGGCGCGCTCCACCGAGGTGGAAGGCGCAGCTGTCTCGATGCCGCGGCTGCGCGCGGACGACTGACGTCGCAACCCACGACATCCGGGCATGCGCCATGCGCACGCCCGTCGTCGCTACGGCGTCCGCGCCGACGCGCCCGGGTCTGCGCGAAGAGAACACGTTCATAGTGCGTGCCATGGTGAGCGTGGCAGCCGACGGCCTCGTGATGCGGCATGGTGCTCAGCGATATGACGATGCGATGACCACACCTGATTAGCCCCGTCTCTCAGCCAGCAGTCGCAGGATCTGCGCCAGCCCGGGTGATGCTGTTGCCACCTAAAGCCAACAAGTTGGCGCGATGAGTATCAATGCGTGCAGTTCCAGGCTGGATTGTCGATGCCGGAGTTCTTCGCGGCCTACGGCACCGAAGCCAAGTGCTACCGCGCTCTGTGTAAATGGCGGTAGCCGCAGGGATTTCGCTGCCCTTGCTGTGCTGGACGAGTGCGCTCGCGCTTCAAGGGCGGCGGCATGATCTACTACCAGTGCAGCGCAGTCCACGCCGACGCGCCCAGGCCTGCGCGAAGAGAACACGTGTGTAGTGCGTGCCATGGTGAGCGTGGCAGC
>NZ_JFAQ01000019.1 GCF_001304695.1 Xanthomonas axonopodis
GGCAACGACAACGCTGCCAATGTGGCCGTACTGGCGATGAGAAAATTGCGACGCCCGGCATCGTTTGGGGTCGTCTGGATCGGATCCATTGAGGCTCCTGGCACGGGGGCATGCAGGGAGGCGTCAGCGGCACAGGCGCCGTCTGCCGGCAACGGATGTGGTGCGATGAACGCGCCCACGCACCGATGCATCTCCCAGTAAAACGTGCGGCCGGCGTGGCGGATTGCATCCGTGTGCGCAGTCCGCGCGCGCGGCGCAGCCGACCTGGCTTCACTGCAGGACCCAGTCGGCCAGCAGGAATCCGCTGCTCATCGCCACCACCAACACCGCGCCGGTGAGCCGCGGTGGCGCCGGCAGCGGCAGGTCCAGCAGGCGGCAGCCGATGCCGATCACCACCGCCAGCAGCAAGCCGACCAGGGTCATGCTCATGCAGCTTCCCGCCAGCGTCCGCTTGGTCCGCCGCAGTGCACATGCTGCCTGGTCGCACGGCGGGCGAGCCGGCGATCGGCCACGCTGTAACCCAAGGTCATCGCCAGCACCGACAAGGCGCCGACCAGAGCCGTCGGCGCGGGTGACGGAATCCCCATCACGCGGCAGCCGAAACCAATCGCCGCACCCAGCACCAGGCTGGCGGCGAACTTGAATGCCATGCGCATCTCAATGCTCCATCCTTGGCGCATGCGGTGGCTCAGCGCCGCCGATGAAGTGGCGCACCCGCGGTGGCTCGGTGCCTTGATGCAGCAGGCGCAGGCGCTCCTGCAGCTGCCGATCCTCGCCAGTGACCCGCTCGTGCTGGCGTAGATGCTCCAGCCAGGACGCCGCCAGGAAATACTCCAGTTGCACTCCAGGTGCGGCAACGTCTTCGGCCACGCCCCAGATCACCGCACCGTCGCGACGCCGCGCCACGCCCAACTGGGTCAGCAAGGTAAGGAACTCGGCGCGATCGGCGTCGGCGATGCGGTACTCCACCGTCACCAGCACCGGCCCTCGGTCGTGCGCGACATCTGTCGTTGGGCACCTGAGCAGACGAACGGTCGCCAAGCGACCGCCTCCATAGCTGGCAAGGCAAAACGGCCTGTTGGCCCGCTCCATGCGGGAGCGAATGTTGAATCAACACACACGCAGAAGCGAGAAGCGCATCGCAAAATCGATCGGCTTGCGCTATCGTATGCATGGGTTGCGGCTGGGGAGCCGCTTAAGCATGGCTTTCATCGGCCGCTAATAACCAAGACACCAACCATCGCACTGCGCAACGCGCGCAGTGTCGTACATTTTTCTTAATGCGTTCAGGGGGAATGCAATGCTTCGTCACTCTTTGCGGGTGCGCCTGCTGCTGCCGGTATTGGCCTTGGGGCTGATCGTGATGTCGGGACTAGCTGTGATCTTGGCTGTTACCGAAGCAAAACGGATCGAGTCTGAAACCGAAGCGGTCATCCGACGTACCTCGGTTCTGACCCAGACCATGTTCTCGCTTACCCGGGAGATGCTGCTCGATCGCGTCGAGGCATCTATGCACAATCTGCGCAAGCAAGTCGATGAGCTAGGCCCAGCCAGTCAAGGGAACCAAGTCCGCGTCGGACGCCGCACTGCCAACGACATACTGCTGGGTCAGAAGTCGCAGGCCAACACGTTCGGCTTGGTCGACGCCGCCACTTCCAGCTTGGTCGACAACGGCGCTTCCATCAGTAAGCAGGGCAACGCAACGATTTTTTCTCGTGTCGGCGACGACTTCGTTCGTATCTCCACCAACATTACTAATGCCGACGGCAGTCGCGCCGTCGGCACCGTGCTCGATCCGAACAGCAAGGCCGCTGGCAAGCTGCGCAATGGAGAGAGCTTCTATGGTGTGGTCGATGTTCTCGGCAACCCATATGTTACTCGCTACGAACCGATCTTTGCCAACAACGACAAACGCGTCATCGGTGCTTTGGCTATCGCCTACAAGGCCGATACGCCTGAGCTGGCGACCGTGATCGGCAGCCGTAGCATGCTCTCTTCTGGCTTCGTCGCGGTGTTGGACAGCAAGAATAAATTGCGCTTCCAGTCGACCACTGGTTCCACCACCGATAGCGCCACCATCGAGCGGATCGTCAAGGAGAGCCCGGAAGACTGGGTGGTGGTTAAAGAGGAGATACGCAATTGGGGCTTCACCTTGGCATCGGCCTATCCCAAGAGCGACATCAACACCTTGATCTTGCATCAATCGTTGTGGATTGCCGGCATCGGCCTGCTCGTCTGCGCACTCATGGTCGGCGTGCAGTCCACGCTGATCTGGAACCGCGTATTGCGCCCCGTCCAGAACCTCACCGCCGTGGCCGAAGAACTGAGCCTTGGCAAGTGGAACCACAACATTGCAGAGGTCGACCTCAAAGATGAAATCGGTACTCTGGCGCGCGCCATCTCCCGCTTGTCCAACAGCGTCCGGTTGGCCATGGAGCGCCTCAGCAAACGCTGAGTCGCTGTCACCCATTCCGTACCTGATGCTGCAAGGAAGACGCCATGTCCACTGAATTCCGTCCGCTGATCGAGATCCTGCGCGAGCTCAGAGCGCTGGCATTGAAGAAGGCGTCCGGCTTTCTGTTCATCGTCACCGAGGAAAACCACTCCTGCATCGTCCGCATCAACAGCGGGCAGATCGAAGAAGTGGTCTTTCGCATGCTGCGCAACGATGAGGCGGTACAACGCCTCACCATGGTCAACGCGGCCAAGGCGCGCTTCCAGGTCGACCCCAGTGCCGGCCTGGGCAAACCTTCGCTGTTGAGCGACGACTCGCGCCAGTGGTTGATGGGCGGTTTTGAAGAGGATCTTGGCGGCGCACCATCGCCGGTGCGTGCGCCGGTTGCCCCGACACCGGTACCTGCCGCAGCCGTCGCAAGCGCGAGTGCGGCGACGGTTGCCAGTGGCGCCGGGCCCGACGCCAGCGTCCGCGATGCACTGGAAGCGGTCGCGCTGAACTATCTCGGCCCGATCGCCGGCATGCTGTGCGATGAAGCCTGGGACGCCTCCGGCGACATCGAGCAGGTGCTCAACCAGCTCGGCGCCAACCTGGCAACGCCGCAGGAAGTACAGAAGTTCATGGCCGAGGCCCGCGTGGCATTGGCCAAGGTCCGCTGAGCAGCATCTTCAGTTCGGGTCATGCATCAAGCCGCGCACTGCGCGGCTTTTTTGTGGGCGTGGCTGTGGCGCTGGCCGTGCCTTGCAACGTCGAACAACGTTGACGCAGGCCGCGCATCGGCCGTGCGTTGCGGGCTTGCGAAGCGCGCCCAGTGACCAGAGTGGCGATAGATCATGGCATCCGACGCAGGCGCAGCACGTCGGCCCTCAGCAATCGTGCAGCGCATGCAGATCGCAATGCGCGACGAAGCGCTGCAGGTTGCCCGACAGACATTTTTGCCGGTGCTGGATCCGGTAGAAGCGCCGCGTCAGCCGTGGCAGGGTGGTCTGCACAATCACCAGCCGGCCCAGCGTCACCAGGTCCTGCACCGCGCACAGCGATAGGCAGGCCAGCCCGAGTCCTTCCGCCGCCGCCTGCTTGATCGCTTCGGTGCTGCCCGGCTGCAGATCGCTGTGCAGATAATGCAAGTGCGGCAGCAAGACCTGCTCCACCGCCTCGCGCGTACCGGAGCCAGGTTCGCGAAGCAGCCAGTGCGCCTGTCGCAAGGCTTTCAACGGCACGCGTGCCTGCATGGCGGTCTGCGCCAATGCATGCGTCGGTGCCGCCACGATCACAAACGCGTCCTGTCCGCCAAGGCACGACCTGAAGGTCTGCCGCATGACACGGGCCCTCGATCAAGCCGATATCCACCTCCAGCCGGCTCACCGCTGCGGCCACCTCGCGCGTATTGCCGATGACCACATCCACCGCCGCGCCCGGCCACTCGCGTCGATAGCTGGCAATCAGCGACGGCAACACATAGTTGCCGATGGTGGTGCTGGCCCCCACGCGAAGACGCGTAAGCAACGGCGTAGGCGCGGCAGCGGCACTCCGGTAATCCCACCGCTTTTAGCGGACTCCAGAAGTGGAGTTATGCAGCCATCGCCAGTTTCATCGCTGGCGTGATGCCGCCTAGCGCCATGTTCGGGCGCTCATGGTTGTACGTCCATAGCCAGCGCGTGGCCTGGTCCTGCACCTGCTCGATGGTGTCGAACAGGGTGCGGGCCAGCCAGGCGTAGCGGACCGTGCGGTTGTAACGTTCAACGTAGGCGTTCTGTTGTGGCTTGCCCGGCTGGATGTGCTCGATGCGGATGCCGTTGCGTTCCGCCCACGCCAGCAGTGCTCCGCTGATGTATTCGGGCCCGTTATCGCAGCGAATGATGCGTGGCTTGCCGCGCCACTCGATGACCTGCTCCAACGATCGGATCACCCGGGCAGATGGCAGCGACAGATCAACATCGATCGCCAGCCCCTCGCGATTGAAGTCATCCAGGACGTTGAACAACCGGAAGCTGCGACCATTGTCGCCGCAGCAGGCAAGCGCGGCGAGATCCCGCGCTAAGCCGCCATCGGCCTGATGGAGGGCTATGTCATCGCCGCGTTCGACACCACGATCAATGCCATCAGCAATGGGCTATGGCAGTTCGCGCAGCATCCCGAGCAGTGGGAAAAGTTGCGCAAGGATCCGAGCAAGGCATCGGCCGCCTTCCAGGAGATCGTCCGCATCGACAGCCCGCTGCAGCACCTGTCGCGCGTGACCACCCGCGAGGTCAACCTGGGCGAGGGTGTCGTGCTTCCCGCAGGCGCGCGGGTGATCGTGAGCTATGCCTCGGCCAATCGCGACGAGCGCCACTATCGGGCACCGGACAGCTTCGATATCGAGCGCAATCTCGTCGATCACCTGGGCTTCGGGCTGGCGACGCACAATTGCGCAGGCCAGGCGCTCGCCAAGCTGGAAGGGATGGCGACATTTGCAGCGCTGGCGCGCTACATCGACGGCTTTACGCTGACCGGGCCGGTGCAACGCGTTCCCAACAGCATCACCCGTGGCCTGTTGCATCTTCCCATGCGTGCGCACTAGGAAGCTCCCATGCCCACTATCACCTACATCGAACCGAGCGGCGAGACCGTCGCGGTCGACCTCGCGCTGTGATGGACCCTGATACAGGGCGCCATGCATCAAGGCATCGATGGCATCGAAGCGCAGTGCGGCGGCTCCTGCGCCTGCGCCACCTGCCATTGCTACGTGGAAGCGGGCGGCGAGGACGTGCCACTGCTGGACATGGAGGCCGGCATGCTCGACAGCGTGGCAGCCGAACGGCGCAGCAACAGCCGGTTGGCGTGCCAGATCGCACCGACATCGGACATGACCATCCGCTTCCCGGACCGGCAGACATGAGCCTGCGCACGGCAGGTGCACGATGAGCGGTGTGGTCATCGTCGGGGCGGGTCAGGCGGGCCTGCAGACCGCCGAATCTCTGCGCAGCGGCGGCTATGCAGGCTCCATCGTCTTGCTGAGGGACGAACCCTGCGCGCCCTATCACCGGCCACCACGGCCCGCAGGCCGGTCAGATGCAGGTCCAAGCTCATACCGTGACCTCCAACGATGCGATCTGGCCGCGTTCGAGGCGAAAGCGATACGACAGCACGACCGGGCTGCCGGGAAAATTGCCGCTGACGTTGGCGCGCACGCAGTGGATGCCGTGCGCGCGTTCACTCTCGAAGGGCACGCTGGTTGCGTTGTACTTGGCCGATGCCTCGGCCATGAAGGCCTTGATCGCGTCGATGCCCGTATAGCTGTGACCGTCGTCGGTCATGACGGCGTGCGCCGTGAAGCAATGCGCCAAGGCGTCGGGGTTGTGCTCGGCCGCGAAGTAAGCGGCAATCGGCTCGGGAAGGGTCGAGATGTCCATGTGGCTGGCTCCGTCTTGTGAGTGGAGGCATCAGCACGCGCACTGAAGCGTGGCACCGTCGGCAAGTGGCGAACTGCTCTACAACCGCATTGGATGTGAAAATGGTGGCCGTCGCGTCGCCGGACGACCTGGCACGTCGAGGAACGCCCAAGTCGCCCGCCGAACTGCATGACCACGCGTGCATCAACTGGCGGCTGCAAATGGATGGCAGGCACTATCGCTGGGAGTTCGACAAGTGCGGGCAACGCCTTGAGGTGGCGGTGGACGGCCTGGTGGTCACCAATCACGCCGATATCGGCATTGCTGCCACGCTGAACGGGCTCGGCATCGCCTATCACTTCGAGCGGGATGGCGTGGGCGAATTAGTGGCCCAGGGGCGCTTGGTGCAGATCCTGGCGGACTGGTCGATTTCGCGCCCTGGGCTGTTTCTCTACTATCCGAACAGGCAGCATCGGCCAGCGCTGCTTGGTGCCTTCATCGACTGCCTGTTGGACCGACCACCGTGCGATCCGCTCTAGCGTTGCGCCTGCGCCACCGCTGGAGATGGGCGGAGCGACAGGTTTGCAGACGGAGCCGCGGGCTGCAGCAACACGCGAACCAACGGATTGGGAAAGCGCCGCGACATCGTGACCGCATAGAACGTCTCCACGATATCCGGCAATTGATCGCCTTCCATCAACGCGCCAGCGGCAATCTCGTCCTTGACGACGATCGGCGGCAGAACCGCCAGACCGATGTCCTCGCGGGCAAGCAGTCGCATCATCGCCATGTCTTCCACTTCCGCCACGATCTGCGGCCGCACGCCCAGGCGGTCGGCCAAGGCGTCGAAGCCGATGCGCACGCTGCTATCCAACGTCGGAAGGATGATGGGGTGGCTGCGAAGGCGGTCGGCGAAGCTGGCGGTATGACCTAGCCGATCCGGCGTCCCCACCAGGCTGACCGGGTATTCCGCGAGCCGGTGTGTAACGAATGGGGACAGCGCGTCGCCGGCCGGCGCCCGATTCAGCAGCACCACGTCGAGATTGAGTGCCTCTAGCGCACGCAGAAGTTCCCCCGGGCTGCCCAAACGCAGAATCAGATCGATGTCGGTGCGGCCCAGCAGCGGCCGCAGGAACTCCATCTGGAAGTTGCGCGACAGCGTGGCCAGCGAGCCGACCCGCAGCGCCTGCCGTGCCGCACCTGTCTGCCGCAGCGTGCCAAGCAACTCATCGCCGGTGGCAAAGATCGCATCGGCGTGGTCGAGCACGATCTGCCCGGCCTCGGTCAGATGCAGTTGCCGCCCGCGGCGTTCGAACAACGCGTGACCCAGGCGCTCCTCCAGCTTGCGGATCTGCACCGACAACGCCGACTGGGTGAGGTTGAGGCGCTCTGCCGTGCGGGTGAGATTGCCGTCGCGCGCGACCGCCCAGAAATAACGCAGGTGGTTGTAGTTCAAGGCAGCCATATCGTTCGATAATAACGAATGAATCTACAATAACAATGAATTTTTATTTAACCCTAGCGAACGATATCCTGGCGCGGCCCGCCACCACGCTCGTTCTTAGGGGATTGCCTTGTCGCTCTATCTACTCCCACTGTTCGCACCACTCCTGCTGCTGACTGCCGCTGTCGCCGCCCTGGTTCGCGGCGGTCGTCGCCCACTGAAGATTTCCCTTCTCGCCGAAGGCGCCGCGCTCGGCGCGCTGTGCATCGCGATTGCCTCGCTCGCGCTGGTGCTCTTGCGAGGCACTGGCGACAGCCCACTGATCGGATGGGACGGTATCGGCCTGTCCGCGCGGCTCGATGCGGTCAGCGTGACGATGCTCCTGCTGGTGGCCTTCGTTGGCTGGATCGTCGTGCGGTACGCACGCACCTACCTCGACGGCGAGGCACGCCAGGGCTACTTCACCGGCTGGCTGTGCATGGCACTGGCAGCGGTGCTGTTGCTGGTGCAGGCCGGCAACCTGGTCCAGGTCGTCATCGCCTGGATCGCCACCAGCATCGCGATGCATCGCCTGCTGCTGTTCTATCCCGAGCGCGTGGAGGCGCAGCGCGCAGCCCGCAAGAAACGGGTGTTTTCCACCACCGGCGGTATCGCCCTGACCTGCGCCGCGGTGCTGATCTGGAAAAGCATGGGCACGACCGATATCGCCACGATCAATGCGCTGGCCGCGCGCGGGCAGCACTCCTGGTCGCTGGTCGCGGCGGCCGCCCTGATCGCACTTGCGGCGGTGCTGAAATCGGCGCAGTTCCCGACCCACGGCTGGCTCACCGAGATGATGGAAGCCCCCACGCCGGTGTCGGCCTTGTTGCACGCCGGCGTGGTCAATGGCGGCGGCTTCCTGCTGATCCGTTTTGCCGACCTGATGCTTGCCGCCCCCGGCGTGCTCGCCGTGCTGGCCATGCTGGGCGGGCTGACCGCCTTGTTCGGCGCGCTGGTGATGCTGACCCAGCCGGCGGTCAAGACCTCGCTAGCCTGGTCCACGGTCGCGCAGATGGGCTTCATGATGCTCCAGTGCGGCCTGGCGCTGTTCCCGCTGGCCCTTCTGCACATCGTGGCGCACTCGCTCTACAAAGCGCATGCCTTCCTGGCCTCTGGCGGAGCCGTCGAGCAAGTGGCGGCCATTCGCCGGCCCGGGCCGGTCGCAGTTCCGAACGGGGCGGCGGTCGGCCGCGCATTTCTGATCGCACTGGCGATCTATATCGGCATCGGCACGGCCTTCGGGTTCGCCTTCGGCTTCGAGCACAAGTCGCCGCAGGCGCTGGCACTGGGCGCGATCCTGATCTTCGGTGTCGCCTATTTGCTGGCCCAGGGCCTTGCCGATGCCGCGCCACGCCCCCTCACCCGCAGGACCGCGATCTACGCCAGCGCCGCGGCGATCGGCTACTTCGCACTGCAGACCGCCGCCGAATGGCTGACGGCCGGTGTGCTGCCGGCCACGCCCGCACCGGGACGGCTGGAGTGGACGCTGGTGACGCTCGCGGTCCTGAGCTTCGGGCTGGTGGCGGTGGCACAGGCGTTGTTTCCGCTGTGGGCATCGCACCCCGCTGCCGCCGGGCTCCGCGTCCATCTCTCCAATGGGCTGTATGTCAACGCCACGATCGATCGCCTGCTCGGCGGCTGGTCTGTTCGCAAGACCTCGTGACTTTCCCTCACTGCCAGGCCCACATGCTGATAACCACGACGACTAACGCCATGTCCCTCTCCCACGATGTGATCATCGCCGCCGCCCAGCGTGCGGCACGCGCCATCCCGCCGCTGTGGCCGCTCGCCTCCAGCGTTGCGGTCAACCCCTTCCTCGGCCAGGCCAACGAACCGCTGGAGATGGCGGCGGCGCGACTGCGGCGTGCCTCCGGTATCGCCGTCACCATGCCGCGGTCCTGGTATGCAGAGCGGCTACAGTCCGGCGAGATCACCGAAGACGATCTGCAGGCGGCCTTGCAGAACGCGCCGGCCGCGCTGCGCCCGCCGAGCTTGTCCGCACTCAGGCAGGCCGTCGAAGCCATGCGCCCTGCCCCGCAGGCGATCCCGACGGTCGCCGAACTGGCCCGCGACATCGCTGCGATCGACTGGCCCTGCATCGTCAACGAGCGTATCGGTCACTGGGCTGCTGGCTATTTCGATCAGGGCCAGGCGCTCTGGGCGGTCGGCCAGTCCGGTGGCGCTTACAGCACCTGGCAGATCATCGCGACCCACGATCTGACCCCGGAAATCGCCGGCCTTGCAGGTTTCGCGCGCTATGTCGCGGATGCGCCAGCCAATGCCGAAGACGCCATTGTCGACTGCGTCGCGCGGCTCGGGCTTTCCCAGGACGCGCTGGACGGTTATTTCCACCGCTTGCTGACCACGTTGGGCGGCTGGGGTCAGCTGGCCCGGTATCGGCTCTGGCAGGCAGAGTTGAGCGGTGCCTCCGATGCGTGCGTCACCGACCTGCTCGCCATTCGCATGCTCTGGGAGGCCGCGCTGCTAGGCCACGGCGGCTCCGCGCTGGTGCCTGGCTGGCAGACGGCCATTGCCGCCTACGCCGAGCCGGTCGCTGCAACCTCGGACGATGTCATCGACAGCATCCTGCAGGAAGCGGCCGAACGTGCAGCGCAGCGAAAGCTCAACGCCATGCTGGCTGCGCCATCGCCGGCCCAGGTCGCACCTGGCCGCGTGAAGCTGCAGATGGCATTCTGCATCGATGTGCGCTCGGAAGTGTTCCGCCGGGCGCTGGAAAGCCTCGATTCCGGTATCCAGACCCTCGGGTTTGCAGGATTTTTCGGCTTGGGCATCGGCCATCGGCGGTTTGCCTCGGACGTGGTCGAGGCGCGCCTGCCGGTGCTGCTCACTCCAGGTGTGGTCACCTGCGCAGGTGAC
>NZ_JFAQ01000190.1 GCF_001304695.1 Xanthomonas axonopodis
TTCCAGCATGGCTTGGCCGTAGGCTTCCTGCAGATCCTTGAGCTGGCGCTCGTGCTGCCCGCGCACGTCTTCGGGCTTGGCCCGCAGCGCGTTCTCCAGGCCGCGCTTACCTTCCTCGACACAGCCTTCGATTTCATTGGGCGTCAGGTCGAACTGCCGGCTGGCCAACGCCACCGTCGTCTTGCCCTGGATGATCTCCAGCACTAGCGCCGACTTGCCCCGGGCCGTCCAGCGCTTGATCTGTTCTTCGTCCATCACTGCACTCATCGATGTCTCCTCTGAAAGCTAACACCTGAGCAGAGTTTCAGTGGGTCATTACAGCAGCTTGCCGCGGTGTTCGGTCATCAACAGGCCGGCTTCGAAAAACTGGCCGCGCCCTTATTCCTGCGTCAAGGGTCCTATGCGAACCCCTACGAGTTGATGAGCTTCTACGACAACCACGACATGGCGCGTCTGGATGCCAGCGATGACGGATTTATCGATGCGCACAACTGGTTGTTCACCGCCCGCGGCATTCCGGTGATTTATTACGGCTCGGAAATCGGCTTCATGCGCGGGCGCGCCGAACATGCCGGCAACCGCAATTACTTCGGCGTGGAGCGCATTCGCACTGCACCGCAGAGTCCGATCTTCGGCCCGCTGCAGCGCATCGCCCAGGTGCATCGCAACACCCCGGCATTGCAGCGCGGCGTGCAGGTCGATGTGCAGTTGCACGGCGATCAAGCCGCGTTTCTGCGCGTCTATCAGTACGCTGGCACAACCCAAACCGCGTTGGTGCTGCTCAACAAGGCCGATGCCGCAGCAACCATTTAAGTGACGTGCTTCCTGCATCCTGGCGCCTGGCGCGATGTGGTCAGTGGCGAGCAGGTGCAGGTGCAGCGTGATTTCGCAACAGCGGTGCCGGCGCATGGCGTGCGCGTGCTGCTGTCGGATGCGCCGATCACCGACCCGGCCCTGCGCAAGCAGCTCGACCTGCAGATGGCCGAGCAGGTCGCGCGCGACGCGCGCAACAGGTAGGAGCGCACCTGGGCGCAATGAGGCAGTCCCAGTAACGCCCCGCCGCGCCTGGGTGCGCTCCTAATACGCATTCAGCGGGTCGCGAGATCTCGCGACCCAACCGGCATGCTGTCCCGAATCCCGAGTCAGCGCCTGACCGCCCCATCCGCCGCTCGGCCCGTCATCGCATCGCCTGTCTCTGCGCCGGACGGTGCACATCCCCGTGGCGGTTGCAGCCCGCTGCTGCGCGAGGAATCGCGTAGCGCCAGGCGCACCGGAATCGTGCGGCTCTGCGCCGCCTCGCCGCGAATCAGCGAAACCAGGCTTTCCACCAGCAGCGCGTGCCGGCCTGCTTGGTGTCCTGCTGCACGGTCGACAGCGCGGGCGCCACCGATGCCGCCAAGGCAATATCGTCGAAGCCGCTGACCGCTACGTCCTGCGGCACCCGCAGGCCGCGCTCGTGCAGGGCGCGCATCGCACCGATCGCAATCAGATCGCCGGCTGCGCAGACCGTATCGAACGCATTGCCGCTATCCAACAATGCCAGGCACGCGGTGTAGCCAGACAATTCGGTGGTGATCGCATCGAACTGCAGCGCCGGGTCGGTCACCAGGCCATGCTGCGCCAGCGCAGCGGCATGGCCGCGGTAGCGTTCTTCGAATTCGGGGTAGTGGTTGGAAGCGTGTCCGACAAACGCGATGCGCCGGCAGCCCTGCGCCAGCAGATAGTCGGTGATGTCCAGCCCGCCCTGGTAATTGTCGCTGCCGATCGAAATGCCCGGTTGGCCGGGCAGGGCCGCGCCCCAGCGCACGAAATGGGTGCCTTGCTCGACCAGCAGCTGCAGCCGCTGGCGCGATTCCTGGTAGTCGCCATAGCCCAGCAGGATGATGCCGTCGGCCTTGTTGCTGTCTTCGTAATCGGCCTGCCAATCCTTGGACAACTGCTGGAACGACACCAGCAGGTCGTAGCCCTGCTGCGCGCAGGCACGGGTGATCGAGCCCAGCATCGAGTGGAAGAACGGGTTGATCAGCGAGTCATCGGCGATGGGGTCTTCGAAGAACAGCAGTGCCAGCGTGCCGGCATTGCGCAGCCGTAGCGAGGAGGCGTTCTTGTCGACCTTGTAGTTCAGCTCGCGGGCGATGCGCAGGATGCGCTTGCGGGTTTCCTCGTTGACCATCGGGCTGCCGCGCAGTGCGCGCGACACGGTCGGCTGCGACACGCCGGTCAGGTAGGCGATATCCAGCGAGGTGGCTTTACCCTTGATGGTCATGGTCGGCAACGGCAGGACAAGTGGCCGGCATCGTGCCATGCGCCCGCCGGCGCCGTGCCGCCGTACGCAGCGGGCGGCTGATTGGTTTACCATTCACGCCCAAGACCCCTTGCGAGAAGGTGGCCCGCGCGCCGCGCCGGCCCAGCGTGCGACATGAGCACTACCACCGCCCACCGCTGATCCTTGCCTGCGCCAGCGCGCAGAGCGCCTGCATGGCGCCGTCTTGCCTCACGTCCCGCATTCTCCTCCGAGCCTGACCAGCAATGGCCAGATCTCCCATGGCAGCCGACCGCTGCAGCCAGACCAGACCTCATTTTTGCCCATGATCAACATCACGCTCCCCGACGGCAGCCGCCGCGAATTCGAATCCCCCGTCTCGGTCATGCAGGTCGCCCAGTCGATCGGCGCCGGCCTGGCCAAGGCCACCATCGCCGGCCAGGTCGACGGCCAACTGGTCGACGCCAGCGACGTCATCGACCATGACGCCAGCCTGCGCATCATCACCGCCAAGGACGCCGAGGGCGTGGAGATCATCCGCCACTCCTGCGCGCACCTGGTCGGGCATGCGGTCAAGCAGCTGTACCCAGAGGTCAAGATGGTGATCGGCCCGGTCATCGCCGAAGGCTTCTATTACGACATCTACAGCGAGCGCCCGTTCACGCCCGAAGACATGGCGGTGATCGAGCAGCGCATGCAGGAACTGATTGCGCAGGATTACGACGTGATCAAGAAGGTCACCCCGCGCGCCGAGGTGATCGAGGTATTCGCCCGGCGCGGCGAGGAGTACAAGCTGCGTCTGATCGAGGACATGTCCGAGGACATCACCGCGATGGGCCTGTACTACCACCAGGAATACGTGGATATGTGCCGCGGCCCGCACGTACCCAACACGCGCTTCCTCAAGGCGTTCAAGCTGACCCGCATCTCCGGCGCCTACTGGCGCGGCGATGCCAAGAACGAGCAGCTGCAGCGCATCTACGGTACCGCCTGGGCCGACAAAAAGCAGCTGGACGCCTACATCCTGCGCATGGAAGAAGCCGACAAGCGCGACCACCGCCGCATCGGCAAGGCGCAGGACCTGTTCCACCTGCAGGAAGAAGCGCCCGGCCTGGTGTTCTGGCACCCCAAGGGCTGGTCGCTGTGGCAGGTGGTCGAGCAGTACATGCGCAAGGTCTACCGCGATAGCGGCTACGGTGAGGTGCGCTGCCCGCAGATCCTGGACGTGTCGCTGTGGCAGAAATCCGGCCACTGGGACAACTACCAGGACGCCATGTTCTTCACCGAGTCGGAGAAGCGCACCTACGCAGTCAAGCCAATGAACTGCCCCGGCCACGTGCAGGTGTTCAACCAGGGCCTGCACAGCTACCGCGACCTGCCGATCCGCTACGGCGAGTTTGGCGCCTGCCACCGCAACGAGCCCTCCGGCGCGCTGCACGGCATCCTGCGCGTGCGCGGCTTCACCCAGGACGACGGGCACGTGTTCTGCCTGGAATCGCAGATCGAATCCGAAGTCACCGCCTTCCACCAGCAGGCGCTGGCGGTCTACACCGCGTTCGGCTTCGACGACATCCAGATCAAGATTGCGCTGCGTCCGGAAAAGCGCCTGGGCGACGACGCCACCTGGGACAAGGCCGAAGCCGCGCTGCGTAGCGCGCTGGGCGTGTGCGGGGTGGAATGGCAGGAGCTGCCGGGCGAGGGCGCCTTCTACGGCCCCAAGATCGAGTACCACCTCAAGGACGCCATCGGCCGCACCTGGCAACTGGGCACCATGCAGGTCGATTTCATGATGCCGGGCCGCCTCGGCGCCGAGTACGTGGACGAGAACAGCCAGAAGAAGCATCCGGTCATGCTGCACCGGGCCATTGTCGGCTCGATGGAGCGTTTCATCGGCATTTTGATCGAACACCACGCCGGAGCATTCCCGTCCTGGCTGGCCCCGGTGCAGGTCGTTGTCGCCAACATCACCGATGCTCAGGCTGAATATGTCGAGGCGGTACGGAAAACCCTTGCAAATCAAGGCTTCCGTGTCAGCGCCGATTTGCGTAACGAGAAGATCGGTTATAAGATTCGCGAGCATACGCTGCAACGCGTGCCATATCTGCTCGTAGTCGGCGACCGTGAGAGGGAAAATGGCGCTGTCGCCGTGCGGACCCGTTCAGGCGAAGACCTTGGGACCATGACGGTCTCTGCCTTCATCGAACGTCTGCAGGCAGAGCAGGCAGCGTGAGCCAACCCCGGCCGGTCTGGATGATCCGGATGTGCCGGTTCGATTCCTCTGGGAGATTGCAATATCAGTACCCCTGACAACAAACAGAATCGCAAGAACCAAGAAATCCGTGTGCCGCGCGTTCGCGTAATCGGTAGTGACGGAGAGATGGTCGGCGTGTTGTCGCGCGACGAAGCGCTCGCCAAGGCCGAAGAAGAAGGCCTGGATCTGGTCGAAATCCAGCCGCAGGCCGATCCGCCGGTCTGCAAGATCATGGATTTCGGCAAGTTCAAGTTCGAGCAGCAGAAAAAGGCCAACGAGGCCAAGAAAAAGACCAAGCAGGTCGAGATCAAGGAACTCAAGTTCCGCCCGGTCACCGACGAAGGCGACTACCAGATCAAGCTGCGCAACATGCGCCGTTTCCTGGAAGAGGGCGACAAGGTCAAGGTCAACATCCGCTTCCGTGGCCGCGAAATGAGCCACCAGGAGCTCGGTCGCGAGATGGCGGCCCGGATCGAGGCCGATCTGGGCGACGACATCGTCATTGAGTCCCGTCCGCGCCTGGAAGGGCGTCAGATGGTCATGATGATCGCGCCGAAGAAGAAGATCTGAGGATCCGATTCGGCCAGCGCTGCAGCGGGCCCGGCGGGTCCGTTGCAGCGCGAGCTCAACGATTTGCAACAATTCCCGGTAACGGGTAGACTGCGCGGCCCGGTTTTATCGGGGCGCCGTGCAAGCGGCACCAGGACCTGTCCGGATCGTGTTCGATCAAGGACTTACAAGCAGGCAAGGGCAAGGATGGAAAGCGTGGTCGCAAGACTGCCGCCCGTGTCAGTGACAAAACACCATCAAGGACATTGCAATGCCCAAGATCAAGAGCAACCGGGCGGCGGCCAAGCGTTTCCGCAAGACCGCCTCCGGCAAGTACAAGTGCGGCCACGCAAACCGTAGCCACATCCTCACGAAGAAAGCGACCAAGCGGAAGCGCAACCTGCGGCAGACGAATCACGTCCGTGCCGAAGACGCAGGCCGTCTCGATCGTATGCTTCCCTATCTCTGAGGACTGAACCATGGCACGAGTAAAGCGTGGTGTGCAGGCGCGCCGCCGCCACAAGAAAATTCTGACCCTGGCGAAGGGCTACTACAACGCCCGCCGCAAGGTCTTCCGCGTTGCCAAGCAGGCGGTCATCAAGGCACAGCAGTACGCCTATATTGGCCGTAAGCAGAAGAAGCGTAATTTCCGTTCGCTGTGGATCACCCGCATCAATGCGGCTGCCCGCATCAACGGCTTGAGCTATAGCCGTTTCATGAATGGCCTGCTCAAGGCTGGTGTCACCCTGGACCGTAAGGTGCTGGCCGATATCGCCGTGCACGACGCCGCCGGCTTTGCCGCGCTGGCCGAGAAGGCAAAGGGCGCGCTGGCTGCGTAAATGCGGGTCCCTCTGCAGGAGCCAGCACATCCATGTGCGGACTTTTGAAGGGGTAGTTTCTCGTAGGGGCTTGCACATTCGTGTGCCGGCTTTTGATGGGGACAAAGCAGATATGCAGGGGAAGGGCGCGAGTCCTTCCCCTTTTGCGTTTTTGCGAAGCCGCCAAGTGGGCGACGACAGGTCAGTGCAGTGACAATGCGTTCCGGTGTATCCGGAAACACCGTTCGGCTAGCAGTTGAGGCGCAAGTGCAATGAGTGAGATTCAATCCCTGACCGAACGTGCGCTGGCCGATGTTGCCGCGGCGCAGACGCCGGACCAACTGGAAGCATTGCGTGTCGCATTGCTGGGCAAGAGCGGCAGCATTACCGCCCAGCTCAAGCAGCTCGGTACGTTGCCGGCAGAGCAACGCAAGGCGGCTGGCGAGGCAATCAATCTGTCGCGCGACGCGCTGACTGCAGCGCTGGCCGAGCGCAAACACACACTGGAAACCGCCGCGCTGGATGCCCGTCTGGCAGGCGAACGCATCGATGTCACCTTGCCGGGCCGCCGCAGCGAGCGCGGCGGCCTGCACCCGGTTACGCGCACGCTGGAGCGCATCGTCGAAATCTTCGCCCGGCTCGGCTACGAGCTGTCGGACGGCCCGGAAATCGAGGACGACTGGCACAACTTCGAAGCGCTGAATTTCCCGCCGCACCATCCCGCGCGCGCGATGCACGACACGTTCTATTTCGGCGATGGACGCCTGCTGCGTACCCACACTTCGGGCGTGCAGGTGCGCTACATGGATGCGCACAAACCGCCGCTGCGCATGATCGCGGCCGGCAAGGTGTATCGTTCCGATTCGGATCAGACCCACTCGCCGATGTTCCATCAGGTCGAAGGCTTGCTGGTGGACGAGCATTCCAACTTCGCCGACCTCAAGGGCACCTTGTCCGAGTTCGTGCGCGCGTTCTTCGAGCGCGATTTCGAAATGCGTTTCCGCCCCAGCTATTTCCCGTTCGTGGAGCCGGGTGCGGAAGTAGATATCGCCTGGCAGCAGCCCGACGGCAGCACGCGCTGGCTGGAAGTGCTGGGCTGCGGCATGGTGCACCCGAATGTGCTGCGCAGCGTCGGCATCGACCCTGAGCGTTACACCGGCTTCGCCTTCGGCCTGGGCGTGGAGCGCTTCGCGATGCTGCGCTATGGCGTCAACGACCTGCGCGCGTTCTTCGAGAACGATGTGCGTTTTCTCAGGCAGTTCGCCTGACGGCGGGGATTGGGAATTCGGGATTGGGGATTCGCAACGGCGCCCCGGCCCGCCCCAGACTCCGTCGATGCGTTTTAGCTAATCCCGAATCCCCAATCCCGGCCTCTCATGAAATTCTCTGAAAATTGGCTGCGCAGCCACGTTCCGATCCAGGCCACGCGCGACGAACTGGCCGCGACGCTGACGGCGATCGGTCTGGAAGTCGAAGAGGTCACGCCGCTGGGCGAGTTGCTTGGTCAAGTGGTGGTGGCGCGTATCGTCGAGGCGGTCCGTCATCCCGAAGCCGATCGTCTGCAGGTTTGCAGCGTCGATGCCGGGCAGGGCGAGTTGCTGCAGATCGTGTGTGGTGCGCCGAATGCACGTGCGGGTCTGGTGGCGCCGTTGGCGCTGGTCGGTGCGAAGCTCGGCGAGCTGACGATCACTGCGGCCAAGCTGCGCGGTGTGGCGTCCAACGGCATGTTGTGTTCGGCCAAGGAACTCGGTCTGGACAGCGACGCGTCGGGCCTGTTCGAGTTGCCGGACGATGCGCCGATTGGGCAGGCGCTGGCCGAGTATCTGAGGCTGCCCGATGCCAGCATCGAGATCAAGCTCACGCCCAATCGCGCCGATTGTTTCAGCGTCCGCGGCATCGCCTTCGACGTGGCCGCCGCGTGCGCCAGCGAAGTGGTGGCGTTCGACGCCGGTGCCGTGGCGCCGGTGTCCATGCGCACGCTGGCAGTGGAACTGGGCGCCGGTAAGGATGCGCCGCGCTATTGCGGTCGTGTGATCGAAGGGATCGACCCGGCTGCCAAGACGCCGGTGTGGCTGGCCGAGCGGCTACGCCGCAGCGGCGTGCGTCCGGTGTCGCTGCTGGTGGACATCACCCAGTACGTGATGCTGGAGCTGGGCCAGCCGATGCACGCGTTCGACCTGGAGACCTTGCAGGGTCCGATCAGCGTGCGCCGCTCCCGCGCCGGCGAGCAGCTGGCGCTGCTGGATGGGCGCCAGGTCACGCTGGACGACAGCTTCCTGACCATCACCGATGCCGGGCGTCCGGTTGCATTGGCCGGGTTGATGGGCGGACTGGACACGCGCGTCACCGAAACTACCCGCAATGTGTTTCTGGAGTCGGCGTACTTCGACCCTGCGGCCATCATGGGTCGTGGCCGCAAACTCGGCCTGCATACCGATGCCGGGCACCGCTTCGAGCGTGGCGTGGATCCGGCACTGCCGCCGCAGGCAATTGAGGTGGCGACGCGCCTGGTGCTGGAACTGGCCGGCGGTACGCCTGGCCCGGTGGTGCATGCGCAGCTGCCGGAGCATCTGCCGCAGCCGGCGCGCATCGGCTTGCGCCGCGCGCGCATTGCACGCGTGCTCGGTATCCAGATCGACGATGCCGACGTCGTGCGCATGCTGCGTGCGCTCGGCATGCACGTCGAGGCGGTTGCCGACGGCTGGGAAGTGATGGCGCCTAGCCGTCGCTTCGACATCGCCATCGAAGAAGATCTCATTGAAGAGCTGGCGCGGATCCACGGTTACGACCGGGTGTCGACCACGCTGCCGGGCGGTGCCAGTCGCATCGCGATGCCGAGCGAGACCCAGCTGGACGAGCTCAGCGTGCGGCGCCAACTGGTGGCGCGCGAGCTGCAGGAAACCATCAATTACGCCTTCGTCGATGCAGTCTTGCTGGAGCGTTGGCAGCTCACCGAACGCCTGGTGCCCCTGGCAAACCCGCTCAGTGCGGAGTTGGCGATCATGCGTCCGCGCCTGCTGCCCGGCCTGGTCGCCACGTTGGGCCGCAATGCTGCACGGCAGGCTGGGCGGGTGCGTTTATTCGAGCTGGGCAAGGTCTTCGCGGCTGCGGCCGATGCCGGTGCAGCACCCGAGGAATCGCAGCACGTTGCCGCGGCGGTATGCGGCGATGCACTGGCGCTGCAGTGGGGCGAGACAGCGCGCAAGGTGGATTTCCATGATTTGAAGGGTGACCTGATGACGCTAGCTGTGGCCAGTGGCGCGCAGCTGGAGTTCCAGCCGTCGACACAGCCGTTCGGGCACCCGGGCCGGTCGGCCGATATCTATCGCGACGGCGCCTGTATCGGCTGGATCGGGCAGGTGCATCCACGTCTGGCCAAGGCCCTGGACATCAACGTGGACGTGGTTGCATTCGAGTTGCAGCTGACGCCCTTGGTCCAGCGGATCCTACCGCGCGCCGGCGAGCTGTCGCGTTTTCCCTCGGTGCGGCGCGATCTGGCCTTCCTGGTGCCCGACGAGGTGAGCTGGGCGGCAGTGTCGGCCAGCGTGCGCACCACGGTCGGGCCATTGTTGCGTGAGGTGCAATTGTTCGACCGCTATGTCGGGCAGGGTGTCGAGCCAGGTTTCAAGAGTCTGGCTATGGGCTTGATTTTGCAGGATAACTCGCGCACTCTCACCGACCGGGACGTCGATGCAGTCGTCACAGATGTGGTGACCGTAATTGAGCGCGCGCATCGCGCCCGGATCCGGAGTTGAGGCGGTAACCAGGGGATTGGCATGGCATTGACGAAAGCGGAGATGGCCGAACGTCTGTTCGACGAGGTCGGTCTGAACAAGCGTGAGGCAAAGGAATTTGTTGACGCGTTCTTCGATGTGCTGCGCGATGCGCTGGAGCAGGGTCGTCAGGTGAAGCTGTCGGGTTTCGGCAACTTCGATCTGCGGCGCAAGAACCAACGGCCCGGTCGCAATCCCAAGACCGGCGAAGAAATTCCGATTTCGGCACGGACGGTGGTGACGTTCCGCCCCGGCCAAAAACTCAAGGAACGGGTGGAGGCTTATGCTGGACCCGGGCAGTAATCGCGAGCTACCGCCGATCCCGGCCAAGCGCTATTTCACCATTGGTGAGGTGAGCGAGCTGTGCGACGTCAAACCGCATGTGCTGCGCTATTGGGAAACCGAGTTTCCCAGCCTGGAGCCGGTCAAGCGGCGCGGCAACCGACGCTACTACCAGCGCCATGACGTGCTAATGGTGCGTCAGATCCGCGGACTGCTGTACGAGCAGGGCTACACCATTGGCGGAGCGCGCTTGCGTCTGGAAGGCGATAGCGCCAAGAGCGAGTCGGCGCTGAGCAATCAGATCATCAAGCAGGTACGCATGGAGCTGGAAGAAGTCCTGCAACTGCTGCGCCGCTAGGAAAACGTTTCACAAAGCCGCTATAATAGCGGCCCGCCCTCGTGGCGGAACGCAACATCTTCGGGGTATAGCGCAGCCTGGTAGCGCACTAGTCTGGGGGACTAGTGGTCGTCGGTTCGAATCCGGCTACCCCGACCAAACATCAAGCCCATGACGTCATGTCATGGGCTTTTTGTTGCATCGCAACACTGCATTTTTGTGGCTGCGGTCGGCTGGGTGAGTATGCATATCGGCATATCGCGATGCAGCATGAGCGGCGCGCTAGCGTCCGATTTTTTGCGGTCCGGTTCGTTATGGACTTGGATCACGCAATGGTGCTAAGTGTCCGAAAACATTACGAAACATTTTTCCTGGATTCAAATGTGGATCACCGTTCGTTAACGCGGTATCGACGAACTTGAATCAATAGGCCAACGCTGTCAAAAAAATGGCGTGCGGTCTCTTGCGGTGCGATTTTTCTGTGCCATAGTGCAGTGCAACACGTCTTACCTGTCGTGATCCCGATGTCTTGGGATGAACTCTCTTGTCGTACGTTCGTGCTGGCGTATTTGGCCGGTTGAATGCTGCGCGAGCTCCTGTCCCACCCAACCGAGGCAGCCAGCCACACGCATGAAGAAACTGATCGGACGATTTTGCCAAGCGCTCAGCCTGGCGTTGATCTGCTCGATAACACTGGGCGCTTGCAGCACCGGTAAAGACATGGCGACGTCGTTGCCGCTGCCTGACCCGCTTGCAATGTCGGCAGTGCAGCCCGAGTATCGGCTCTCGCCAGGCGACCTGTTGCTGGTCAAGGTGTTCCAGATCGACGATCTGGAGCGTCAGGTCCGTATCGATCAGAACGGCCACATTTCGTTGCCGCTGATTGGCGATGTGAATGCGGCCGGCATGGGCGTCGGTGAGCTGGAAAAGATGGTGGCCGACCGGTACCGCAACGGCTATCTGCAAAATCCGCAGGTGTCGGTGTTCGTGCAGGAATCCAACGGCCGTCGCGTCACCGTGACCGGAGCGGTCGACGAGCCGGGCATTTATCCGGTGATCGGCGCCAACCTGACCTTGCAGCAAGCCATTGCGCAGGCCAAGGGCGTGAGTACGGTCGCCAGCCGTGGCAATGTCATCGTGTTCCGCATGGTCAACGGGCAGAAGATGCTCGCGCGGTTCGACCTGACCGAAATCGAGAAGGGGACCAACCCGGATCCCGAGATTTATGGCGGCGACATCGTCGTGGTGTACCGTTCGGATGCGCGCGTGTGGTTGCGCACCATGCTGGAACTGACTCCTCTTGTGATGGTGTGGCGCGCTTACCGATGAGCATGAATTCAGACAATCGTTCCTCCTCGTCGCAGCGTCATAGGCATCTCGAACTTGCCGATGTGGGGTTGCTCGACTACTGGTGCGCCCTGGTATCGCAGCGTTGGTTGATTATCGCGATCACACTGGCCGCATTGCTGCTGGCGCTGGCCATCACGCTGCTGATGCCGGAGAAGTACCGCGCGACCAGCACGCTGCAGATCGAACGCGATTCGCTGAACGTGGTGAACGTCGACAACCTGATGCCGGTGGAGTCGCCACAGGATCGCGATTTCTACCAGACTCAGTATCAGCTGCTGCAGAGCCGTTCGCTGGCGTGTGCAGTGATCCGCGAAGCCAAGCTCGACAAGGAGCCTGCATTCAAGGACCAGTTGGACGAGGCGCTGGAAAAGGCTGCTGCGAAGAATCCCGAAGCGGGCAAATCGGTTGATTCGCGTCAGGCGATCATCGAGCGCAGCCTCATCGATACGTTGCTGGCCGGTCTGGTGGTGGAGCCCATCCTCAATTCGCGGCTGGTCTACGTCAATTACGATTCGCCGGACCCGGTGCTGTCGGCCAAGATCGCCAACACGTACGCAAAGATGTTCATCATCAGTACGCAGGAACGCCGCATGAAGGCGTCCTCGTTCGCGACCAAGTTCCTTGCCGAGCGGCTGGAGCAGTTGCGCAGCAAGGTCGAGGACTCGGAGAAGTCGCTGGTTGCGTACTCGACCGATGAGCAGATTGTATCGGTGGGCGACGACAAACCTTCGTTGCCGGCACAGAACCTGACCGATCTCAACGCCTTGCTGGCTTCTGCGCAGGATGCCCGAATCAAGGCCGAGGCCGCCTGGCGCCAGGCAGCCAGTGGCGATGGCATGTCGTTGCCACAGGTGCTCAGTAGTCCGTTGATCCAGAGCCTGCGTAGCGAGCAGGTGCGTCTCACCACCGAGTACCAGCAGAAGCTACCGACCTTCAAGCCGGACTACCCGGAAATGCAGCGGCTGAAGGCGCAAATCGAAGAGTCGCGCCGGCAGATCAATGGCGAGGTCGTCAACGTGCGCCAGTCGCTGAAGGCGACCTACGATGCGTCGGTGCATCAGGAGCAGTTGCTCAACGAGCGCATCGCCGGTTTGCGGAACAACGAGCTGGATCTGCAGGGCCGCAGCATTCGATACAACATGCTCAAGCGCGACGTCGATACCAACCGTCAGCTCTACGATGCGCTTCTTCAGCGCTACAAAGAAATCGGTGTAGCAGGCAATGTCGGCGCCAACAACGTGACCATCGTCGATACCGCAGATGTGCCTACGTCGAAGACTTCGCCGAAACTGAAATTGAACCTCGCGTTAGGCCTGATCTTTGGCGTATTCCTAGGCTTGGCTGTGGCTCTGGTGCGGTACTTCATGCGTGTCAACGAACCACGGACGCGGTTGGACTGACATCGTGATGTTGCAAAACGATGGTTAATTAAAGTGACAACTGATTCAGTGTGGAAAAGGTGGGATCCCGTATGTTTCGGGCTCCTTCGTTTGAAAGTTTGTCTCTGTTGAAACAAAGGGCTGTCGAGTGATCTGGGGTCGGTAGGTTTTACCGCGGTGATCGCTTGACGGAGATGATTGAAAGCTCGCGTGCGATTCGCATGTTCCCCCGCATGCGTCGTATCGAGTTTGGAGGACATCCCCATGCTTTTGGCAGACTTGAGTAGCGCGACTTACACAACTTCCTCGCCGCGATTGTTGTCCAAATATTCGGCTGCGGCCGATCTGGTTCTGCGTGTGTTCGACCTTACCATGGTTGTGGTGTCCGGTCTGGTCGCTTATCGCATCGTGTTTGGCTCCTGGGTGCCGGCAGCGCCGTATCGGTTGGCGATCGCCACCACGCTGCTGTACTCGGTGATCTGCTTTGCGCTGTTCCCGTTGTATCGCAGCTGGCGCGGCCGTGGCTTGTTGAGCGAACTGCTGGTGCTGGGCGGTGCCTTCGGCGGTGTATTCGCGCTGTTTGCCGTGCATGCACTGATCGTGCAGGTGGGCGAGCAGGTGTCGCGCGGTTGGATCGGCTTGTGGTTCGTCGGCGGCCTGGCCTCGCTGGTGGCGGCACGCACGGTGCTGCGCGGCTTCCTGAACCACCTGCGTACTCAAGGCGTGGACGTGCAACGTGTGGTGGTGGTGGGGTTGCGTCACCCGGTGATGAAAATCAATCACTACCTGAGCCGTAACTCGTGGGTCGGCATGAACCTGGTCGGTTATTTCCGCACCCCCTACGACATTGCCGTGACCGAACAGCGTCAGTCGCTGCCGTGCCTGGGCGAGCCGGACGCGTTGATGGACTATCTGAAGGAAAACCAGGTCGAGCAGGTGTGGATCTCGCTGCCGCTGGGCGAACGCGACCACATCAAGCAGCTGTTACAGCGCCTGGACCGTTACCCGATCAACGTCAAGCTGGTGCCCGACCTGTTCGATTTCGGTCTGCTTAACCAGTCCGGCGAACAGATCGGCAACGTGCCGGTGATCAATCTGCGCCAGGGCGGCGTGGACCGCGACAATTACTTCGTGGTGGCCAAGGCGTTGCAGGACAAGATCCTGGCCGTGATCGCGCTGCTTGGCCTGTGGCCGCTGATGGCCGCCATTGCAGTGGGCGTCAAGTTGAGCTCGCCGGGCCCGGTGTTCTTCCGTCAGCGCCGTCATGGACTGGGTGGCCGCGAGTTCTACATGTTCAAGTTCCGCTCGATGCGTGTGCACGACGACCACGGCACGACGATCCAGCAGGCGACCAAGAACGACGCACGTATCACGCGCTTCGGTGCATTTCTGCGCCGCAGCAGCCTGGACGAATTGCCGCAGATCTTCAACGTGCTGGGCGGCAGCATGTCGATCGTGGGCCCCCGTCCGCACGCTGCGCAGCACAATACGCATTATGAAAAGCTGATCAACCATTACATGCAGCGTCACTACGTCAAGCCTGGCATCACCGGCTGGGCGCAGGTGAACGGTTTCCGAGGCGAGACCCCGGAACTGCGGACGATGAAGAAGCGTATCCAATACGACCTCGATTACATCCGCCGTTGGTCGTTGTGGCTGGATATCCGCATCATCGTGCTGACCGCAGTACGCGTGCTCGGACAGAAGACCGCGTACTGATGACGGTGGGGAGCGTGCGAGCTGGCGCGTCCGGCGCCGCGGGCGGCTGCATTGCGGCCGCTCCTTTCAGGCAGGCATGTGCATGTTGATTCGAATGAGCGAGGAAACTCGCGTGCGCTGGCATAACCTGCTGATCGAGCTGACCTTGCTGGTCGGCGTTGGTTACAACCTGGTGCTTGCGTTCATCAACGCGAACGTGTTCACCGTGCGACCGGTGATCACCTACGCGGTCGAGTTCATGGTCTACGCGGCCTGCTTCCTGCTTGGCCTGGGCGCGCTGAGCCGCAAGCGCATTGCCCTGATCGTCAGCGGACTCGGGTTGATCGTCACGCTGATGTTCGTGCGATTTTTAGTGAACTGGCAGATCGATCCCAAGTTCTTCCGCGACGCCCTGGTGGTGTTCGCCTTCGTCGTGCTTGGCTCTGCCTACACCGGTTCGGTGTCCAAGCTGTTCATCCGCATGACCATCATCGTGTCGCTGGTTGCTGCATTCGAACTGGCGATGCCGGTCAAATACGGCGATCTGATCAATCCGAAGAGCTTCTTCGTCAACGCGCGCGGCATGAGCGCCGAAGGCTTTTGGAACGAAGACAGTAATCTGTTCGTCAGTGCCACCCGGCCGGGCGAGCGTAACTTCCTGCCGGGCTCCAATCTGCCGCGCGCCTCCTCGATGTTCATCGAGCCGGTGACGATGGGCAATTACATCTGCTTCTTCACCGCGATCGTGCTGGTTTTCTGGCGTTGGATGCGACCGGCGGCGCTGATCCTGTCAGTGGGGTTGATCGGCTTCATGATCGTGGCCTCAGACGGACGATTGGCGGCGGGCACCTGTGTTTTGATGGTGCTGCTGACGCCGCTATTGAAACGGCTGGATCAGCGGCTGGCCTTCCTGGTGTTCCTGCTGGTGATCATGAGCGCATGGCTGCTGGTCTGGGTCACGGGCATCACCGCGTACCAGGACACCACGATGGGGCGTGTGTTCTTCACCGTTTATTCGATGAATAACCTGTCGTTCGAGTCTTGGATGGGGCTGGATTTTGCGCAGGCGTATCGCTACTTCGACAGCGGCATTTCGTACTTCATCGCATCGCAATCGATCGTGGGCGTGCTGGCCTTCTTGTTGGCCTATTCGTTCCTGCTGCTGATGCCGAGCAAGGAAGGTCAGTTGTTCAAGAACCTGGCGATCTTTGCGTTCGCCCTGAGTCTGCTTGTCTCCAACGGCTACTTCTCGATCAAGACCTCGGCGTTGTGGTGGTTTGTCTGTGGTTGCATGTGGCACATGCTGCCGACCTGGTCTGCGTCCGGCACGCAGACTGCTCTGATCAAGGACGATCCAACGGCAGCTGGCGCGCAGTTGCCATTGCCTGCGGGAGCGGCACGATGAGCGTGTCGGCAATGCCGGCATCGCCGTCGGCTTTGCCGGCCGACGCGCAGGTTGCAACCAGCGGTCGCGTCCGCGATCCGCGCATCGATGCCACCAAGGCCATCGCGATCCTGCTAGTGGTGTTCTGTCACGCCAAGGGCGTCCCACATGGCATGACCTTGTTCGCCTACAGCTTCCATGTGCCGCTGTTTTTCCTTGTGTCGGGTTGGTTGGCAGGGGGTTATGCCTCGCGAAATACCGGCCTGACGCAGACGATCAGCAAACAGGCACGCAGCCTGCTGCTGCCGTATGTCACGTTCTACCTGCTCGGCTATGCGTACTGGCTGTTGACCCGCAATATCGGCGAAAAGGCGGCGCGCTGGGGAAGTCATCCGTGGTGGGAGCCCATCGTGGCGATGTTCACCGGCATCGGCCCGGACCTGTATGTGCAGCCTCCGCTGTGGTTTCTGCCCGTCATGTTGGTGACCGTGGTGAGTTACATGGTATTGCGCCGCCTGATGTCGCCGATACTGATCGCAGGGCTGGTATTACTCGTGGCATGGTTCTGGATGAACTGGTTCCCTGCCCAGCACGTGCGGATTTTTTTCGGTTTGGACGTGCTACCGGTGTCGCTTTGCTTTTACGCATTGGGCGCCCTGCTGGTCTACGTCTCGCCACGCCTGCCAACCTCCCTGGCCGGCAGCGCTCTGGCGACGGTCGTGTTGGCATTGGCAGTGGCCTGGCTGGCCCAAGCCAATGGGCGAATCGACGTCAACATGCTCGAATTCGGACACGACCACGCGCTGTTCCTCGTCAGCGCGTTGCTTGGTTCGTTGATGGTGATCTGCGCGGCGCGGCTGGTACAGCGCTGGGCGTGGCTGCAGTGGATCGGCCGCAACACCTTGCTGATTCTTTGTACGCACATGTTGGTGTTCTTCGTGCTCTCCGGTGTCGCTGCCTTGGCAGGTGGATTCGGCGGTGCGCGTCCGGGGCTCGGCTGGGCAGTCTTTGTCACGCTGTTCGCATTGGCCGCCAGCGTGCCGCTGCGTTGGATCTTGATGCGCTTCGCCCCGTGGGCGCTGGGTGCGCGCCGGGTGGCGGCATGAGCGGCGCATTGGCATGACACGCGAATTCTCTCCACCGCACGTTGTGCGTGCGCATCACCCGGCGGACGCCAAAACCGCGCCTGCGCGGACGCGCGACTGGCAGATCGACGCCGCCAAGGCGTTGGCCATCGCGCTGGTGGTGCTGGGCCATGCCAGCGGCATGCCGCCAGCGTACAAGCTGTTCGCTTACAGCTTCCACGTGCCGCTGTTTTTCGTGTTGTCGGGCTGGGTTGGCGAGCGTTTTGGACATCGGGCATTGACGGTGGAATCCGTTGCAAAGCTGGCGCGCACCTTGCTGGTGCCATCTCTCGCTTTTTTCATGGTGGCCTATGCGCTGTGGTTGTTGACTGCTGCGATCGATGGGCATGCCGGGCATCCGCAGGCGCGCCCGTGGTGGCATCCGCTCACGGGATTGCTGTGGGCCAATGGGTCACGCCTGTATGTGCTTCCGGCGCTGTGGTTTCTGCCCGCGCTATTTGTCACAACGCTGGCTTACATTGCGTTGCGTGCGCGATTGAGTGCGGCTGCGGTGGCTGCGATCAGTCTGCCAATGGCGCTGGCGTGGGCGGGCTGGTTCCCTTCGCTGCAGCAGCGTTTGCCGCTTGCGCTGGATGTGCTGCCGGTGGCGCTGTTCTTCATTGCAGTTGGCGGCTGGCTGTCGCGGTTCGCCGATGCGCTGCGATCACTGCGCGCGCAGGTGTGGGCGCTTGCGTTGTGGCCATTGGCTGCGCTGTGGTGGTGGCTGGCCGGGTGGAACGGGCAGGCGGACGTGAACAACCTGCAGTTCGGGCAGTCGGCTGCCGTCTTCCTGCTGGTCAGTCTGCTAGGAACGGCGATGACGTTTTGCGTCGCCTATTTCATTCGGCATCTTCGCTGGGTGCAATGGATTGGTACCAACACCTTGTTGATCCTGTGCACGCATACACTGGTTTTCTTGGTGGCCACCAGCGTAGTGGCGCGTACGGGCCTGATCGCACGTAGCGCAATCGGGACACCTGCCTGGGCGTTGGGGCTGAGCGCCTTCGCGATTGCTGCAAGCGTGCCGATGCGCGCGGTGCTGGTGCCGATCGCGCCGTGGATGTTGGGTTTGAAACGCAAATGACGAGTTTTCAGAATCATCAGCCGTCGCAGCAACTGGGTGCGCGCCGCTGGCAAAGGAGAGTGGCGTAATGAAAGTGGTGCATGTCGTCCGCCAATTCCATCCTTCGATCGGGGGCATGGAAGAGGTCGTTCTCAATGTTGCCCGCCAACATCAAGCCACTAGCGCCGATACGGTCGAGGTGGTGACGCTGGATCGTGTGTTCACCGATCCCGATGCGCAGCTTTCGGCGCAGGACATGCATCAAGGACTGCCGATCCGGCGAATTGGCTATCGCGGCTCGTCGCGCTACCCGCTGGCGCCGTCGGTGCTCGGTGCGATTCGTTCGGCCGATGTTGTGCATCTGCATGGCATCGACTTTTTTTACGACTATCTGGCATTGACCAAGCCGCTGCACGGCAAGCCGATGGTGGTGTCCACGCACGGCGGGTTTTTCCATACCGCCTACGCATCGCGCATGAAACAGTTGTGGTTCCAGACGCTCACGCGCACCTCGGCACTGGCCTATGCGCGCGTGATCGCCACCAGCGAAAACGATGGCGATCTGTTCGCCAAGGTGGTGGCACCGGCGCGGCTGCGGGTGATCGAAAACGGTGTGGATGTAGAGAAATATGCGGGGCAGGGAGCGGCCGCGCCCGGGCGGACCATGCTGTATTTCGGGCGGTGGTCGGTCAACAAGGGGCTGATCGAAACCCTGGAGCTGTTGCAGGCAGCGCTCAAGCGCGACCCGCACTGGCGTCTGATCATTGCCGGCCGCGAGTACGATCTGAACGAGGCTGATCTGCGCAAGGCAATTGCCGAGCGCGGGCTGCAGGACAAGGTGCAGCTGAGCATGTCGCCCTCGCAGGATCAGTTGCGTGCATTGATGCAGCAGGCGCAGTTTTTCGTGTGCCTGTCGCGGCATGAAGGCTTTGGTATCGCAGCGGTGGAAGCGATGAGTGCGGGCCTGATTCCGATCCTCAGCGATATCCCGCCGTTCGTGCGGCTCGCCAGCGGATCGGGCCAGGGCGTGATCGTCAGCCGCGACAGAATCGAAGCAGCAGCAGACCAGGTGCAGGCGCTTGCATTGCAGTCCGACAGCGATTTCGACACCCGTCGCTCGGCGTCCATGGCCTATGTGAGCCGTTATGACTGGAAGCACGTGGTCGGGCGCTACGTCGACGAATACCACGATGCGTTGGGCATTCCGCGCGTGCAGGAGGCTGTGCGATGAGCGCGCTGGCTTCTGCGCCGACGACGCATGCGGCAACACAGCCGCAGGTGACGGTGCTGTTTTCCACCGAAAAGCCCAATGCCAACACCAACCCGTACCTGACCCAGCTCTACGACGCGCTGCCTGCCGCAGTGCATCCGCGTTTCTTTTCGATGCGCGATGCATTGCTGTCGCGTTACGACGTGTTGCATCTGCATTGGCCCGAGTACCTGCTGCGCCATCCGACCGCCGCCGGCACGCTGGCCAAGCAGGTCTGCGCCGCGCTGTTGTTGCTCAAGTTGCAGCTGACCGGCACGCCGGTGGTGCGTACCCTGCACAATCTTGCGCCGCATGAGGACCGCGGCTGGCGCGAACGTAGCCTGCTGCGCTGGATCGACCGGCTGACGCGGCGCTGGATTCGCATCAATGCGACCACACCGCCACGTCCGCCGTTCACCGATACGATTCTGCACGGCCATTATCGCGACTGGTTCGCGACCATGGAGCAGGGCAGCACGGTGCCCGGGCGGCTGCTGCACTTTGGGCTGATCCGCCCGTACAAAGGCGTCGAAACTTTGCTGGAGGTCATGCGCGAGGTCGACGATGCGCGTGTCAGTCTGCGTATCGTCGGCAACCCGGCCACGCCGCAGATGCGCACCTTGGTAGAAGACGCTTGCGCGCGGGACCCGCGGATCAGCGCATTGCTGGCCTATGTGGAAGAGCCGGTGCTGGCGCGCGAAGTCAGCGCGGCCGAACTTGTGGTATTGCCGTATCGGCAGATGCATAACTCCGGCACCTTGTTGCTGGCGTTGTCGCTGGCGCGCCCGGTGCTGGCGCCGTGGAGCGAATCGAATGCAGCTATTGCCGAGGAAGTCGGCTCCGGTTGGGTGTTCCTGTATGAAGGCGAGTTCGATGCCGCACTGCTGGCCGGCATGCTGGATAAGGTGCGTGCTGCACCGCGCGGGCCGGTACCGGATCTCTCGCAGCGCGACTGGCCACGGATCGGGCAGTTGCATTACCGCACTTATCTGGAAGCGTTGGGCAAGGATGGAGACGCAGCGCTGTGACAGCAGAGACACCTACGATGACATCTTCCACACCGCCGCCACCGCCACAGCGTAGCCTGGGGTCGCGCGCTGCCGGTGGCGCAGCGGTGACCATGCTTGGCCAGTCGGCCAAGATGGTGGTGCAGTTCGGCGGCATCATTCTGCTGGCGCACTTGCTGACGCCTTACGACTACGGTCTGATGGCGATGGTCACCGCCATCGTCGGCGCCGCCGAGATCCTGCGCGATTTCGGCCTCTCGGCAGCAGCCGTGCAAGCCAAGCATGTCAGCCGCGAGCAGCGCGACAACCTGTTCTGGATCAATAGCGGCATTGGCTTGCTGCTGGCGCTGGTAGTGTTTGCTTCGGCGCATCTGATTGCGAACTTCTACAAAGAGCCGGCCCTGGTGACGATTTCCCAGGCGCTGGCGGTCACCTTCCTGATCAACGGCATGACCACGCAGTACCGCGCGCATCTGAGTCGCGGGCTGCGCTTCGGGCAGGTGGCGCTCAGCGATGTGGGCTCGCAGGTGCTTGGTCTCGGTGCAGCGGTTGCTGCTGCGCTGCTGGGCTGGGGCTACTGGGCGCTGGTGGTGCAGCAAGTGGTGCAGGCTGGCGTCAATTTCATCATCGCCGCGAGCTGCGCTCGCTGGTTGCCGGGTGGCTACCAGCGTTCGGCACCGATGCGCGATTTCATGAGTTTCGGCTGGAACCTGATGGCGGCGCAGTTGCTGGGGTATGCCAGTCGCAACGTGGGGCAGGTCATCATCGGCTGGCGGACCGGACCGGACGCGCTGGGACTGTACAACCGCGCATTCCAGTTGTTGATGATGCCGCTGAACCAGATCAATGCGCCTGCCACCAGCGTGGCGCTGCCGGTGTTGTCGCAGCTGCAGGACGACCGCGAGCGCTTCAGTGCGTTTTTGCTGCGCGGGCAGACCGTGATGGTGCACTTGATCTTTGCGCTGTTCGCGTTCGCTTGCGCATTGGCAATGCCGCTGATCGTGCTGGTACTGGGCGAGCAGTGGCGCGAGGCGGTGCCGTTGTTCCAGGTGCTGACACTGGGCGGCATCTTCCAGACGGCGTCCTATGCAACATATTGGGTGTTCCTTGCACGCGGACTGATGCGCGCGCAGCTGGTGTATTCGCTGGTCAGCCGCGTCCTGCTGATTGCCTGCATTTTCGTCGGCTCGCGCTGGGGCGCGATGGGTGTGGCGATCGGGTATTCGTTCGGTTTGTTGCTGACCTGGCCGCTGTCGCTGCTATGGATCGGCAGGATCTCGGACGCGCCGGTCGGCGCTCTCTTCACCAATGCGCTGCGCGCCTTGGTCGCGTACGGCGTGGCGGGCGGGTGCGCGTATTACGCCTCCATTACGCTTGGCGGCCCGCTGTGGGAGCAACTGGCTGTCGGCGCAGTGACGATGCTTGCCGTTTGCCTACTTGCCTTGGCGATCTGGCCTGCATTCCGTCGCGATGTGATTGCCATCGTCAACATCCGCAAGCTGCTGACGCAGGCCAAGGCACGTCGATGAGTCGACATGGTCTTCGCCTGCAGTCGGTCATGCTTTCTCTCACTCATTCATAGGACACGGCCCATGAGCGACACACCCGCCGCCGCTTCCGGCATCCGCCGGCCTTACTATCTGGTCTTGTCCGCCCACGATTACCGCACACCGCGGCGCGCCAATATCCACTTCATCACCGATCAACTTGTGTTGCGCGGGACCACGCGGTTCTTCTCGCTGCGTTATAGCCGGTTGTCGCGCATGAAGGGCGATATGCGGCTGCCGCTCGACGAGACTGCAAACACGGTCGTTTCGCACAAGGGCGTGGACTGCTACCTGTGGCGCACGACGGTGCATCCGTTCAATACGCGCCGTCCGTGGCTGCGCTCGGTCGAGGATGCGATGTTCCGTTGGTATGCCGCGCATCCGCCGCGCCAGTTACTCGACTGGATGCGCGAGGCGGATGTGATCGTGTTCGAAAGCGGCATTGCGGTTGCTTTCATCGAACTGGCCAAGCGGGTCAATCCCGCAGCCAAGCTGGTGTACCGCGCATCCGACGGGCTGAGCACGATCAATGTGGCGTCGTACATCGAACGCGAGTTCGACCGCGTGGCACCCATGCTCGATGTGATTGCACTGGTGTCGCCAGCAATGGCAGAAGAGATTGCCAGCCGCGACAATGTCTATCACGTTGGACATGGCGTAGATCACAACCTGGATCAACTCGGCGATCCATCACCTTACGCCGAGGGCATCCACGCAGTGGCGGTCGGTTCGATGTTGTTCGATCCGGAATTCTTCGTGGTCGCCAGCAAGGCCTTCCCGCAAGTGACGTTCCATGTGATCGGCTCGGGCATGGGCCGGCATCCAGGCTACGGCGACAACGTGGTGGTCTATGGCGAGATGAAACACGCCGAAACCATTGGCTACATCAAACACGCGCGGTTCGGGATTGCGCCGTATGCCTCCGAGCAGGTGCCGGTCTATCTGGCCGACAGTTCGATGAAGTTGCTGCAATACGACTTTTTCGGCTTGCCCGCGGTGTGCCCGAATGCGGTGGTGGGGCCGTATCAGTCGCGTTTCGGCTACACTCCGGGAAACGCCGATTCTGTCGTTGCCGCAATCGGCCGCGCCCTGGAAGCACCGCGCGTGCGTTATCGCCAGTGCCTAAATTGGTCCGACACCACCGATCGCGTGCTGGATCCCGGTGCGTATCCGGAAACCCGTTTGTATCCCCAGAAAAGCGCAGCGGTGCCTGCCTCGTCGGAGGCTGCGCTCTCGCATTGATGCGGCGCAGATTTTTCTTTAGGAGACTCATACGTTATGGCCAACGCCTTGCTGCAGAAGTGGATAGAACACGCAGAACGTCGTGCACTGTTCTGGTGGCAGCCCAAGAACGCTAGCGTGAATATGGGGGATCACCTGTCCAAGGTGATCGTCTCCTGCGTGCTGTTCTTGCAGGACAAGACGCTGATCGAGAAGCAGGACCTGAGCAAGAAGCTGATCGCGATCGGCTCGGTGCTGCACTTCGCCAAAGACGGTGACACCGTTTGGGGCAGTGGCATCAATGGCAAGATTCCTGCCGAGCGCAACACCTTCAGTACGCTCGATGTCCGTGCAGTGCGTGGGCCGAAGACGCGCAAGTTTTTGCTCGATCGCGGCATCGCGGTGCCGGAAGTGTATGGCGATCCCGGGCTGCTGACGCCGATGTTCTTCCCGGCCGACGCGCTCGGCCCGATCAACAAGCGGCCCTTCGCCATCGTTCCGCACTTCAACGAGCCGGTCGAAAAGTACAGCGCGTACAAAGACCACTTGGTGTTCCCCAACGTCAAGCCCGCAACGTTCATGACGATGTTGCTTGGTACCGAGTTGGTGATCAGTAGCTCGTTGCATGGCCTGATCCTTGCCGAGGCCTACGGAATCCCTGCGGTGTATTTGGACTGGGGCAACGGCGAAGATCGCTTCAAGTACGACGACTACTACAACGGTACCGGGCGCATGCAGTGGCATTCCGGCAACAGCGTGGAAGAGTGTCTGCAGCTGGGCGGCAACGGCGATTTCGATTTGGAAAACCTGCAGGCCGGCCTGTTGGCTGCCTTCCCTTACGACCTTTGGTGATTCGATGATGCAGGGCCAGCGCGTGGATATGGAAACAACCGGAATTGCCAGCGGCACCACGCCGCCGGGTGTGGTAATTCCGTTAGGTGGCTTCCCGGTGTTGTCCACCACGCAGGAAGCCTTCGCGCTGGATCTGTTCCATGCGCTGGCCGCCCGTCAGCCGCGGCGGGTGTTCTTCGCCAATACCAATTTCATCGTGCAATGTCAGGCACTGCGCATGCGCATGCGCATGCGCGAACCCAGCGTGCGTATCGTCAACGATGGGATCGGCATGGATCTGGCTGCACGGCTGATCCACGGCCGTCGCTTCGCCGGCAACCTCAACGGCACCGACCTGATTCCGTATCTGTGCCGCGAGAGTGCGCAACCGCTCAAGTTCTTTCTGCTGGGCGGTCGTCCCGGTGTGGGCAAGACCGCTGCGGCGACGCTGACCGGGACCTTGGGGCAGCAGGTGGTCGGCATGTGCGACGGCTATGGCGAATTTGCGGCGGCCGGCGAGGGCCTGGCCGAGCGCATCAATCGCTCCGGTGCCGATGTGCTGCTGGTGGCGTTCGGCAACCCGCTGCAGGAGCGCTGGATCCTGGACCACAGCCACGCGCTGAGCGTGCCGCTGGTCTTTGGTGTGGGCGCCTTGCTCGATTTCTTGTCCGGTACCGCCAAGCGCGCGCCCGAGTGGGTGCGACGCCTGCATCTGGAGTGGATGTATCGGCTGCTCAACGAGCCACGCCGTTTGCTCAAGCGCTATAGCTGGGATCTGCTGGTGTTCTTCCGCACCTGCCTGCGCGCGGGAAAGCAACTGCCCTGATGCAGGGGCGGTGTGTCTGTCCTAGCATGCGCGCATGCATCCGACCGCCGCCGCCCTGATCCGCTTGCTGGACCTCGCCCCGCATCCGGAAGGCGGGCACTATCGCCGCGTCTATGCCTCCGCGCGTCAGGTCACCGACAACGGCCAGCCCCGCCCTGCAATGACCGCCATCCGTTTTTTGCTGAGTACAGGCGAGTGCAGTGCGTGGCACCGCGTGGATGCGGATGAAGCCTGGCATTGGCAGCTGGGCGATGCCTTGGAACTGCTGATCTATGACACCTGCACCGAGCAATTGCAGCGCGTGATCGTGGATGCCGCCGAGCGCGGCGAGCCGATGCACGTGGTGCCGGCAGGCTGTTGGCAAACGGCACGCTCGCTCGGCGACTTCACCCTGATGGGCTGCACGGTGTCGCCGGGATTTGTCTGGGAAGGCTTTGCGCTGCTCGACGAGGCTTCGCCGTTGGCCGCACACCTGGCGACGCTGCTGCCACGCTGACCGTCGACTGCGAGGACGACCAAACGCTTCCCTATCGCGGCCGCCGCTGGCTTGGCGTACTGTCCGCCTCAAACAGGGGCGGCGACACACCATGCAACGCAAGGTCGCGGGATGGGGAATGGGTTTGATGTTGGTGCCGCTGCTGGCGACCGCCGGTGAAGGCGTGCCGCCCAAGGTGGCGGCGCCGGCACCGGCAGTGGTGGATCTGGAGGCCATGGTCGTGCGCGGCGTGCAGCCCGGACCGGGCTTGTGGAAGGTCAGCAAGGGCGATCATGTGTTGTGGATCCTGGGCACCTTGTCGCCTTTGCCGAAGCGGCTGCAGTGGCAGTCGACCGAAGTGGAGACCATCATCGGCCTGTCCCAGCAGGTGCTGGAAGCGCCAACCGTCCAGGTGGATGCGGACATGGGATTCTTCGGCAAGCTGACCTTGCTGCCTTCGGCCATGCAAGCGATGAAGAACGAAGATGGGCGCGAGCTGCGCGATATCTTGCCGGCCGACCTGTATGCGCGCTGGAGCGTGTCCAAGGCGCGCTATCTCGGCAGCGACCGTGGCGTGGAGCGCAAGCGCCCGATGCTGGCCGCCGGCGAGTTGTACCAGGCCGCCATCAAGCGCTCCGGCCTGGGCCGTTCGCCGGTGGTTTGGCCAGTGGTGGCGCGCGCTGCCAAGCGCGCGGGGATCAAGCCCACCCCGACCGCACTGGACTACAAAATCAAGGATCCGCGCCAGGCACTCAAGGAATTCCGTGCTGGCGGAATGGACGATACCGCGTGTTTCCGCAGCATTCTGGTGGCGGTGGAGCGTGACCTGCCGACGATGGTAGAACGCGCCAATGCCTGGTCGGTGGGCGATATCCAGGCCTTGCGTTAGCTGCCGCGCGAAGACCCGCAAGCCGCCTGCATGGGCGCAATGGCCAGCTCCGGTGCCGCAAAAAAACGCGGCATCGACGATCTGCAACGGCGTATGCGCGAGCATTGGCTGGGCATCGCCATCGCCGCATTGCAACGTAATCGCAGCACGTTCGCGGTACTGCCGATCAGCCGGCTGACCGCGCCGGATGGCTATCTGGCGCGCCTGCAGGCGCTGGGCTATGAGGTGGAAGCGCCTTGAGGCGATGTCGCCGCGTGCGCCTGGCGCGTCATGCTGAGCGCGAGTACTCGAGCTGACATGGATCCATTGGCTGTGGCAGGCGGCCGTTGCGCGGCGCGCGTCGCCGTGCATGCGCCTAGATGTGTAGCGGCCTGCACGGCGGTGGGCCTGCCGATGTGGCCACGGTATGCTGCGCGCCTTCATGTCGTGAGAGCTCCGCGTTGAATGCATTGCCGCTGCGCATTCTGGGCACCGGGCGCCATGTTCCGGCGACGGAGGTGACATCGCACCAGTTGGACGCGCGCTGGCGGTTGCCGGCGGGCACCACGTTCGCGCGGCTGGGCGTGGAGACGCGCCATTACGTGGGCGATGGCGAGACCGCATCGTCGATCGGGGCAGCTGCCGCGCAACAGGCCTTGGCCAGCGCCGGGCTCGATGCCAGTCGGATCGACTGCCTGATCTCCGCCTGCAGCGTCATGGAGCAGCCGATTCCCTGCCAGGCGGTGCTGATCCAACGCGCGCTCGGCCTCGGCGATTCGGGCATCCCCGCATTCGACGTCAATGCAACCTGCCTCAGTTTTTGGGGCGTGGCGCTGGATGACATCGCCTGGTGTCTGATTTCGCACTTCCACGCCGACCATGTCGGCGGTCTGCGCGATCTGCCGCATGCGCGCTTCATCTGCCTGCGCGCCGACTACCAGCAGCTGCGCAGCTGCT
>NZ_JFAQ01000191.1 GCF_001304695.1 Xanthomonas axonopodis
CGGGGATGGCTGTAAGGCGAGGGGGGCTGCGGTTATCATGTGCGGTCACAAAACCAAATGCCCACCGGTTGCGGCGGGCGCCCCATTCTAATCCGACCTGCCACCGCGTGGCGGGTCGTGGTCTTATCGAGGAGCTGCACCATGGCCACTGTTGGCATGAACGACGTCAAGAACGGCATGAAGATCCTGGTCAACAACGAGCCGGCGGTCATCACCGAGACCGAATACGTCAAGCCGGGCAAGGGCCAGGCCTTCACCCGCATGAAGTACCGCTTCATCAAGTCCGGGCGCGTGGTCGAAATGACCATGAAGGCGACCGACGATGTGGAAGTGGCCGACGTGGTCGATACCGACATGCGCTACCTCTACAGCGACGGCGAGTACTGGCACTTCATGGACCCGGAAACCTTCGAGCAGGTGCAGACCGACAAGGCCGGCATGGGCGGCGCCGAAAAGTGGCTCAAGGGCGAGGAAGACTGCATCGTGACCTTGTGGAACGGCACCCCGATCTGGGTGCAGCCGCCAAACTTCGTCGAACTCAAGATCGCCGAGACCGACCCGGGCGTGCGCGGCGACACCTCCGGCGGCGGCGGCAAGCCGGCCACGCTGGAAACCGGCGCGGTGGTGCGCGTGCCGTTGTTCGTCAACCAGGACGAAATCATCAAGGTCGACACCCGTTCGGGCGAATACTCGGCGCGCGTCAAGTAATCCAGATGCGCCTGGGACGCCGGTCCGGTCGAGCAGTACGCAGTGCCAGTGTCCTGATGGCGCCGGGCGCAGCTGAGAAAATGACTGCGCCGCTGCCAGGCTTGGGCGGCCGGTGTTTGGAAGCTGCGTGTGCCACGGGTACATCGCGGGTCCCGTGGGCCTCCAGCATTCACCCGACGGCCGTTCGCGTCGCGTTGCTGGCCGGGCTGAGCGGCACGCTGGCGGCGTGCCCGGTGTTTGCACAAAGCGCCGCCGCCACCGCCTGCGACGCGCAGAGCGTGGCGGCGGTGGCAGCTGGTGCGGCGTCCGACGCGGCAGGGGCGGTGCCGGTCGACCGTGCCGTGGCGCAGACCTGCAAGCCGTGGCCGTATGACCCATCGATACGGCTGGCAGCCATTGCGTTCGCCAGCGATGCCACCACCGAGGCAGGCGAACGCAACTTTGAGTTGCGCATTGCCATGCTCGATGCCCGCACGACCCAGGTCGTCGCGTTGTACACGCAGGACATGAGCGAGGATGCCGGCTTCGAACTTGCTGCCGACAGTCTGCGCCTGGACACCGCGCGCTATGACCTGGCGCAGGGCGTCCGCGCGGTTGGCGTGGTGGCGCACAGTGTTGCGCGCGGGCCTAGCTGCCCGAATTTCGACAGCAACGATGCACTGACCCTGCTGGTGCGCGAACATCGCCGGTTGCGCCCGTTTCTGCAGCGGGATCTGACTGTCTGGCGGCGGGTGAAAGGCGAACCGTGCAATTGGGGTGCGATGGGTGTGGTGACCGAGCGCGGCGCGCTCACCCTGTCGATGGACGGACCGGTCCACGCGGGCTATGCCGACATCGCACTGACTGCCAACCTGGTGACCTCCACCACCGTCAAGGATGCAGAGGACATCGAGCGCACCCACCGCCAACGCCAGTTGCTGCGCTATGACGGCACGCGGTATGTGCCTGTGTCACTCTCCGACGACTCCTGGCCGTTCGGCATCTAACTTCAATGGATCCACTCATGACCAATGCCCCGCCCGAAGCCTGCGACCTGCTGATCGAGGCCGGCTATGTCGTGCCGATCGAACCGCATGCGGTGGTGCTGGAAGACCACGCGGTCGCGGTCAGTCACGGCGTCATCGTTGCCGTGCTGCCGGTTGCCGCAGCACGCGCGCGTTTTGCGCCCAAGCAGACCGTGTCGCGGCCCGATGCTGCGTTGATGCCGGGCCTGGTGAATGCGCATACGCATAATCCGATGACGCTGCTGCGCGGCGTCGCCGACGACCTGCCGCTGATGGTGTGGTTGCAGCAGCACATCTGGCCGGTGGAAGCGGCGGTGATCGGGCCGGAGTTCGTGGCTGATGGCACCACGCTGGCAATCGCAGAAATGCTGCGCGGCGGTACCACCTGCGTCAACGAAAACTACTTCTTCGCCGATGTGCAGGCGGCCGTCTACAAGCAGCACGGTTTCCGCGCGCTGATAGGCGCGGTGATCATCGATTTCCCGACCGCGTGGGCATCGTCGGACGACGAATACTTCGCGCGTGCCGGCGAGTTGCACGACCAATGGCGCGACGATCCGTTGATCAGCACCGCGTTTGCCCCGCATGCGCCGTATACCGTGAACGATGCCAACTTCGAACGCGTGCGCATGCTGGCCGACCAGCTGGACATCCCCGTGCATCTGCACACGCATGAAACCACGCAGGAAGTGGCCGATTCGATCAAGCAGTACGGCCAGCGCCCGCTGGCGCGACTGGATCGCCTGGGCCTGGTCAACGACCGCCTGATCGCGGTGCACATGACCCAGCTCACCGATGCGGAAATCCATCTGTGCGCAGAGCGCGGCGTCAGCGTGGTGCATTGCCCCGAATCCAATCTCAAGCTCGCCTCGGGTTTTTGCCCGGCATGCGCGCTGCAGCGTGCGGGCGTGAACCTGGCCATCGGCACCGATGGCTGCGCCAGCAACAACGACCTGGACATGTTCAGCGAGAACCGCACCGCCGCGATCCTGGCCAAGGCCGTGGCCAACGATGCGACCGCGCTGGATGCGGCCACCACCCTGCGCGCGGCCACCCTGGGCGGTGCGCGCGCCTTGGGCTTCGGCGACACCATCGGCTCGATCGAGATCGGCAAGCAGGCCGATCTGATCTGCGTGGATCTGGCCGCACTGGAAACCCAACCGCTGCATCATGTGCTGTCGCAGCTGATCTACGCGGCCGGCCGCCATCAGGTTACCGATGTGTGGATCGCCGGCAAGCCCAAGCTGATGCAGCGCGAGCTCATCGACATGGATACCGCCGCCCTTCTCGCCAATGCGCGGCAGTGGCGAGAACGCATCCGCACCGTCCGCGCCTGAGCGCGCGTTCACCGCATCACGGAGCCCGCGCATGAATTCGAATACGCACGCCAAATCCAGAAATTTCCATCAGAGCGAGCTGGATAAATTCGCCGCGCTGGCCAACCGCTGGTGGGATGCCGACGGCCCGCAGAAGCCGCTGCATGCGCTCAATCCTGTGCGTCAGGAGTACGTATCCGTGCGGCTGGAACTTGCCGGTGCACGCGTGCTCGACGTCGGCTGCGGTGGCGGCTTGCTCAGCGAGTCGATGGCGCGCCTGGGCGCGCAGGTGACTGCGATCGACCTGGCACCGGAGCTGGTCAAGGTGGCGCGTCTGCACGGCCTGGAATCGGGCGTGCAGGTCGACTATCGCGTGCAATCGGTGGAAGACCTGGCCGCCGAACAGCCGGGCAGCTTCGATGCGGTGACCTGCATGGAAATGCTCGAACACGTGCCGGACCCGACCGCAATCATTCGTGCCTGCGCCAGCCTGCTCAAGCCGGGTGGCAAGCTGTTCCTGTCCACGCTCAACCGCACCCCGGCCGCGTTCGCGCTGGCTGTGGTGGGCGCCGAATACATCGCGCGTCTGCTGCCGAAGGGCACCCATCACTACAAGGATTTCATCAAGCCGGCCGAGCTTGCGGCGTGGTTGCGCAACGCCGGACTGCAGCTCGAAGACGTCAGCGGCATGCTGTACGAGCCGTGGCGCAATAGCGCCCGCCTGTCCTCGCGTACCGAGGTGAATTATTTGGCGTATGCGGTGAGGCCGTGATGGGCGGGGATTCGAGATTGGGGATTGGAGATTCGCAACGGCGGTTGGTTGCGTGCTTGATGGTCTCGGTTGCCCGCCGGACGACGTGCAATTGACGACAGGTGTTGCTGTGGTTTTCCCGCGTGCGGTGTTGTTCGATCTGGATGGCACCTTGCTGGATAGTGCGCCGGATATGCTCGCGACGGTCAATGCCATGCTGGACGCGCGTGGGCGTGCGCCAGTTGCGTTGGCTTCGCTGCGCCCGGTGGTCTCCAAAGGTGCGCGTGCGATGCTCGGCGTGGCCTTTGCCGAGCTCGATGCCGCGGCGTGCGTTGCGCTGGTGCCGGAATTCCTGCAGCGCTACGAAGGCTTGATCGGCACGCAGTCGCAGCTGTTTGATGGCATCGAACAGATGCTGGTGCGGCTGGAGGACGCCGGCTGCGTCTGGGGCATTGTCACCAACAAGCCCGAGTATCTGGCGCGCCTGATCCTGCCGCAGTTGGGATGGGAGCAGCGTTGCGCGGTGCTGATCGGTGGCGACACGCTAGCCGAGCGCAAGCCGCATCCGTTGCCGCTTGTGGTAGCCGCCCAACGCATCGGCGTTGCATCTGCACACTGCGTGTATGTCGGCGACGATGAGCGCGACATTGTGGCTGCGCGCGCGGCGCTGATGCCGTCGGTCGCGGCGTTGTGGGGCTATCGTCTGGACGACGACGCCCCGTCGCGCTGGCAGGCCGATGTGCTGGTCGAGCAGCCGCAGGCGCTTTGGAATCCGGCAACGTGGCCGCAGATCTGATCTTTCTTGGTATTTTTCTGGACCCGCCATGAGCCAATCCAGCGCGCTCGACAGTTTTCTCGACAAGTGGGCAACCCGATGGCCGGAATGGTCGGTTGCCGAACCGTTCGTGCCCGAGTCGCAACGCCGCCTGGCAGTTGCCTGGTTCGCGTTGCTGCAGGAATGGGAAGACATCATGAACATCGCCGGCGACCCGTTGCCGGCCGATGCCAAGCTGGCGTGGTGGCAACAGGAGCTGCGTGACTGGTCGAGCCAGCGCTCGCGGCATCCGTTGGGGCGCGTGCTTGAGCCGGTGCGTGCGCCGTGGTCACAGTTGGCCGACACCTTGCCGGCCATGCAGGTGGCGCGTACACAGCCGGCATCGCTGCAGCAGGCGTTGGATCAGCTGCGTGGCTTTGCCGAGGCAGTGGTCGGCGTGGAAGCGGTATTGTTCGCGCGCCGCCAGCCAAGCGACGCCACTGCGGTCTCGGTGCAATGGCTGGACGCACGGCAACGCGTGGCTGGTGATAGCGCCGCTCCCGGCAGCGTCACCACCGTTGCCTGGCGCACCCAACTGCTACGTGCGTGGCCTCGCAGGCCGGCATTGGCACGGCCGCATCGGGTGTGGTCGCGCCTGGCACGGTTGCGTTTGCAGCGTGAACTGGGCGGCAAGCCTGCCTACCCGCCGCCGGTGCAACAGCTGTGGCATAGCTGGCGCGCAGCTAGCGGCGCGGACTGAGCGCAAGCGATACACGGCCGGATGGCGCAACGTGCAGGCGCACCAATGTGTCCTGCGGGCTGCCGGCAGGCCCCTTTTCATTTTTGGGTTCGGACCGATGGCTTGCTGCGACCGGCAGACCGCAGCAAGCGTTGCATCCGTATGTGGCTGCGTTGCGCTCAGCACGCTGGATTCAAATCGGCGAATCTGGCAGCACCGAGTGATAGGCAATGAAGGCGTCATTGCATTGCAGTGGCGTGCCAGGGCCGGGTTTGCCTTGTAGCTGCACATCGTTGGGCACCGATTCGGTCAGCTGATCGTAAAAGCTCACCGGGCCGCCTTTGAAGGTGAAGTGCGTCGCGCCCGGATTGCTCGCAGGCCCGCCGAAATGCGGCTGCGCGAAGCTGACCTTGCCGCCTTCCAGCACGACATTGTCCAGCGAGATGGTGATCGGCCGGGTAGTGCCGGCATCGCGATACCCATAGAAACTCAGTTCGCCGCCACCCAAGGTGGTCGAACCCAGCGAATGCACGTTACTGAGCGAAATGCCGTCGAACTGCGGGTGCTTGTCGCGGGTGGGCGCGTTGGCGTAGTTGGCATCGAACACCAGCGGCCGCGCAACCCCGCGCATGCAGAGGTTCTCGAAGCTGATGTCGTAGACCTGGCCGCCGCGAGAGGCATCGGACTTGATGCGCAGGCCATTGGCCGAGTAGGGATCGCGCTGCGCATCGTTGGCATTGAAGCCGTCGATGCTCAAGCCACGCACGGCAATATGGCGCATACCCGAATCGGTTTCGCTGCCCAGCGAAAAACCATGGGTGTAGTAGAGCTGGTTGTAGGCGAACAGCATGTTTTCCGAGGCGATGCTGCGCTTGCTGTTGGCGTGCGCCTTGATCGCCACACCGTCATCGCCGGTGCCGATGTACGAGTACGCCAGCAGCACATTCTTCGACTGGCCCGGGTCGAAGCCATCTGTGTTCTTGGCAGTCTCCGGCGTGAAGCAGGTTGCGTGCGGATTGACGTCGGGGGTGCTGCCTGCCGGGCATCGATAGCCGGGACGCGAATAGACGAGGCTGGGCGCCAAAATCTTGATGCCCCACGCGGTCAGGCCCACTACGTTGTCGCTGATGACATGGAAATTGGGCGAGTTTTCCAGGGTGATGTCGTACAAGGTGACGTTAGTGCTGTCGTCGATCTGCAGCAGGCGCGGCACGTGCTGACTCAAGCCCTTGGTGACATTGAGATAGGCAAGATCCCACCAGCTGGCCTTGCCGGCATTGGGTCCGGCAGTGAGCGTGCTGCCGCCACGGCCGTCGATTTTGCCGGCGCCGACAATGGCGCTGTTGGCGGTGTCGGAGAGATGGATCAGCGGGCTACACGACTTGGCCTTGTCGCTGCTGGCGGTGCCGCAGGTGCCCAGGCCATTGTCGTAGTCTTGCGGATTGCGCGAGCCGAACAAGGTGACCCCGCGGTCGATCCAGAGCGTGACCCCGCTTTTGATTGTCAACGGCCCACTGAGCACGCCGGATTCGCCGGCATCGCCGGGGACAAGATGCACTGCGCTGCCGGCAGGGCAATCGTCGATGGCCGCCTGCAGGCGCGCGGTATCGCGCTTGGAGTGGGCCGGATCCTGATCCAGCATGTCCAACGACCCGGCCACTGGAATCAGTGCGGCTTTGAGCGTTGCGCAGATCTGCGTCGGCAAGGTCGGCTGCTGGACGACACCCCAACGGGTGGAGATGCTGTGCGCGGTGTCGGGCATATCCTCCCCGTGCGGCCGCGCTGCGCTGGCCTGCAAGCTTGTCATGCCGAACAAGGCAAGCGTCAGTGGTGCGATGGCGGGAAAGGTGAAAGGAGATCGCATTGGGGGGAGTGCTCCGATAGGGCGCGGCGACGGTGCGATCTGCGCGCAGCAGCGATACGTTGCATGACAGCCGTGTCACCGTGCCTGGTGCGCAGGGCTTGCGGTGCAGGTATCGCCGTTGCGACGTCGATTGCGCAAGGAAGTGGCAACCCTGGCGCCTCATGTGGGCGGCCGACGTCGGAGGGGCGAACTCGACGCCGCGTCCCCGAAGTCATCAATGCAGTGCCCATTCCAATCAAGCGTTGTTATCGGGCGCACGCGGATGCGCGGTAAACACCATCGCCTGTTGGCACACCGCATCACGCGGATTGCAAACAGGCGATGAGCAGCGGTGCTACACCGAAACGTTGCTGCCAGGACGCTACAAAGACGCAGCTGTGGTGGCGGTTGGTCAGTCGGCGGCCCCGGCCCCGGTATTGCCGTACTCGTAGAAACGATTCGCCGAATTGGTGCAGTTGCTGCTGCAATACGGGCGGCCGACCGTTGATGCATTCCATGGCGCGGTCTTGCGGATATGGCTGCCCAAGATCGAGTCACGCACCGTCACCTGGCCGTTGGGTGAGGTGCCCTTGACGTAGGCGCTCAGGCTGCCGACGCTTTCGTCCCAGGCACGTCCAAGATAGGTGTTGTTGTCCGGAGAGCCGGAGACACCGGTAAAGCTGCTGTTGACCGCCAGAAATCCGTAGCTGCTGCCAGGGCGCGTGCTGGGGGCAAAAATATAGCCGCCGCGGCTGCTGCCCAGGCGTGCGCCGGTGGAACGGATGATGGCGCCATCGAAGACGCCGACACCGGAGCCGAAGATGAAATCGACATCGCCCTTGATGGTGCTGTTTTTGAAATACGCACGGATCACATCGGACGCGCTGCTTGCTCTGATCAACAAGGTGTCCTGGTTGCCGGTCACCAGGACATCCTGGAAGTCGGCCTTGTCGCCACGCACAGCCAGTGCCACCGCCGATTGATTGTTGTCTGTGTAGGTGCCTTCCACATAGTTGTTGTCCACGCGCAGGTGGCGCGCCTCGAAATTCGCTGCGCGCACCGTGAACGTGGCGCTGTTGGAGGTGCCAACCGTTGTCGCCGATGCATTGCTCGCACACGGGTGGCTTGCGGTGCCGGCTGGCTTGGGCGTGGGGTTGGCGTTGTTGAAGCGGATGACGGTGTCGCCGGTGTTTGTGCCCAGCCCGAACAGCGTCAGCGGTGGCGCATTGTTCGGCACGCAGACCAGCTCGGTGTAGGTGCCTGCCTTGATGCTGATGTAGCGACGTGTCGTGCCGCCGGCAGCCACGGCGGCGTCAATGGCAGATTGCACGGTGCGGTAGCGTGTGGAGCCATCGGCAGCCACTGCGTAGTCGGCACTGAGCAGGGCGACACCTGCGGTGGGGTTCCAGTTGTCGGTCACCAAGGCGTTGATCGGCCCGGCCTTGGCCAAGGCTTTGGCAATCGTATAAGTGCCCGCTTCGCTGCTGGTGAGCTGCGGCCGTGTGGCAGTGCCTGTCAGTGCCAGTGCAGTGGCGCTGACAAGGCTCAGCACTGCGGCGGCAAGACAGGTCGCACGGATGTGCAATGCAGACATGTGGTGGCGCTCTCTCAGAATGGAACGCGTGCGCAATACGTTGCAGATGCCGGGCAGGCCAGGAGCGATCACGAGGCTGTTGCGCGCTCGCCTGATAAACGATCGCAACAGGTGTCAGGCCGCTTCAGGAGTCAGGGCAATGCAACGCAGGTACAACGACGGTCGTTGCCATGCGTGGTTCTCGTTCGTGCCGCAGTAGCGGCCGGCCGATCCTACTGCAGTGGTCGTTTTTGGGCCGATGAGGCATCGGCCAATGTGCCGGAACTGCGAGTCGGTCACGCTTTGCAGCCCGTTACCGTTGCTGCAGGCCACGTGCGCACGCCGACCATATTGCGGTTGCACAACGACGGCGAGCGACGGTGCGTCCTCACATGCCGTGGGCGCAGGGCCTTTCAGACTGGCTCACCCGCGTACCACGCGCATGTCAGGAATCGAAATGGCAGACACCAAAGAGTTGCAGGAAAAATTCTGGAAGGCGCTCAAATCCGATCGCACCGTGATGCTGGGCCTGGACGGTGTCGAAGACGGTCACGCGCGTCCGATGACCGCACAGATCGAAGGCGATAGCGGTGGCCCGATCTGGTTCTTTACATCGCAAGGACAACGCGCTGATCGCCATGCTGGGGCAGGGCCGCCGCATCATTGGCGCCTTCAGCAGCAAGGGCCACGATCTGTTCGCCAGCATCAGCGGTTCGCTGCGCGAAGACACCGACCCGGCCATGGTCGATCGGTTGTGGAATCCATACGTCGCCGCGTGGTACGAAGGCGGCAAGACCGATCCGAACTTGGCGCTGCTGCGCCTGGACGCCGACCATGCACAGATCTGGCTCAACGAGTCGAGCCTGCTGGCAGGAATCAAGGTGTTGTTGGGCGTAGACCCGAAGAAGGATTACCAAGACAAGGTGGCGGACGTCCCGCTGCGCTGAACATTTGGCGCGCACGCGCCACCGTCAAGGTGGCGTGTGCGCGCTGGTTGCGTGATTGGCACCGCTCACCGCTGTGCGACGGCCGCACTGCGAAGCTGGCCCGCCAAGCGGAGCGCGCCGATGCGCGTGCATCACCTCACAGCATCTCCACCTGTCCGCTGGGCGGCCATCTCATGGATGGTCGTACGCCAGGCGTGCTGGATCGCGGCCATCTGTGTTGCCATTGCTTGTTGGTGGGAACCAGCGCCGGGTTGGTGCTGATCGATACCGGTTTCGGCCTGCGCGATGTGGCCGAGCCACGTGCGCGCCTGAGTCGATTTTTTCTGGCCTTGGTCAAGCCGGACTTGCGCAAGGAAATGACAGCAATCCGGCAAATACAACGGCTCGGGCTGGACCCACGCGATGTGCGGCACATCGTGCTGACCCATCTGGATTTCGACCACGCTGGCGGGCTGGACGACTTTCCGCATGCGCGCGTCCACCTGATGACGGGCGAGCGCGATGCCGCACTGGCACAGCGTACCTGGATGGACCGCCAGCGCTTTCGTCCGCAACAGTGGTCTACGCGCGGACAGTGGCGCACTTACGACGGCGCCGCAGGCGAGCGCTGGATGGGGCTTGAGTGCGTGCGCAACCTGCATGGGCTACCGCCAGAACTGTTGATGGTGCCGCTTCCCGGGCACACGTTGGGTCACGCGGCGGTTGCGGTGCATACGCCGGAACGATGGCTGCTGCTGGCAGGCGATGCATATTTTCTTCCATCGCGAAATGGATGCGGAGGCGCCTTACTGCACGCCAGGGCTGCGTGCTTACCAATGGATGTTGGAGAAGGACCGACCGGCGCGCTTGACCAACCAGCAGCGTCTGCGCGCTCTACGGCAACAGCACGCGGGCGAGGTGGAGGTATTCTGTTCGCACAACGTGCCCGAGTTCGAGCGTGTTGCGGGGGCAGCCGGTCCGCCTGCCGAGCGGCGCCTTGTTGCACGCGCCCACGCCGCGGTGATCTGCGCTTCACCGCGCGCCAACGCACCGCAGCGCGATGATCTGTACCGGCACAGCGCGCTTGCCTGATGCCGCCATTCCAGGAGATTGAACATGCAGCAGATCGAAATTGGCCAGATGGTATTTCTACGCGATGGCGAAGTCGGCATCGGTGCCATCCGCGACATCCGCAACGAGGGAGGCGAACTGGTCGTCAATATCGAAAACGGCGGCGACTTCGTGCTGCCTGCCTCGGTGGTGCGCGATGTGCATTCGGGCAAGGTGATGCTGGATGTCGACAAGCTTCCCGATGATGTCCGCGATGCCCTGCGTCATCCGCATGACAACGAGCTGCAGACCAGTACCTATGCCGCCAGCGATGCGCAGGATGGGGCGTTGAAGTAGAGGATTGATCGCGTAGCGAGCGGTATCGATTCCTGGTCCGTACATGCCGCGCCGTTCAATCCGGCAACAAGAACGTGCGCGGCGCAGCATCGGCAGGGCCTGCCACCAAGGCAGGTTGCTCGGCTTCGTCTTTCAACTGCACGCCAGAGAGTTTGCGGTGAAATGCCTCGCGCAGCAGATACCCTAATTTGTGCGTGGCCTCGGCGTCGCTCAGTCCTTCGGCGCGAATGTTGGAAATGCAGTTGCGCGCTGCATCGGTGAGCCCGACGCGGGGCGTGTAGGTGAGATACAGGCCCAGGCTGTCGGGTGAGCTCAGGCCCGGCCGTTCGCCGCTCAGCACGATCACCGCACGCGCGTCGAGCAGCCCGCCGACCTCGTCGCCGACGGCCACGCGCCCTTGCGCGACTATTACCACCAGCGCGAGCGAGCAGCCTTCTTGCGACGCCAGTGCATCGATCTGCTCGAGCATGCGCGCCGCATGCCGATGTACGGCCAGCGCAGACAGCCCATCGGCGATGACCACCGCAACATCATGTCTACCGCCATGCACGACCGCGAGGCCGCGCAGTTGGGTGGCGGCATCATCGGCCAGGCGCCGTCCCAGATTAGGACGTTGCAGATACTGGTGACGATCGGCCGCAGCGCTCTGCAACAGGATGCTGCTGCGCCCGCGTTGCTCCAGCGCGGCCTGCAGCGGTGCCGGGTCGAATGCCAGATGCACCGCATCGCGTGCCTGCGCATGCGCCAGCTGAAACTCCAGGTGCGCGTCTGTAGGCAGACTGGTCCCCGCACGGCCCAGCGCGATGCGCGGGGGCGTCAATTGGCGCAGTTGCGCCCAGGCATCGCGTGGCGGTTTCAAGGGTGCGCTCATGGGGCCGTTCTACCGCTGGCCTGTGCAATGCACGCCGAAATGGCGCCGGTACCTCGTTGCCAAGTTCGAAGCGGCCATCGCGCAGCTGCAGGATGTCGTGCTGCTCCAGCCACTGCTCGAACTCAGGCGCGGCGCGCAGACCGAGCGCCGGGCGTGCATACAAGGCATCGTGAAACGAGGTGGTCTGGTAGTTCAGCATCACATCGTCGGAGCCGGGAATGCCCATGATGAAATTGATGCCGGCCGTGCCGAGCAGGGTGAGCAACATGTCCATGTCGTCCTGATCGGCGTCGGCATGATTGGTGTAGCAGATGTCGCAGCCCATCGGTACGCCGAGCAACTTGCCGCAGACGTGATCCTCCAGCCCGGCGCGGATGATCTGCTTGCCGTCGTAGAGATATTCCGGGCCGATGAAGCCCACCACGGTGTTCACCAGCAGTGGTTTGTAGTGGCGCGCCACCGCATAGGCGCGCACCTCGCAGGTCTGTTGATCCACGCCGTGGTGCGCATTGGCCGACAGCGCGCTGCCCTGGCCGGTTTCGAAATACATCACGTTGTCGCCGACATTGCCGCGACGCAACGACAGGCCCGCTTCATAACCTTCCTGCAGCAAGGCCAGGTTGATGCCGAAGCTGGCATTGGCCGCCTCGGTGCCGGCGATCGACCGAAACACCAGGTCCACCGGCACGCCACGGCCGATCGCTTCGATGGTGGTGATATGCGCAAGCAAGCACGCACGATTGGGTGGGGATCTGATAACCGCTGATCACCGCATCGAGCATGCGCAACAAGGCCGTGGTCGCGGCCAGGCGGTCACTGGCCGGATTGATGCCGATCACCGCATCGCCGTTGCCGTACAACAAACCGTCGAGCACGCTGGCGGCAATGCCGGTGGCATCATCGGTCGGGCGGTTGGGCTGCAGGCGCGTCGACAGGCGTCCGCGCAGCCCCAGCGTGTTGCGAAAGCGGGTGACGACCCGGGTTTTCTGCGCCACCAGGATCAGGTCCTGCACGCGCATCAGTTTGGCCACCGCGGCCACCATTTCCGGCGTCAGGCCAGGTGCCAATGCGGTCAATGCAGCTTCGTCGGCCTGCGCACTGAGCAGCCAATCGCGAACGCCGCCCACGGTGAGATGCGCAACAGCGGCGAACGCAGCGGCATCGTGCTGGTCGATGATCGGGCGCGTCAGTACGGCACAACCACTTCCTGCAGGAAATGCTGCAGCGGCAGATCGGCCAGCGCCATCTGCGCGGCGACACGCTGCAGGCCGGAGTCGGCAGCAACACCGGCCTGCTGGTCGCCGGAGCGCGCCGGCGTCGCCTTGGCGAGCAAGGTCTTGAGGTCGGCAAACCGAAATTGTTCGCACCCTGCGGTGAATGCGAAGCCGCTCATCCGGCGCTGGTCGCAGGCGCGTGTTGCGTGCGCAGGCTCAGCAGGCAACACACCGCGCCAAACAGCAGCAGGCCCAGGAAGATCGACGCCACGATCGGGTTGAACCACACCATCGCTGCCAGGCACACCAGCGCCAGCACCAGCGCAATGGCCGGCACCACCGGGTACCCTGGCGCGCGGAAACTACGCTCCAACCCCGGTTCGGCGCGCCGCAGCTTGAACAGGCTGAGCATGCTCATCACATACATCACGATCGCGCCGAACACCGACATGGTGATCATCGCTGCAGTCAACGACATGCCCTGGATCTTGACCACGCTGTCGCTGCAGATTGCGACAATGCCGATGACGCCGCCGGCCAGGATGGCGCAATGCGGTGTGCGAAAACGCGACAGCCTGGCCAGCCCATGCGGTAGGAAGCCGGCACGCGCCAGCGCAAAGAACTGCCGCGAATAGCCCAGGATAATGCCGTGGAAACTCGCCACCAGCCCGAACAGGCCGATCCACACCAGCATGTGCAACCAGGTGGAACTGTTGCCGACCACGGCCTTCATCGCCTGCGATAGGGGGGCGTTGATGTTGGAAAGCTGGCGCCAGTCGCCGACGCCGCCGGCAAACACCATCACCTCCAGCGCCAGGATCACCAGGGTAAGAATGCCGGCGATGTAGGCGCGCGGAATCGTACGCTTGGGGTCCTTGGCTTCTTCGGCCGCCATTGCTGCCCCTTCGATGGCCAGAAAGAACCAGATCGCAAACGGAATTGCGGCGAAGATTCCTGAAATGGCCGCCGGCCCGAACATGTCGTTGCCCGCCCAGCCGTTGGCGTCGAAGCGCGCCGCGCTGAAACCCGGCGCCACCACCTCCATGAATACCAGCAGTTCGAACACCGCCAGCAAGGTCACGATCAGCTCGAAGGTGGCCGCAATCGCCACGCCGACGATGTTCAAGCTCATAAAGACCAGATAGGCGCCGATCGCTGCAATGCGCGGATCGAGGGTGTGGTACTGCACATCAGATAGGCGCCGATCGCCATCGCGATGGCCGGTGGCGCGAAGACGAATTCGATCAGCGTGGCCAGGCCCGCCAGCATCCCGCCATAGGCGCCGAACGCACGCAGGCTGTAGGCGAACGGCTCGCCCGCATTGGGAATGGTGGTGGTCAATTCGGTGAAGCTGAAGATAAAGCAGGTGTACATCACTGCGACCAGCAGCGTGGTCACCAGAAAGCCGAGCGTGCCAGCGGTGCCCCAGCCGTAACTCCAGCCGAAATACTCGCCGGAAATCACCAGCCCCACGGCGATACCCCACAACTGCCAAGTGCCCAGGGTCGGTTTGAGGTGCTGGTTGCGCGTGTCGCACATCTCCTGCAGTCGGGGGAGGGGAGATGAAGCACGCCCGACGCCGAAGCGACGGACCGACCGTCAGCAGCCGAGCGCCCGCGTGCAGACATGCGCGACGGTCGTTCCGGTTATACCGCAAAGCCCGCTGGCCAACACAAGCCCAACGGGTAGGTGGCCGCTGACCGGGTGTGTAGCGCTCCGGCGCAATCGCCGTGGGTTGCGTTTTTCTTCGGGCGCCGCAGGGTGTAGCCCGTTAGAGCGTGTTATGCACTTCGAGCTTCGCACTCACCCCAAGTGCATAACACGCCCTTAATTGAGGGGGCCTGATCCAGCGGTCGCGATGCATCAAATATTGGGGTCATCGCAGAATGACTCTGCAGCCGCACGCCAAGGCGGATCGCGATCATGGTCCATCAACGGGGCGGGGATGCGACCATTGGTGTCATCCCGCTGACGACTGCGCCGGTAGTTGCGGCGCGCCGGTTCTGTCACGATCCAGCGGGCTGCATGAACTCGATGGAAATATGGTCGGGACCAGAAACGTAGGCGGTGAGCGTTCCCTTTCTTGGACCTGCCGGAATCGGCAGCGGCTCGCCCTTCGCCCTCCATCCGGCGGCCTCAACACGGGAGATGGCTGCATGGATGTCCCGGACGGTCAGTGCCAGATGGGCGGCCCCGATCGCACCCGCGCTGTCCGGCGACTGCCCATTCCGACGACCTTTGGAATATTGCAGCAACTCGACGATGAATCCGTCCGGAGCCTTCACGATTGCCGTTCGCACGCTCGGATCATCGACGCCGGTGACCTGATGCAGGAAATCGCCGCCCATCTCTGCCTGTCGTTCGAGCGTAAACCCGAGGGCCTCGGTCCAGAACCGGATAGCGTCGTCAAGAGATGAAACGGCAAACCCAATGTGATCAACGTTGGTCACGCCTGCATTGTTATCCACTGTTGCGGCTCCGTTCCAGTACGTCTGAGACGCGATAGTTTAAGTGGGGCAAACTAGACTCAGCAGAAGAAAGCGCTGGCTAAGCAGGCTCTTACCTATGAAGCGTAGAACAGTGTCTTCAGTGCCACCGCACGTCAAAGAGGCGATCCGAACGCTCTACTTCGTCCGCTCAAGCACCAGCAGCGGATCGATGCGGGTGTCGAACCAGTTCATCCCCCAATGCAGATGCGGACCGGTTGCCCGCCCGGTGGCTCCCACTGCGCCGATCACCTGGCCCTGAGCGATCCGATCGCCGACCTTGACGTCGACTCGCGACAAATGCAGGAAGTTGGAGCTGATGCCAAAGCCATGGTCCAGCAGCACCGTGCCGCCGGTCAGATACAGATCGGGTGCTGCGAATGTCACCACGCCGGCGGCCGGTGCCTTCACCGGCGTGCCGGTGGGCACGGCGATATCCATGCCGGAATGGCCAGCACCTGGCTGCCCGTTGTAAACGCGCGCATTGCCGAAGCGGCCGCTGATGCGGCCCTGCACCGGCCAGATGAAGGGTGCAGCGAAGTCCGTGCGCGGATCGTCGCGGTCGCGCGCGGCGGTGACCTGTGCCTGCTCGCGCTTGATCCGTTCGGCGATCGCTGGCGGTGGATTGACCGTCTTGGGCGGGACACCGTTGACGCGTTCGATCGGCCAGTCGCGTGGGGTCACCGCGATCCGGACCTGTTCGCTGCCGCCATCGGGGTGGGTGACGTCCACCTGCAGCGGGCCGGTTGCATCGCGACCGATGCCGAACACCACGCTGCCATAGTCGCTGACCCGCAACGTGCGACCGGCGTAGCGGACCTGGCTGCCGACCGGCACCTTGCCGATCACCATGGCGCCCTGCGAGGCGCTGGCGGGAAACACCACGCGCTGCGCATCGCTGGCTTGCGCCAACGCCGGCAGGCTGGTCAACGCGCACGGCGCCAACGCCAGCCAGGCAGCGACCAGAACGGTGCGCATCAACGGTCGAAGGTCAGGCGCTGGCCGGCACCGGCGCCGACCAGGCGCTCGCCGTCCCAGACCTGGCGACCATTGACCCAGGTCGAGGCGATCCGCGAACGGAACGTGGTGCCTTCCAACGGCGACCAGCCGCACTTGGACAGCACCTGCTCTCGCTTCACGGTGAACGCGGCGTTGTCGATCATCACCAGGTCGGCGAAATAGCCTTCGCGCAGGAAGCCGCGCTCTTGCACATCGAACAACTGCGCCGGCGCATGCGCGAACTTCTGCACGATACGGGTGATCGGCAACTTGCCTTCATGCACCAGCTCCAGTGCCGCGACCAGCGCGTACTGCACCAACGGCAGGCCCGAGGGCGCCTGCGCATAGGGCTTTTGCTTTTCTTCCCAGGTGTGCGGGGCGTGGTCGGTGGCGAGCACGTCGATGACATCTTCGGCCAGCGCATCGATCAGCGCCAGACGATCTTCTGCGTCCTTGATCGCGGGGTTGCACTTGATCAGGTTGCCCAGTCGTGCGTAATCGCTGCGATCGAAGCGCAGAAAGTGGATACAGGTCTCGGCGGTGATGCGCTTGCGCAGCTTGCCGTCGGCACCGACCAGCGGGCCGGCTTCGAACAGCGACAGCTCGTCGGCGGTGGAAATGTGCAGCACATGCAGACGGGTGTTGTGCTTACGCGCCAGCGACACCGCCAGTTGCGAGGACTTCAGGCAGGCCTGACGCGAACGGATGTCCGGGTGCATCTCCGGTGTCAGTGCATCGCCGTACTTTTCCTTATACTGCGCCATCGTCGCATCGATGGTCGGGGTGTCTTCGCAGTGCGTGATGATCGGCGTGGGCGCGTCGCGGAAGATGGCGTCCAGCGTTTCCGGATTATCGACCAGCATGTTGCCGGTGGAGGCGCCCATGAACACCTTGATGCCCGGGGCAGTCTTGGGGTCCAGCGACTGGATGTGGACCAGGTTGTCGTTGCTGGCGCCCATGTAGAAGCCGTAGTTGGCCCAGGCGCGCCCGGAAGCGGCGTCGTACTTGGCCTGCAGTGCGGCGGCATCCAGCGTCGGCGGATTGGTATTGGGCATGTCCATGAAGCTGGTCAGGCCGCCGGCCACCGCGGCGCCGGATTCGGTCGCGATGTCGCCCTTGTGGGTCAGGCCAGGTTCGCGGAAGTGCACTTGGTCGTCGATCATGCCTGGCAGCACCCAGCGTCCGGCGGCGTCCACAACGGTATCGCCAGGGGCAGGAGCGATCTTGCTGTCGATCTTGGCGATGCGGCCGCCTTCGATCAGGAGATCGGCGTCGAACTCCTTGCCTTCATTGACCAGGCGGGCATTGACGATGACGGTTCGGCTCATGGATGGGGTCGTTTGCAGCTGCAGTAAGAAGAAGACGGGGAGGGCGAGGCGGGCGCATCGGGCACCGGATCGAATCCGCCCGGATGGAAAAGATGACAGCGGCCGAGCCTGCGTGCGGCAAGCCAACTGCCGCGCAGCGGGCCGAAGCGGCCGATGGCGGTCATCGCGTAGTCCGAGCAGCTTGGCGCAAAACGGCAACGCGGCCCGAGCAGGGGGCTGATGACGAGCTTGTAGACGCGCAGCAGCGCGATGAGCAGGCGTGAGATCACTTGCCAATGATATACCACTTGCATTAATAGGTGGTTGCCGGGAGTCCGCGGGGTACGTTATAAATGCCCGCTTTCCCGGGCCCCGGGGGAACCAAGGATGAGCGTTTCGTGGCTGCTAAAAAACCTGCAAAAAAGGCCGTAGAGGCCGCCAAGAAGTCCGCCAAACCCGTTGCGAAAAAGGCAACGACGTCCGCTGCTGCGAAACCGGCCGCAAAACCGGCGACCAAGCAGCCGGCTGCCAAGAAGGTACCCGCGAAGAAGGCACCTGCGAAGAAGGCCGCTGCCAAGCCGGCGCCGGCTTCCAAGACCACCGCGTCCGCAGCCCCCAAGTCAGTGAAACCTGTCGCCAAGCCGGCGGCGAAAAAGGCAGCTCCGGCTGTCGCCAAACCGGCTGCCAAGCCGGTGGCGCCCAAGTCCGTACCGAAGCCGGCCACCAAGCCGGCTCCGGCCAAGTCAGTCCCGGTCAAGGCTGAAAAGCCCGCGCCCGCACCGGCCCTCAAGGCCGTCCCTGCGAAGCCGGCAAAGCCTGCGACCCCGTCATCTAAGAATCCCGTGCCCGTTTCGAAATCTTCCGCAAAAACGCCAACCAAAACCGAAGCCCCTGCCAAGCCTGCTGCGACCCGTCCGGTCGGCAAGGTGGCCGTGGCCGTGACGTCCAAGCCGTCCAGCGTGGCCCCCAAGACCAAGTACAAGGTGGTCGAGTACAAGACCGATGAAGCAACCGGTCGCCCGATCCTGCCGCAGGGCTACAAGCCTTCCGCAGACGAGGAGTACATGAACAAGCTGCAGCAGGAATATTTCCGCCAGCGTCTGCAGAGCTGGCGCAACGAGATGGTGGAAGAATCCAAGCAGACCATCGAAAACCTGCGCGAAGAAGTGCGCGACATCGGCGACGAAGCCGAACGCGCCACCCGCGAGACCGAGAACTCGTTGGAACTGCGTGCCCGTGATCGCGCCCGCAAGCTGATCTCCAAGATCGACAGCACGCTCAAGCGTCTGGAAGACGGCGAATACGGCTATTGCGTGGACACCGGCGAAGAGATCGGTCTGGACCGCCTGGAAGCGCGTCTGACTGCCGAGCGCACCATCGACGCTCAGGAGCGTTGGGAGCATTTGCAGAAGCAGCAGGGCGACTGAGCATCCGCCTGGCGCACTGAAAGACCCCGCCTGGTGCGGGGTTTTTTATGGGCGCCTGATTCGCTGTATTGGCGTTTGGTCGGTCAGCGCCCCTTTGCGCGAGGCCGCCGCAGGCAGCTGCATGATGGCACCTGACCGCGGCCCGCAGCACGAACAGCTTGTCACCGCCGCGGCGCCGCGGGCACCGGCAACCAAGCAATCGCCCAGCTCACTGCAGATCGCGCAGGTCCAGCTTGCGCAGGCGCGGCGCCTTCCAGGCGGTGGTGGCCACCACGCCCAGGGTGACGCAGCCGCCGATGACCACCGCCGGCACCAGGCCGACCAGGCGCGCCATGACGCCGTCGTAGAACGCGCCCAGCTCGTTGGACGAGCCGATGAAGATGCCGTTGATCGAAGACACCCGGCCACGCATGGCATCGGGGGTGGCCAACTGCAGGATGGTCTGGCGCACCACCACCGAGACGCCGTCGCACATGCCGTACACCAGCAGGATCGCCGCGGACAGCCAGAAATGGCGCGACAGTCCGAAGGCGATGGTGCAGAGCCCGAAGCCGGCCACCGACAGCAGCAGGACGCGTCCGGCATTGCGCTGCAGCGGGTGCCGCGCCAGCCATACGCCAACCACGATCGAACCCAGCGCCGGCGCGGCGCGCAGAATGCCCAGGCCTTCCGGGCCATAGTGCAGGATGTCGTGGATAAAGGCCGGCAACATCGATACCGCGCCGCCGAGCAGTACCGAAAACATGTCCAGCGCCATGGCGCCCAGCATGATCTGGTTGGACAGCACGAACTGCGCGCCTTCGGCGATGCTGCGGAAGATCGGCGCATGCGGGCCCTCGCTGACCGGCTCACTGACACGCAGCAGTGCCAACGCCAAGATCGCCAGCATCGCCACGCTGGCGGCGACCCCGTAGGCCAGGCCCTTGCCGCCCCAGCCGACCAGCACACCGCCTAGCGCCGGGCCGATCACCATGCCGGCCTGGAAGGTGACGCTGCCGATGCTGGCACCGCGTGCGAATGCTTCGCGTGGCAGCGCCCGTGCGAACAAGGCGTTATAGACCGGCGACAAGAAAGAGCGCGCCGCGCCGGTGAGCGAGATGGCGGCATAGATGGGCCACACGCCTTTGACTGGCAGCCAGCCTTGCGTGATCGCCAACAGCAGCAGCGCGGTCGCGACCAAACTCAGCACGGCCACCATGCCCAGCCGGCGGCGCGGCAGCTGATCGACCAGGTAGCCGGCAAAGGGGGCGATGCAGAAGAACGGCAGGATTTCGGCCAGGCCGATCAGCCCCAGCGAGAGCGGGTTGCAGGTCATTTCGTAGATATGCCAACCGACCGTCACCGCGACGATCTGGTAGGACAGCATCGCCGCCACGCGGTACAGCAGCACCAGGCCGAAGCCTGGATGGGCGAGCAGGGTGCGCAGCGAATCGGCTGGCGATCGGGCTGGCGTGCTCACTACTGCGCGCGCGCGGTATCGCGGATGAAGGCCAGTATCGCCGTCACGCCGTTGCTGCGGGTCGGCGACAGATGCTTGGCCAAACCAATGCCGGCGATGTAGTCAGGCTCGGTGGCCAGGATCTCTTGCGCGCTACGCCCCGAATACACGCGCAGCGCTAGGTAGATCAGCCCGGAGACAATGGCCGAATCGCTGACGGCATGGAAATCCAGCCGCTCGGTGTTGCCTTCCGGCACGATCCAGACCATCGATTGGCAGCCGTGCAGACGGTGTTCTTCGGTTTTCCACTGTTCCGGGAAGGCGGGCAACTTGCGGCCAAGATCGATCAGGTACTGGTAGCGCTCGGACCAGTCGCCGAAGAAGGAAAACTCCTCGGCAATGGCTGCCTGCGCCTCGGTGGCAGTGGGTTCAAGCGGGAAGGGGGAGGTGGTCATCAGGACATCCGGAATCGTTTGCTGAAAGCCTCTCTCCCGGCGGGGCGAGGAGGCAAGGGTTGTACGCCACTGACGAGCAGGCCTTGGAGCGCCTGTGGCCAATGCATGTATCACCAGGTGCCAGGGCGGGGCACCCTTCGAGAGCTGTCGGTCATTGGTCTTGACTGGCGCGTGGCGATGCGCCCGCCATGACCGACGAGGGATTGTCGCTGCGGCGCACCCTCATCCGGCGCTGCGCGCCACCTTCTCCCGATGGGGGAAGGGTAGGCCATGCGCGTTTGACGTGGAGGTGTGCAGTTGCGGTTCCGGGGGATGAACAGAGTGCTGAACTCGCGCGTTGCCCCTCTCTCACCGGGAGAGGGGTTGGGGGTGAGGATAAATGCGAAGCCTGTTGAGATTGAAGTACACGACCTAGCCCGCACCTCCTCCGCCCGTGCGGGGTCTTCTCCTGGTGGGAGACGGGCGCATCACGCCCGCTTCCAACGCACGCCCTGCGGCGTGTCTTCGAGCACGATACCCTCGTCGGCCAGTTGCTTGCGGATGGCGTCGGCGCGGGCGAAATCCTTGGCTTTTTTTGCCGCGCTGCGTTCTTCCACCAATGCGGTAATGCGTGCATCGTCGCCAATGTCGGTGCCGCGCGAGAACCATGCAGCCGGGTCTTGTTGCAACAACCCCAGTGCCATGCCGGCAGCGAGCAACTTGGCGCGCGCGGCATGCAGCTCGGTCGTGCGCGCCGACGTTTCGCTGCTGTGCATCAGTTCGTTGCGCAATGCACGCGCGTCGGAGGCGATGCTTGCCATGACGGACAAGGCCAGCGGTGTATTGAGGTCGTCATCCAGAGCGGACTCCACCTCGGCAGGAATCGTCTTGGATAGTGCAAAGTCGCTGCCGTTTTTTTCGGCTTCCAGCGCAGCCAGATCCCGCAGCGTTCCATACAACCGGTCCAGCGTGTTCTTGGCCTGCTCGATCAGCCCATCCGACCAATCCAGCGGCTGACGGTAATGCGCGCTCAACAGCGCATAGCGCAGCGCTTCGGGCGGATGCCTGGCGATGAGCTCGTGCACGGTTTCGATATTGCCCAGCGACTTGCTCATCTTCGCGCCGCTGAAATTGAGCATGCCGTTGTGCAGCCAGAAGCGCGCAAAGGTGGCGCCGCCATGCGCGCACTCGCTCTGCGCAATCTCGTTTTCGTGATGCGGGAACTGCAGGTCCACGCCGCCGGCATGGATGTCGATGGTCGGTCCCAGATGGGCGGCGGCCATCGCCGAGCACTCGATGTGCCAGCCGGGGCGGCCGCGGCCCCACGGCGATTCCCAGCCGGGCAGATCGTCGCTGGAGGGTTTCCACAGCACGAAGTCGCCGGGGTCGCGCTTGTACGGCGCCACGTCCACACGCGCGCCGGCCAGCATTTCGTCCGGGTCGCGCCGCGAGAGTTTGCCGTAGCCATCGAAGCTGGAGACCGAAAACAGCACGTGGCCTTCGGCGGCGTAGGCGTGACCTTTGGCGATCAACTGCTCGATCATCGCCACGATCTGCGGGATATGCGCGGTGGCCTCCGGTTCGATGTCCGGTGGAACCACGCCAAGCGCCGCCATGTCCTGCCGGTAGATTGCCGCGAAGCGGTCGGTGATCGTCGCAATCGGCACGCCCTTCGCCTGCGCGGCGGCGTTGATCTTGTCGTCCACGTCGGTGATGTTGCGCGCGTAGCGCAGTGCGCCGTAGCGTCGGCGCAGCAGCGCGGCAAGCACATCGAAGACCACCGGGCCGCGGGCGTTGCCGATGTGTGCGTAGTTGTAGACGGTGGGGCCGCAGACATACAGGGTGGGGCTGGACGGATCGAGCGGCGCAAACGGCTCGACCCGCCGCGTCAGGTTGTTGTGCAGGCGCAGGCTCATCGGCATCCGAAAAAGGGCAATCGCGCGATTTTAGCCCGTTGTGGTGGGATGGCGAATCGCCAGCCTGACAATGGCGACCGGATGGGTTGCGTTCAGCCCCGGTGGCCGCAAGCTCCATACACTTACGTACTGACTGGCTGCACGTTCCCGGTACTGATGCGACCTTCTCCGTTCTTCATGCTGCTGTGTACGTTTGCCGGGCAAGTCATTCCGGCGCATGCGGCAGAGCCCGACCCCAAGAACCAGGCTGTGGTGATCGAGAACGTGAAGCTGGATTATGCGCAGGTGCTCAACGTCGAGCCGGTCTACCAGACGCTTCGCGCCACGCGTATCGAAGAGCAATGCGAAGCCGAACAGGCGGCACAGACTGCTGCAGCGCCTGCCGAGGACGAGGGCCGCATCAACCGCATGGTTGATTCGGTCAAGGAGATGTTCTCGCGTCGCCCCGAACCGGCCGCGCCCGCTGCGGTGCCGCCGACCAGCACGCGGCGCAACTGCAAGGTCGTGGAAGTGCCGCGCGAGTTCCGTCGGCCGATCGCCTTCGACGTGGACTACGTCTACAAGGGCACCAAATACCGTTCGCGCTTGCCGGAAGATCCGGGCAACCGGCTGCGCATCCGGGTCTCGGTGACCCCGTACATTCCCGACGTCGTCGTCGTGCCGCCGCGATGAGATGCGCGGCGGTTGCGCCGTGCCCACATGCGTGCGAGGATTCGCGCCCTATGCAAGCAAACGCCTTTCAGCACGACACCAGCGCCGCCCGGATGGCCTCCGGCATGACCTCGCGTGCCCGCCGACCGGAATCCCACATTTTCGCTGGGTAAGCCGGGGCGTTTGCTGTTCCGACGTTGAAGACCCAGCCCCAGGCTGGGTTTTTTCGTTTTGGCGTCACAAAAGTTTCAACCGTAAGAAACGCGCATGTCGCGCACCCCGTCGCTCCTGGCGGACCAACGCAGCAGCACGTAGCAAAGGATCGATCGATGTCACTGAAGCACTTCTTGAACACCCAGGACTGGAGCCGCGCCGAGCTGGACGCGCTGTTGACCCAGGCCGCGTTGTTCAAACGCAACAAGCTGGGAAGCGAGCTGAAGGGCAAGTCGATTGCGCTGGTGTTCTTCAATCCGTCCATGCGCACCCGTACCAGCTTCGAGCTGGGCGCGTTTCAGTTGGGCGGACATGCGGTGGTCTTGCAGCCGGGCAAGGATGCGTGGCCGATCGAGTTCAATCTGGGCACGGTCATGGACGGCGACACCGAAGAGCACATCGCCGAAGTGGCGCGCGTGCTGGGGCGTTATGTCGACCTGATCGGCGTGCGTGCGTTTCCAAAGTTCGTGGACTGGTCCAAGGACCGCGAAGACCAGGTGCTCAAGAGCTTTGCCAAGTATTCGCCGGTATCGGTGATCAACATGGAAACCATCACCCACCCGTGCCAGGAGCTGGCGCACGCGTTGGCGCTGCAGGAACACTTCGGTACCCAGGATCTGCGCGGCAAGAAGTACGTGCTGACCTGGACCTACCACCCCAAGCCGCTGAACACAGCGGTGGCCAACTCGGCGCTGACCATCGCCACCCGCTTGGGCATGGACGTGACCCTGTTGTGCCCGACGCCCGACTACATCCTGGATCAGCGCTACATGGACTGGGCCGCGCAAAACGTGGCCGAAAGCGGTGGCTCGCTGCAGGTCAGCCATGACATCGACAGCGCCTATGCCGGCGCCGATGTCGTCTATGCCAAGAGCTGGGGCGCGTTGCCGTTCTTCGGCAACTGGGAACCGGAGAAGCCGATCCGCGACCAGTACCAGCATTTCATCGTCGACGAACGCAAGATGGCGCTGACCAACAATGGCGTGTTCTCGCACTGCCTGCCGCTGCGTCGGAACGTCAAGGCAACCGATGCAGTGATGGATTCGCCCAACTGCATCGCCATCGCTGAAGCCGAAAATCGCCTGCACGTGCAGAAGGCGATCATGGCGGCCCTGGTGGGCCAGGGCCGCCGGGATTCGTGATTGGGGATTCGGGATTTGCCACGGCGAACCCGGCTCCCGCTCCTCATTCAGTCAACTTCTAAAGAGACCCCCATGTCGCAGCAGACCGCTTCCACCAATCCCGAATCCCCCGCCGCGACTTCCGGCACCAAAGACATCGTTCTCGCGTTTTCCGGTGGTCTGGATACCAGCTTCTGCATTCCGTATCTGCAGGAGCGCGGCTATGCGGTGCACACCGTGTTTGCCGACACCGGTGGTGTGGATGCCGAAGAGCGTGAATTCATCGAGAAGCGCGCCGCCGAATTGGGCGCGGCCAGCCACGTCACCGTGGACGGTGGCCCGGCGATCTGGGAAGGCTTCGTCAAGCCGTTCGTGTGGGCGGGCGAGGGGTACCAGGGCCAGTACCCGTTGCTGGTGTCGGACCGTTACCTGATCGTGGATGCCGCACTCAAGCGTGCCGAAGAATTGGGCACGCGCATCATTGCGCACGGTTGCACTGGCATGGGCAACGACCAGGTGCGTTTCGACCTGGCAGTGAAGGCGCTGGGCGACTATCAGATCGTCGCGCCAATCCGCGAGATCCAAAAAGAACACACCCAGACCCGCGCCTATGAGCAGAAGTATCTGGAAGCGCGTGGCTTCGGCGTGCGTGCCAAGCAGCAGGCCTACACCATCAACGAGAACCTGCTGGGCCTGACCATGTCCGGTGGCGAGATCGATCGTTGGGAAGCGCCGGGCGAGGGCGCGCGCGGCTGGTGCGCGCCGCGCAGCGCGTGGCCGAGCGAAGCGCTGACGGTGACGCTGAAATTCGTCGAAGGCGAAGCGGTGGAACTGGATGGCAAGCCGCTGCCGGGTGCCAAGATCCTGGCCAAGCTCAACACCTTGTTCGCGCAGTACGGCGTGGGCCGCGGCGTCTATACCGGCGACACCGTGATCGGCTTGAAGGGCCGCATCGTATTCGAAGCGCCGGGCCTGATTTCGCTGCTCACCGCGCACCGTGCGCTGGAAGATGCGGTGCTGACCAAGCAGCAGAACCGCTTCAAGCCGGACGTGGCGCGCAAGTGGGTGGAGTTGGTGTACGAAGGCTTCTATCACGACCCGCTCAAGAGCGATATCGAGGCGTTCCTGAAGTCCTCGCAGTCCAAGGTCAATGGCGAGGTGACGCTGGAAACCCGCGGCGGCCGCGTCGATGCGGTGGCGGTGCGTTCGCCGCACCTGCTCAACACCAAGGGTGCGACGTATGCGCAATCGGCCGACTGGGGCGTGGAAGAGGCCGAGGGCTTCATCAAGCTGTTCGGGATGAGCTCGACCTTGTACGCGCAGGTCAACCGCTGAGCAAAAGCCCCTCTCCCACGGGAGAGGGGCTGGGGGCGCCGCAGGAAACCTGCAGGATCGATCATGACGAACGCGTCGCCACGCGTCAGTCATGGGGAACTACTGCAGCATTTGCTTCCATCGTTCTCCATCTGGGCGCGTGGCGACGCGTTCGACCTAGTTGCTTCCCGAAGTTCGTGAGGCGCCCCTCATCCGCCCCTTCGGGGAATCTTCTCCCGGTGGGAGAGGAGGGCCACCGAGATGGAATCCATGCCCGCACTGCGCATCAGTACCGACAAGCAGGAACTCGATCTGCCGTTGATCCATCGCTTCCTCAGCGAGCAGGCCTACTGGTCCCTGGGCATCCCGCTGGACACGGTGCAGCGGGCGATCGCCGGCTCGCTGTGTTTCGGCGGTTATTGCGGGGGCATAGGGCAGGTGGCGTTTGCCAGAGTGATCACCGACGGTGCCACCGTCGGCTATCTCGCCGATGTGTTCGTGCTTGATGCACACCGGGGGCGCGGCTATGGCAAGCAACTGGTGGCGGCAGTGATGGCTCATCCACATCTGCAGGGCCTTCGCCGCTTCATGCTCGCCACCTCCGATGCGCATGCGTTGTACGCCCAGCACGGCTTCGCCGCGCCGGCGCGGCCGCAG
>NZ_JFAQ01000192.1 GCF_001304695.1 Xanthomonas axonopodis
TTGTTCAGAGCTTCCCTAATGGCCTGCCACTCATCCACCGAGCCCCGGCAGGCGTGGATGGCACCGCAAGACGCCGCAGCCGACAATGCGCTGCGGCCTGCTGGCTGAGCCAGCAATGGCATGTGCCGGGTCTGGGTCCTCACGCCGGTGGATGGCAGCTAACGGGGCGCCGTGCATGGCGCTGTGCGGCAGGGGGACACCTGCCGCACTCTGGGGAGCGCTGTTGTGGACGGCCCTCATGCTCGTCTGCCAACACTGCGGCACGCCTTTTGTCGGCCAGCACCAGGGCCTCCCCAATGCCGCGCCCAGGCACTAAGATGCCGCCAGCATCTTGCCTGACCAGGAGTCCACGTTGATCATCCATCCCAAAGTGCGCGGCTTCATCTGCACCACCACGCATCCGCTTGGCTGCGAGCGCAATGTGCTCGAGCAGATCGCCGCAACGCGTGCGCGTGGCGTCCGCACTGACGGCCCCAAGAAAGTGCTGGTGATCGGCGCGTCCAGCGGCTACGGCCTGGCCTCGCGCATCACCGCTGCCTTCGGATTCGGTGCGGACACGCTGGGCGTGTTCTTCGAAAAGCCCGGCACCGCGAGCAAGGCCGGCACCGCCGGCTGGTACAACTCGGCCGCCTTCGACAAACATGCCAAGGCCGCGGGTCTGTATAGCAAGTCGATCAATGGCGACGCGTTTTCCGATGCCGCGCGCGCGAAGGTGATCGAGCTGATCAAGACCGAGATGGGCGGGCAGGTCGACCTGGTGGTGTATTCGCTGGCCTCGCCGGTGCGCAAGCTGCCGGGCAGTGGCGAAGTGAAGCGCTCGGCGCTCAAGCCGATCGGGCAGACCTACACCGCTACTGCCATCGATACCAACAAGGACACCATCATCCAGGCCTCGATCGAGCCGGCCAGCGCGCAGGAGATCGAAGACACCGTCACCGTGATGGGCGGGCAGGACTGGGAATTGTGGATCGACGCGCTGGACGGCACCGGCGTGCTCGCCGACGGCGCGCGCAGCGTGGCCTTCAGCTATATCGGCACCGAAATCACCTGGCCGATCTACTGGCATGGCGCACTCGGCAAGGCCAAGGTGGATCTGGACCACACCGCGCAGCGCTTGAATGCGCGCCTGGCCAAGCGCGATGGCGGCGCCAATGTGGCGGTGCTCAAGTCCGTGGTCACCCAGGCCAGCGCGGCCATTCCGGTGATGCCGCTGTACATCTCCATGGTCTACAAGATCATGAAGGAGAAGGGCCTGCACGAAGGCACCATCGAGCAGCTCGACCGCCTGTTCCGCGCGCGCCTGTACCGCGAAGACGGCCAGCCGGCGCAGGTAGACGATGAAAACCGTCTGCGCCTGGACGACTGGGAATTGCGCGACGACGTGCAGGACGCCTGCAAGGCGCTGTGGCCGCAGGTCACCACCGAGAACCTGTTCGAGCTCACCGACTACGCCGGCTACAAGCACGAGTTCCTCAAGCTGTTTGGCTTCGAGCGCACCGATGTGGATTACGACGCCGACGTGGCGACGGACGTCACCTCCGATTGCATCGAGTTGGGGTGATTGCCGGGATTAGGGATTGGGGATTAGGGATTCGCAAGAGCGGTGTCTGCATCGCTGATCTTCAGCGGACCCGAACGTTTTTCGCAAGGACAACCGGCACGCGATGCTGGTTGTCCTTGCCGTGACGAATCCCAACTCCCTAATCCCAAATCCCCGCCCTCCATGGACGAACTGTTCGCCTTTCTGTTGCTGGCCGTTGTGGTCAGCGTGGCCTGCGCCATATTGCTGGGCTTCGTCAGGTTGTACTGGTCATTGAAGGCGATCGCCAATCTGTTGATCACCACGGCCGTCGTCTGCGCCGTGGTGATGCAGGACGGCTCTGCACCGTCCCGGACCACGCCTTGTTGGTCACGCCGTTCTTCAGCGTCCCAGCGACGCTATGTGTAATGTTGCTGAGCGCAGCACTCAGATAGATCACCAACAAACGTCGCACCCGTGCACTCGCCTGAAACATGTAAGCGCTGTCAGCCACGGGCGCATCATCCCTGAGCGCACCGCGCTGCGAGCAGCACGCCCGGCCAGAGCACCGAATCTCCGGCGCTGTTGCCAATCCTCAATCCCGACTCCCCAATCCCGGCGCGTCAGCGCCTCACATCAAACCGCGCATCGCCCACGCAGGCCTGCACATCGGCCACCGACAGCGGATTGAAATCGCCCGGGATCGAATGCTTCAAACAGCCGGCGGCCAGGCCGAAGCGTACCGTGTCCTCCAGCGACCAACCCTCGATCAGGCCGTGCAGCACGCCGGCCGCAAACGCGTCGCCGCCGCCAATGCGGTCGATGATGGGGGTGAGTTCTTCGCTGGGCGCACGCGCCACCGCGCCACCGCGCGGCACCAGCATCGCGCCCAGGCTGTGGTGGTCCACGTTGTGCGCCACGCGTTGTGTGCAGGCCATCAACTGCAGCTGCGGAAACGCCGCGAAGGCTTGCTGCGCGGCCGCTTCCACGCGCGCTTCCAGCGTGTCCTGGGCAAACTCGCCGCCCAGCACCACGCCGATGTCGCGGTAATCGGCAAACACCACATCCGCGCAGGCAAACAGCTGATGCAGGATGCCGCGCGCATCGCCCTGCCAGCGTTGCCACAACTTGGGCCGGTAATTGCCGTCGAACGACACCTTCACCCCGGCCGCACGCGCGGCACGTGCCGCCGCCAGCGTGGCCTGCGCCACCTCGGCACCCAATGCCGGGCTCACCCCGGACAGGTGCAGCCACTGCACGCCTTCCAGCAGGGCCGGCCAGTCGTAGGCATCGACCGGCGCCAGCGCAAACGCCGAGTCGGCGCGGTCGTAGATCACTTCGCTGGGGCGCTGGATGGCACCGGTGGTCAGGAAATACAGGCCCATGCGGCCATCAACCCGCCGCACGTGGCGGGTATCCACGTCATGCCGGCGCAGTTCGCCCAGCACCGCAGCGCCCAACGGGTTATCCGCCACCGTGCTGACCATGGCCACCTCATGGCCGAAATGCGCCAGCGAGACGCCGACGTTGGCCTCCGCGCCGCCGCAGTGCACATCCAGCCGAGGCTGCTGCAGCAGGAGCTCATGACCAGGCGCCCCCAGGCGCAGCAATAACTCACCAAAACACAGGATACGTGCACGGCTCATGCGGCAATTACCTCGGCTGGGTGGTGCGTGACGGGTGGGGGCGCCGTCGCGCACGAAGATGACCATCGGTGTCATTCTAGCCGGCGAGAAATGCCGGCTGCTACGGCAATGATGCGACGTGAAGTGACCGCTTGCATCGGTTTTTCGGAAATTTGGTGGCGTTTTGCGCTGCGCTGCCAGATGTTACGGGACGATTCAGCTGGTGACGTCGTTCTGACTAGCGGTGTCATTGCCGCTCTCAACCCGCTATCCCACATTGTTCATGGGCCCTTGGGAGGGGAGGACATGCAATTTCGGACCACCAGCCGGAAGATACCGGTTACCTTGCTTGCGCTGTCGATCGGCCTGGCGCTGAGCGGCCAGGCTGCCGCACAAGACGCCGCCCAATCGCCCGCCGAGCCCGCCGTGGACCTGGACACTTTCACGGTGACCGGTTACCGCGCCAGCGTCGAGAAGGCCCTGGACATCAAGCGCAGCGAGGCCGGCGTGGTCGATACCATCGTCGCCGAAGACATCGGCAAATTCCCCGACCTCAACCTGACCGAGGCGCTGCAGCGCATTCTTGGCGTGGTGATCACCCGCGACGCTGGCGAAGGCCGCGCCATCACGGTGCGTGGCCTGGGCCCGGAGTTCACCCGCGTGCGCATCAACGGCATGGAAGCGCTCACCACCGTGGGCGCCGGCGACCAGAGCGGCGGCACCAACCGCGGCCGCGGCTTCGACTTCAACGTCTTCGCTCGGACCTGTTCTCGCAGCTGATCGCCCGCAAGACGGCCTCGGCCGTTGTGGAAGAGGGCTCGTTGGGCGCCACCGTCGACCTGCGCACCGCGCGCCCGTTCGACTATAGCGGCTTTACGTTTGCCGCCAGTGGCCAGGCGGCCTACAACGCCATGGCCGAGAAGGCCAACCCGCGTGTGGCCGCGTTGATCGCCAATACCTGGGCCGACAACACCTTCGGTGCCTTGCTGTCGGTGACCTACACCGAGCGGCAGGTGCTGGAAGAAGGCTCCAACAACCGCGCAGGTGCGTGTGGTGACCGAAGGCACCGCCCCAGAGATTACCGACCTCAACAATAAACTCGCTCTCCCCACCCCGGCCAAGCCGGCAACCGCAAAAAACAGTCAATAACCAGCGACACCAATCCCTTCTCCCGCACGCGGGAAAAGGTGCCCGAAGGGCGGATGAGGGCAAACCCGATAAACCCAGCAATCAATCGCGAACCTGATTAGCCCTATCCCTCAGCCATGAAAGTTGCTCGCC
>NZ_JFAQ01000193.1 GCF_001304695.1 Xanthomonas axonopodis
GTTGCCCACATGAAGCACAGAGGCCTCCCAACAGAGGCCTCGATCACCGGGATTGCCCTGAATGGGCAAAGCGATCTACGCGCCCCATCGTCTATGTGCATCCAACCTCCCGCGAAACGCGGGAACGGGGCTTGATCAGCGTTGCCCGAAGGCATCGGTTGCGCCGGGCATCATGGTCGTCCCCTACCGCCGCAACCAGGCAACCAGCAGCGCGGCAGAACCGGCGCCGCCGCTGATCCAGCTCCACACCGGCACCGTGCCCAGGTACCAGCCATCCGGATGCAGGCCGTAGAGCACAGCCGCGACCACCAGTAAGCCGCTGCCGGTGATGGCGGTGACCACGCGCGTCTGCAGCTTGCGCAGGCTCAGGTCCAGGGCGAGCAGTTCGGGCGAGCGGATGTCGATCTGATGGCGGCCTTCCACCTGCTGCTTCAGCCAGCTGTGCACCAGCCGCGGCATGTCCGGCGCATGGGTCATGATTTCCGGCAGGCGCTTGCTCAGTTCGCGCAGCACGCGGCGCGGGCTGTAACGCTCGCGCAGGATGCGTTCGAGCACCGGTCGCGCCACCGCCCAGATATCCAGCTTGGGGTCGAGCTGGCGGCCCACGCCTTCGATATTGAGCAGCGTCTTCTGCAACAGGATCAGCTGCGGCTGCAGCGTCAACTCATAGCGCTGCGCCACGCGGAACAATTTGATCAGCACCTGTGCCAGCGAAATTTCCGACAACGGCCGGGTGAAATACGGCTCGCACACCGAGCGCGCGGCCGCTTCCAGTTCGTCGATGCGCACGTTGCTGGGCATCCAGCCCGCCTCCACGTGCAGCTCGGCCATGCGGCGGTAATCCTTGTGGAAGATCGCCATGAAGTTCTCGGCCAAATAGTACTGATCTTCCTGCGAGAGCTGGCCCATGATGCCGAAATCCAGCGCAATGAAACGCGGATTGAGGCGGCGCTGCGGATCCGAATCGACCCAGATGTTGCCGGCGTGCGCATCGGCATGGAAGAAGTTGTCGCGAAACACCTGGGTGTAGAACACGCGCACGCCTTTGGCCGCGAGCGCCTTGCGATCGATGCCGGCCGCATCGAGCTTGGCGATGTCGTCGGACGGAATGCCGTACACGCGCTCCAGCGTGAGCGCACGCTCGGCGGTGTGCGACCAGATCACTTCCGGCACGTACAGATCGTCCGAGCCTTCCCAGAGCCGGCGCAGCACGCTGGCGTTGGCGCCTTCGCGTTGCAGATCCAGTTCGGCGGCCAGGGTGCCTTCGATCTCGGCCACCACTGCGCGCGGACGGATCTTGTCGGCGCGCGGATGGGTGCGCTCGACCAAGGTGGCCAGCGAGTGCAGCAACGCGATATCGGCATCGATCTGGCGTTCGATGTCCGGACGCAGCACCTTGACCACCACTTCGCGGCGCACGCCATTGGCATCCGGCGGCAACGTGGCCGCATGCACCTGCGCGATCGACGCCGAGGCCAGCGGCACGGTATCGAAGCTGGCAAACGCCACGCTGACCGGCAGACCGAGTGCGGCTTCGACGATCAGGCGCGCGGCCTGGCCATCGAATGGCTTGACGCGGTCCTGCAGCAAGGTGAGCTCTTCGGCCACATCGGCCGGAATCAGGTCACGCCGGGTGGAGAGAATCTGCCCGAACTTGACGAAGATCGGCCCCAGCTCCTGCAGCGCCAGGCGCAGCCGCGCACCGCGCGATTGCGCGGCGATTTCGGCGCTGGCACGCGGCACGAAGGGTTTGGCCAAACGCAACCAGCGCTCGGCCGGAGTGCCTTCCAGCAAGGCGTCCAGGCGATAGCGCAAGATCACCCGGCCGATGCGGCTTGCCCGCAGGATCGCCTTCATGCCGCGTCTCCGCTCGCACGCAGGCGGCTCACGCGCGCGGCTAACCGTTCCACGTCATCGCGTAGCTCGTCCACGTCGTCGTGAAACGCCTCGAGCTCGGCACGTGGTACCACATCGCGCGATTCCTCGGTGACGAATTCGGCCGCGCTATGCGCCAGATCCACCGCACTGCGACGTGCCTGCTGCAGCGCTGTCCGCACCACGCCGGCGATCTGCACGCCCAGGATGTCGCCGAACACGGCAACGAACGGCAACTGCCAATCCGGGTCGAAGCGACCGGCCAGTTGCTGCAGCTGGCGCGCCAACTCGGCATCGCCGGAGACCTTGAGCCGACCGGCCGGCGCGCCGGTACGGCGTGCGTTGGCCAGCAGCGGCAGTTGCCCGAGCAAGCCGGCCAGGCTGCTGCGCACCGCCAGGTCAGGTTCCTGTGCCTGATCGACCGGGCCCACCAGCAACCGGCGCTCGTGCACGCGGATCTGCAGCGACAGCGCGGGCGCCTCCAGGGTCAGCGCAATGCGCTGGCCTTCCAGCGGCAGCAGGGCATCGCGGGTATCCGGGTCCAGCGCCAGCGCACGGTTGAGCGCTGCCTGCAGGGCCTGGCCGGCGAGCGGCTTGAGGGAATTGAAGAGTGATCCGAGCATGCCCGCATTCTACCGCCCCTGCATGTCGCAGCTGCTTGACGGCTTTGTCGGCCATCGCTGGCTGTAGCAAGACTTCCTTCAGCGCACACGCTACAGGCATCCTGTCCACGTCCAATGGCAGGAGCAGCTCATGCGCATGATTCGGGTCGGCCTATCTTCGGTGACAAATCGGCCGAGCACGAGGTCTCGTTGCAATCGGCACGCAACATCCTGGATGCGCTGGACCCGCAACGCTTCGAGCCGGTGTTGATCGGTATCGACAAGCAAGGCCAGTGGCACGTCAACGACCCAGACAGCTTCCTGCTGAATGCCGAGGACCCGGCGCGCATCGCGCTGCATCGCAGCGGTCGCGGCGTGGCGCTGTTGCCGGGGGCGCAACAGCAGCAGTTGCGCCCGATCCAGCCGGAGCAGGCGCTGGCGCAGATCGACGTGGTGTTTACCATCGTGCACGGCACCCTGGGCGAAGACGGCTCGCTGCAGGGGCTGCTGCGCATGGCCAACCTGCTCTTCGTAGGTTCCGGCGTACTCGGCTCGGCGGTCGCGATGGACAAGGACATGGCAAAGCGTGTGTTGCGCGATGCCGGGCTGGCGGTGGCGCCGTTCGCCTGCTTCAACCTCCACACCGCCGCAGATGCCGATGTGGATGCGCTGATCGCGCAGTTGGGCTTGCCGCTGTTCGTCAAACCGGCCAACCAGGGCTCGTCGGTCGGCGTCAGCCAGGTGCGCAGCGCCGACCAGTTCGCCGCTGCACTCGCCCTGGCCTTGGCATACGACCACAAAGTGCTGGTGGAAGCGGCCATCGCCGGGCGCGAAATCGAATGTGCCGTGCTGGGCAACGAAGCGCCCCAAGCGAGCGTCTGTGGCGAAGTGGTGGTGCACGACGCGTTCTATTCGTACGAAACCAAATACATCAGCGAGCACGGTGCCGAGATCGTGATCCCGGCTGACATCGATGCGCAGACCCAGCAGCGCATCCAGCAGATCGCGGTGCAGGCCTACCAGGCATTGGACTGTGCGGGCATGGCACGCGTGGACGTCTTCCTGTGCGCCGATGGACGCATCGTGATCAACGAGGTCAACACGCTGCCGGGCTTCACCCGCATCAGCATGTATCCAAAATTATGGCAGGCAAGCGGGCTGGACTATCGCAACCTGATCACGCGGTTGATCGAGCTCGCGCTACAGCGGCATGCCGAGGACCAATTGCTGCGTAGTGTGGTCCAACCACATTGATGGCGCTGCCGCCGCGACGTGCCATATCACCGCACAACTACGACGCGGTGCTTGCACTCAACAACGCCGATGCCACCGCACTGTCCTTGCTCGATGTCGACGGCCTCGCTGCATTGCTGGCAATCGCCGGCACACCCGCATCGCCGCGCCGGCTAACGGCTTGCCGATCGCGCTGGACCAGGACGCGCCTGATACCAATGCGAACTTCGGGTGGATGGCCGATCGCTTTGCACGCTTGCTATCTGTCGATCGCATCGTAATTGCCGCGCACGCAGGTCGGCGCGGTCTTGCCACGCAAACTACCTGACGAACTCATCCGTCATGCAAGTGCAGCAGAACAGCGGCCGCTGGTGTGGGAGGTCAATCTGATGCCTGCCAATCCCGCCTAGCTGGCGCTGCATCGGCAGCTGGAATTCGCCACGCTTGGCGATGCTGTGCTGGCCCATGGCAAGCACGTGCACTCTGTTTAAAAAACGGCTGTAATCAGCCAAATCTGTGCGTATTCCGCCACAACGCACAGGGCCCGCGTCCTTGCGGAAGCGAGCCCTGTGAGCGCCAACCGGCAGCGCCGCTGCCGTGACGGATCGCAGCTAAGAGCGGCTAACAAAACCCAGGAAGCATGCGTAAGCAGATGATGGAGCATGCAAGCGAGAGCAACGCCAAGTGGATATCGATGCGGCGTTCGAAGCGGATACGCAGCTTGCCCATGCCGGCAAACCAAGCGTGCGTGCGCTCGACGACCCAGCGGTGCTGGCCCAGTCGGTCGTTGCGTTCGATGCCCTTGCGTGCAATACGCGCAATGATGCCGCGCTGCTTGAGGGCGTTGCGGCAACGGTCGATGTCGTCGGCCTTGTCGGCATGCAGTTTGCCTGGCCAGCGTCGCGCACGCCCTGGCTCTCCTCAGAT
>NZ_JFAQ01000194.1 GCF_001304695.1 Xanthomonas axonopodis
CTTTATGTGCATCCAACCTCCCGCGAAACGCGGGAACGGGGCTTGATCAGCGTTGCCCTAAGCAATGCTCCGGAGTAAGTGATGAATAAGTTCAACGACTGGCCGATCCGCCGCAAACTGATGTTTGCCTTCTGTCTGAGTGCCGTGCTCACCGCATTACTGGGCGGTTTGGGTTTCTCGCGCATGAAGCAGATGCAGAGCGAAACCACCTTGATCAACCAGGACGTGGTGCCGGTGTTGAGCCGCCTGTCAGAGTTGCGCGGTTTCGCCGGCGAATTTCGTGTTTACGAAGTGGGCCAGTTCCTCAATCTTGAAGACCCGGAGCGCTACGCGTATTTCTTCAAGCGCATGGATGAAATCAAGGCCAAGTACGCCGACACCCAGAAGCAGCTGGACGCCAAAATCGATGCGTCCTCGCCGTTGAAAGCCGAGTACGCCAAGCTGACCGATGCCAGCGCACGCTATTTCGCGGCCAACCTGCAATTGCGCAAGCTCTATGCAGAGCCCGACCGCGCCGCTGCGATGGAGTTCTCGCGCAAGCAACCGGGCGAGATCCGCAAGGAACTGTTCGCCTCGGTGGACAAGCTGTATGCACAGCAGTCCAAGGCACTGGGCGACATGGTCGCTGCCAGCGCCGGCTCGTTCAAGCTGACCAGCGCGGTGCTGCTGATCGGCACCTTGCTGATGGCTGCCTTGTCGGTGACCTTCGGTTGGTTGATCGCGCGCAGCATCACCAGCCCGCTCGCCAAGGCGCTGGGCGCCATCCAGGCGGTTTCGCGCGGCGATCTGGGCGTGCAGGTCGGTAAGACCAGCAAGGACGAGATCGGCCAGATGCTGGAGGCCACCGATGGCATGACCCAGATGCTGCGCTGTTTCTCCGATGAAACCGCGCGCATGTCGCACCTGCATGCTGCCGAAGACATCACCCACCGCATGCCGGAAGATTTCCCCGGCGTGTACGGCAACCTTGCCACCGGCATCAACACGATGATCTTCGAGCATCTCGATGCCATCATCGATGCGGTGCGCATCCTCAATCAATATGCACAGGGCGACCTGAGCGAAGATGCGCGTCGCCTGCCGGCCAGCTGCGCGGTGCTGCATGAAGCAATGGATGCAGCCAAGGCCAGCTTGTTGTCGATCAACACCGAGATCAAGCACCTGGCGCAGGCGGCCGCATCCGGCGACTTCAGTGCGCGTGGCGATGCGCAGCGCTTCAAGTACGACTTCGCAGTGATGGTGTCGGATCTGAACTCGATGATGGAAGTCAGCGACCGCAACCTGGGCAAGCTGTCGCAGCTGCTCGGCGCGGTGGCCGATGGCGACCTCACCGCGCGCATGGACGGGCAATTCCACGGCGTGTTCGCACGGCTGCGCGACGACGCCAATGCCACGACCCAGCGCCTGACCGACATCGTGGGCCGCATTAAGCACTCCACCCTGGCAATCAACACGGCCGCCGGCGAGATTGCTGCCGGCAACAACGACCTGTCGCAGCGCACCGAGCAGCAGGCGGCCAACCTGGAAGAAACCGCCGCCTCGATGGAAGAGCTCACCTCCACCGTCAAGCAGAACGCCGAGCATGCGCGTCAGGCCAACCAGCTCGCCATCGGCGCGGCAGGCGTGGCATCGCACGGCGGCAATGTGGTCGGCCAGGTGGTCACCACCATGTCCGGCATCGAAACCTCGTCCAAGAAGATCGCCGAAATCATCAGCGTCATCGACGGCATCGCGTTCCAGACCAACATCCTGGCCTTGAATGCCGCGGTGGAAGCGGCGCGCGCCGGCGAGCAGGGTCGCGGTTTTGCCGTGGTGGCCTCGGAAGTGCGTACGTTGGCGCAGCGTTCGGCAGGTGCGGCGAAGGAAATCAAGAGCCTGATCGACGACTCGGTGAGCAAGGTGGCCGAAGGCTCGGCGCTGGTGAATCAGGCCGGCAGCACCATGGCCGAGATCGTCTCCTCGGTGCAGCGCGTGACCGACATCATGAGCGAAATCTCTGCAGCATCGCAGGAACAATCGGCCGGCATCGAGCAGGTCAACCAGACCGTGACCCACATGGACGAGGCCACCCAACAGAACGCCGCGCTGGTGGAAGAAGCCACCGCCGCTGCACGCTCGATGGAAGAGCAAGCGCAGCAGCTCACCGAAGCGGTGGCGTTGTTCCGCCTCTCGGCCGAACCGGAAGCGGTGACCCGCGCAACGCCGGTGGTACGCCAGATTGCTGCCAAGCGCCCGGTTGCGGCGAGCATGCCGGCCAACAAGCCGCAGGCTGCGCGTCCGGCGGGCCGGGCCGCGGTGGCACCGTCCAACGAATCCGATTGGTCCGAGTTCTAACAGCGGCAAGACGGCTGCGCTCACCGCAAGGTGGGCGCGTCCGGTGCAGGGTCTGGGATGTACCACGTGGCACTGCGGATCTTCAGCTCCGTCTCCACGCCCAGGGCTATCTGCCATGCTGTACGGCCGCTGCGAACAGCTGCAGGGCCCTGAAATAGCAGCCGCTATCGAAGCCGCGCTCTCAACAGCGCGGCTTTTATTTTTCCGCGCAGCTAAAAACAAACTCTTCAGTACGATTTAAATCCACTATCCGCATAAAGTTTATATATGAACTAAATTGTAAACAGCAGAGTCCGCATTAGTGCTGATAATTCACAGGGCGACGCAGCGACAGAATAAGAATTTATTTCACAAGCCTAACTTTGGTTATATTTTTTTGATATCGAGGTATTCAGTAGATGCTCTCAAGTGCCGTTACTGGGCATAGCGAGACGTCAGACTGCACGTGACTGGCGTTACCGCATCGCTTGCTTTTATCGCGCAACGCTTGCCAGGAACCTGTCATGACCTCACTTCTTCAACGTTACAACGTCGGCCCACGTCTAGCGGCCGCCTTCGCTGTTCTGATTGTGCTGTCAGGCCTGATCGCCCTGATCGGCTATCGCGGATTGACGTCGGCACGCGCTTTGGTCGACGGCATCGTGAACCAGAACATGGCGAAGATCCGCCTGTCCAACGATATGATGAACGCCAATTTCATTATCGGCACGCAGCTGCGCAACCTGGTACTGCCGACCAGCGATGAAGAGAATCGCCAGTTCGTCGCCAACATCCAGTCTGCGCGTGCCGACTACACCAAAGCGCGAGAGGCGTTGTATGCCATGCCGCCCTCAGAGCAAGGCAAGACCCTGCGTGCAGAGATCGATGCACGCCGCACCGAAGTCAGGAGTTTGAATGACAAGGTCATCGATCTGGTGATGACCGGACACAGCGACGACGTACTTCCCTTTCTGCTGAAAAAGGCGGCGCCCGCCATGCAGGTCTGGCAGGACAGGATTGCCGAAAACATTGCCCTGCAGGAGAAGCAGGCAGCCGATGCCTCGGCTGTGGCATTCAAGTCCATGGACGACTCGCGCAAGCTGCTAATCGGCGGCTCGCTGCTGGTCGTGCTGTTAAGCGGCACCCTGGGCGTGCTGATCACCCGCAGCCTGACCCAGCCGTTGCACCGCGCGACCCGCGCTGCAGAATCCATCGCCGGCGGCCAGCTGGATAACGACGTCGACACCCACTTCAACGACGAAGCCGGGCGCCTGCTCAAGGCGATGAGCAAGATGCAACAGCAGTTGCGCAATCTGCTCAGCGCGCAGACCGACATGGCCCGCCGTCACGATGAAGGCCAGATCAGCTTCCGCATCGATGCCGAAGCGTTTCCAGGCGACTACGGCCGCATGGCCAGCGATACCAACAACCTGGTCGCATCGCATATCGCGGTGAAGTTGAAGCTTGCGCAGATCATGGGCCGCTACGCCATTGGCGATCTCAGCGAGGATATGGACAAGTTGCCCGGCGAAAAGGCCGTGCTCAGCGATACCATGGCGCAGGTCAAATTCAACCTGTCGGCGATGAATACCGAAATCAAGCACCTGGCGACATCGGCGGCCAGTGGCGATTTCAGTGCCCGTGGCGATGCCGAGCGTTTCCAGTACGACTTCCGTGTGATGGTCGAAAGCCTCAACACCTTGATGGCCACCGCCGACGGCAACCTGCAATCGCTCTCGGGCTTGTTGCAGTCGATCGCCGCCGGCGACCTCACCGCACGCATGAGCGGTGAATTCCATGGCGTGTTTGCGCAGATGCGCGACGACGCCAATGCCACCGCCACGCAGCTGGCCGAGATCGTCAGCGGCATCAAGGGCTCGGCCACGTCCATCAGAGGTGCGGCAAGCGAAATTGCCGCCGGCAACCAGGACCTGTCGCAGCGCACCGAACAACAGGCCGCCAACCTGGAAGAAACCGCTGCCTCGATGGAAGAGCTCACCTCCACCGTCAAGCAGAACGCCGAAAGCGCACGCCAGGCCAACCAGCTCGCCATCGGCGCGGCCAGCGTGGCCTCGCAGGGCGGCGAGATCGTCAGCAAGGTGGTCGGCACCATGAGCGGGATCGAAGCCTCGTCCAGGAAGATCGCCGACATCATTTCCGTCATCGACGGCATCGCGTTCCAGACCAACATCCTGGCCTTGAACGCGGCAGTGGAAGCCGCACGCGCCGGCGAACAGGGCCGCGGCTTTGCGGTCGTGGCGTCTGAAGTGCGCACCCTGGCACAGCGCTCCTCGGGCGCGGCCAAGGAGATCAAGGACCTGATCGACGACTCCGTGCAGCGGGTGGCTGAAGGCTCGGTGCTGGTGCACAGCGCCGGCACCACCATGGGCGAGATCGTGGCCAGCGTGCAGCGCGTCACCGACATCATGGGCGAAATCGCTGCCGCCTCGCAGGAACAGTCGGCCGGTATCGAGCAGGTCAACCAGACCGTGACCCACATGGACGAGGCCACCCAACAGAACGCCGCGCTGGTGGAAGAAGCCACCGCTGCCGCACGCGCAATGGAAGAACAAGCCCAGCAACTGACCGAAGCGGTGGCGCTGTTCCGTCTGTCGGCCGACACGGAAACGGTAACCCGCACCGCGCCGGCAGTGCACCTGGGCGCCGCCAAGCGTCCGCTTGCGGTACGCAAGCCGGCGATCAAGCCACCTGTCGCGAGCCCGACGGCGCGCGCGGCTGTCGTGTCGGTCGCAGCCGACGCGTCCAATTGGGCCGAGTTCTAATAGCGGCCCAAGGGCTCCACCTGGACACCGCGCTCGCTAGCGAGCGCGGCGCTTTTTTATGGGCAGTGCTTCTGGCGCGAGGCGCATCGCCGGCCTCACCGCCGCCATTGCAGCACGGCGGCGTGGTCTTGCACGCGCCCGAACACTTCCATCGGCCAGCGGCAGAGCCTGCACCGCCCCCCTGGCCGTGGCCATGGATGCGCTTCATCACCCAGTTGCCGTCACCAATCAGCCGCACCGGCAGAGTCCGGTTTTTCGAACATAAATACCGTCGAAACCGCGTGATTAATTTGTGACGATGCCCTTCAGTCGAGAGCGGTAGCGCCGTTAGCTATGTCAGCAACGAGGCAGGCTGCGAGCGCGGAGAAGCCTCACTGCACCGCGCTACCAAAGGCCAATCCATCATCGCCAACGGGTGGCTCTCACTACTCACATTGTTACCAGCTCAAGGCGCATTCGATGAAACAGCTAAGAGTGGCTAACAAAACGTAGCGAGCGGTCGTCAGGTGGGCGTGGACGGCGCACAGGAACCGGAGTGTACGAGTGGTACATGCCGATTCCGAGCACCGGCCGCGCCGCCTGGCGGCTGTGTAGTAGTTTTGTTAGTCGCTCTAAGTGTTACCGGGCGTTGTATCGGTGGCGCTGGCCGAAGGGATTTCGCTGCCCGCAGTGCGACGGCCGCGCACGCTCGCGCTTTCGATGCGGTGAGCAGGTGTACGACCAGTGCCGTGCG
>NZ_JFAQ01000195.1 GCF_001304695.1 Xanthomonas axonopodis
CCGGCTTTCTCGATCGTCACCACCTCGTGGCTGGGCATGCGTTCAATCCTAAGAGCGGCTAACAAAACCCCTGAATTCTGTTGATTCGGCGGCAACATTGTCGGCATGACACGTCGCAACGAGATCCCTATTGCGCTGTGGAAGCGCATCGAGCCACTGATTCCGCAGGTCAAGCCTTCCCCCAAAGGTGGACGACCTCGTGTCAGTGATCAGCAGGCCCTCAACGGCATCGTCTATGTGCTGCGCACGGGCATTGCGTGGGAAGACCTGCCTTTGGAACTTGGCTATGGCAGCGGCATGTGTTACAGGATGGGGCCATGATCCTGAGCGAAGACTAGGCAAGCTGGCCTGCTGGGGGGCAGCGCCGTAGCCTCCAACATAATGCGCGACTGGGTTATCTTGAGGGTCACTAAGGAACCTCTGAACAACTCCCTAGGCCGCAAGCAAACTTGGGATCTTGGGTTGATCGTGGCGACTTCCAATGCTTGAAATCAAGCACTTGCGCACAACGGAAATTGCCTCGGCGGTCCAGCGCAAGCTCGCGAAAAAGTTGTTCAGAGCTTCCCTAAGGCCCCACTCCTGCAGCGTCCATGCCGATCATTGAAGAGTTTCCAAAAGACGATGCCTACCGGCTCGGCAAATGGATGGACAAGTTCACGCTCCCGCACCTGACCACGCGCTCGACCTCGGTTATCGTGCAGCTACAGCGACTGCCGTTTCAGCGCCATAGCGACCTAAATCGGCTTACGCGCGAGAGCGCTTCAGCCCTGCTTGCTCTGGACCGAACCGACGCGGGTCAAGCGCAGTACACCTCCGTGGCCGTGCACGCGGGCCTGCTGCCGCATCTGGCCATCGGCCGCGTGTATCAGGGCCAACGCCTTGTCGGCGAACTGCCCACCCGCCAGGCGACCCTCACCCTGGCCGATGCTGAGCTGTCCTGCCATGAGATCAGGATCGGGGAAGAGCTTCCGGCGCCTGCGGGGTGGACTTATCCCTACAAGCAGTTGCTCTCGCGGGAGTTTGGCGGGATCCAGACCGAATTTGGTGCTTCACGTTGCCTGGTGTTTGTCGATGCGAGCGGCATCGAATACGTCATTCCAAGAGCCCTGATCTTTCAAAGGTTCTACGCCATCCAGCGCGAGCTGGCTAACGCCTTCACCAGCGGCCCCTGGGCACAGACCAGGCACAGGATTGTCTACGAGGGCCAGCTGAAGTCTGGATTGGAGACCCGGATCGATACAGCCACCGGAGCGTGGCACGTCATCCTGCAGACGCACGTGGACAATGACTTTGCCCGCCTGGCGGCGCTGCTCTACTTCGACGACTACGCGGCGGCCCGGGCCGAGTCGATCTACACCGGGATGCTTTCCGATCGGCGCGCGAACGTGCACGCGCCCTGGTTCGCCAGCGCGCAAATCCCGTTCCGGGCAGAGGCCAAGCCGCTGCGGCTGCAGGTCAAGGGTTTCATCCTGCCTCCGCGCTTGGGCCGCAGGGAAGGCGGTGGTAAGCCGGTCGTGCACAAGCAGTCGTTTCTGGTGACCTCGATCCTGGGCAGCAGCTGGCCGAGCTAGACGCCACCGATCAAGGCAGGGCGCTTGAACAGCGGCGACAAGGGTAAAGAGCAACTGCCCGCGCAGGGCGACAGGCCCTACGCAAACCACCTGCGCGCCAGGCCCGCAGGCAGCGAATTGGTCACTACCAGCGCGACCGACGCCTCGGCTGCACAGGGCGATGCCGTCACCCTGGAAGACACCTGTCAGCAGGGATTTGTGTAAAAAAACAGCCAGAAGTGAGCTAACTCGCTGTCAATACAGACCCTCCCCTAGAGTTGGATGAACAATGAAAAAAATCGCACCTAGCAGGTGGCAATCTGCCGATCCTTCTGCTCACGTAGTTTCCGACTCGGTTCCTGACGATCCATCGAATCGTGCGAGTCCGTCGGCACAACCCGCATGGGAAGGCCTGCCAAGCCGGCGTGCCGCCGGATGTTTGAAAAAAGCAGCTGCCAAGCTGCAGGCAGCGACACGCGGCCACCAAGTGCGCCAGCAGGTCCAGATCGCTAGCCAAGGCCATGGCGTTGTCTCCACGACGATCCGCGCTCCCCGTAATCCGCTGTCGTTATCTGTCGCACCGGGAACGTTCGTGTCGGATATCCAGCAGCATCTGCAAACAGCCGCGACTTTCACACGGGTGTCGGTGTCGAATGGAACGCTTGGCATCCATGGGACGCACGATTACGAAGTAGCGCGTGCCCCCCAAGAACTGGCCCAAAGCGCCGCCCCAGGTGCTGCCGTCATAAACGGCAGCTACTTCGCCCACAAGACCGGCCTGCAGACAGAATGCGGCGAGACCATCGAAAGTCTCGGTTGTCCGGTAGGGCAAGTCGCCGGCCGGCGAGATTTCATCCCGGTTCCAGGCCCTTGGTTGCCCGACTATGCCACGATCACGGCAAATGATGAAACGATATTAAGCGGTGCACCTCTATTGGCGCTCGACGGAAAGCGTCGGCCGATCGAGGACGCAGACAGGTTTCACTATCGCATCGACGGCAAGGACAATCCGCTCAATCGCCTCGCAGGCGCGCTGACGCATTCCAGTGATGCCAATGAGCGCTCTGCTGTCAGCCTGGTGCCTACGCAGTTGCCCGCAGCCATTAAAGTGATCCTGCACACGTTGACAACGGGCGGAAACCGGAAGGCTCGCGCCACCATGGCACAATGGCAAACCATCACTGAGCTCGCGGCACAAAGTGTGGCCGACGCATTGCTGCCGGGGCATGGAGGTGCTGGCGCGTCGACATTGAATCTCGACGGCGGCGGCTCCGTCTTTCTTGGCGTTCGGCAAATCAGTGGCGTCAAGATATTAGCGCGCGGCGGTTTGCCGGACCAACCCACGCGGCCCGTTGCTAACGTTATGGCGTCCGAAGCTGGTGTCGCTAGTCACGTGCTTAGCATACGACCATACCGCCCATAGCTTCGGGTCTTCTAGAGGGTCGGCAGGGCGTCGTAATCCCTGCCGACCCTCAAGACCGCCGCTACATGGGGCGGCGGCGTTCCGTCTATTACCCACACGGTGACCGACCTGATACGCGCAGTGATACGCCCAGGGTTCCGTAGACACTCAAGACCCTCGTTGCGCGTAGCGCCGTTCAACTCTACAGGGGACAGGTCCTCCGTTGAACCATCGACGTCCCCCCGTCCTG
>NZ_JFAQ01000196.1 GCF_001304695.1 Xanthomonas axonopodis
ACACGAGGTCGTCCACCTTTGGGGGAAGGCTTGACCTGCGGAATCAGTGGCTCGATGCGCTTCCACAGCGCAATAGGGATCTCGTTGCGACGTGTCATGCCGACAATGTTGCCGCCGACTCAACAGAATTCAAGGGTTTTGTTAGCCGCTCTAAGCCTCTTCAACGTCGATGCCAGCGTTTGATCGTGAACCTTCACGTTGCAGCGACGAAAAAGCTCCAACCTGACTTCTTCTATCGTCGCAGTCGGATCCGACTCTACGATTTCCACCAACATTGCTTCGTGTTCGGCTTGAATCTTCGGCGGGCGGCCCATCTTGATGGCTAGTTGTCAGGAGATGATGCAATTGTATGATTATGTAAACACCCTCTTAGGGAAGGTCTGAACAACGAGGTCTGACAGGGCGGGATGTCGCATCGTTCTAATTGCAACGTGTTGCCGATGCGACATGCTCGACGCGGTGACGCCACCCTGCAGATGACGTCGCCCGTGCACTGTTGTCAGCGCTTTCCGCGCGGCTGCGCTGTGCCTGGCTCGGCGCCGCACGTTTTGGCCGGTGAAGAATTCGTCGCCACGCGCTTCGAGGTTGTCTTGCCGGCACCGCGTACTGGCTGCCCGGTCGATGCGGCTGTTGCACGTGGCTTGGCTGCGGCAGTTTTCACTGCCGCGGATGCGGCGGCGACCTTCCTGGCTGTGGCGCTGGATGCGTCTGTGGCCGCAATCGGCTTGCCCGGCGGTTTTGAAGGCCGAGCGGTCTTGCCCACGTTGGACCTGGATGCGGCTGCTGAAGACACCGCCGGCACGCCTGCTGCGCGTTTGTCAGATGCCGGCTTGCCAGCATCAGCCGAAATGCGCGAAGGCGATTTTTTCGTCTGCTTTGATCGAGGCTGCGCCGCAGCGCGCGTGGCGGGTGCGGTCTTGGCAGTCTTGGCGTTCTTGTTCTGGGTGTTCGCCGTCGCGACTGCCGGCTTGCGCTTACCCGTCTGCGTTTTCTGCGCTGCAGACGGGGTCCCTGCCGCCGCAGGCCATGCCGTGTGCAGTGCGGCGCCGTCAATTGCCATGCCATCTGCGCTTGCAGTGCCCCGCACTCCTGCAGACTCGCCCGCAGCCTCGATCGAAGGCGCAGCATCAGCGGCATCGGCAACTGCCGGCTCATCGCCACGCGAGCGCTCGGGCAGCTTCAATCGCTGTGCCTGCTCGTCGTATTCGATCAGCAACACGCCGGAGTTGTGGCGTCCGCTGATTTCGACAAAGCACGCACCGCCGATGAAGGGCTCCAAGGTCATCACCGACTTCAATGGCGTGGCCACCACCATCTGGAAGCCGAAGTTCTCGAAGATGTTCATCGCCAGCGCGGTGAATTCGTTGTCGGCCTTGTCGAAGGCTTCGTCCAGTACCACCGCGCAATAGCGCGGCAGTTCGCCGTCTTCGCCGCCGAGCTGGTAACGCAACGCGGCAGCCAGGCAGGTGGTTGCCAGTTTCTGGCGCTGACCGCCGGATTTGCCGGCGCCGCTGCGGTAGATCTCCACCTGCGCGCGCGTCTGTGCGTCTAGCTCCACACCGATGAACTCCACATGCAGGCGCACATCCAGCACCTGCTCGCGCCAGCGGCGTGCCTCCGGTTCCTGCGCGCCCAGGCGCGCCACCAGTGCGCGCAAGGTGGAAAACTGTGCTTCGGCCAAGGCGCGGTCTTCGGTCTGTTGATGCGACAGCACTGCGCGCAACTGCTGCTGGAATTCCTGCACCTCGGCCAGGAGGCGGTCGCCGACCTCGATGGTCAGGATGGTGTCGCGGTTGAACGGCACCTGCTCCAGGCTGGCGTTGACCTCGTCCATACGCTGCTTGATGCCCTTGTGGGCCTCGGCGGTGTGGCGCTGCAAGGCCAGCAGGTTGTTCTTGCTCTGGGTCTGCAACAAATCGAAGAAACGATGCTCGTGACGCGGCAGGCCATCGCTTTCCAGCCGGTCCAGCCGCGCGAGGAAATCGTCGGCGCTGGCTGGGCTCACGGTGAAATCGCCGCTGTCTTCGGGCCACTGCTGGCAATACTTGCGGAAGCATTCCAGCAACTGCGCGCTGAGCCGGCTGTCGCGGCCCTGGCTGTCGGCCAGCTGCTCGGCCAGGCCACGTTCGACCACGCGGAAATGCGCTTCCAGGTTGTCCAGCGACAGCGGCGTCAATGCGGTGAGCCGTTCCCGCAGGCCCTGCAACTGCGTAGGCGTGAGCGTAGCGGTGCCGGCGCGTCCCGCACACGCGGCGTGCTGCTGTTCGAGCCGCACGCGCTCGCGCGCCAGTTGCGCGCGCTCCAGCCGCACATCTTCATAGGTGCGCTTGGCCTGGTCGCGCAAGGTGCGTGCGGTGTCGATGGCTTGGCCGAGCGCGCGCAAGCCACTGTTGCCTTCGCGCAGCTGCACCAACTGTTCGTCGATATCGCTCAGGCGCTGCAGCTTGGGGCCGACGTCGATTTCGTCCCAGTCGCGCTCCACCAAGGTGTGGGCAGCCAGTTGGCGCTCCTGGTCCTGTTCGCGCTGCTTGCGCAGCGCTGCCACATCGGCATCGCAGCTGGCGATACGCTGGGCCAGCGCCTGCGCTTCGCGCTCGAACACCTTGAGCTTGTCGCGGTTGTCGTGACCCAGCAGCCAACGCTTGCGGTCGTTGACGGCGTGGCGGTCGTCCTTTTCATAACGATCGCCCGGGTGCTTGACCTGGCCCTCGCGAGTGATCGCGCGGTCGGCGTTGCGCAGTGCGGAGGCGTTGTCCACGCAGGCGTAGTCGAAGCGGCGGGTCAGCTCGTTGCGCAGCCATTCGGTAAAGGCGTGCTCGCGCAATTGCAGCTTGCCGGGCAGCGCGCCGGGATCGACCCGCCGCGAATGCAGCTCGTCGTTACGGCGCACACGGAAGTACACCAGACGCGTGCCGATATGCGTGCGGTTGACCCATTCGCTGACCTGCGCGTAATGCCGCTCGTCCACCAGCAACGATTGCGCGAAACCGTGCAGCACACGCTCGATCGCACCGCGCCAGGCCGACTGGTCCTCGCGCACCTGCACCAGCTCGCCCACGAACGGTAGCGCTGCCTCGGCAATGCCGGTGTCTTCGCACAGCCGCGCGCGCAGGGCCTGCATCGGTGCAGGCATGCTGGACGGCGCCTTCTTCAGGGCCTCCAGTTCGGCACGGATTTCGGCAAAACGGCGTTCGTCGTCGCGCCGCGCGCCCATCCGGTCGGCGATGGCCTCGTCCAGCGCGCTGGCATCGTGCTTGCCGTTATCCAGCACGGTCTGCGCATGCGCGACCTGCGCGGCAAAGCCGCTGGCGCCCGCGGCCAGGGCGGTGCCGAGCTGGCGGCAGGCCTGTTCGATCTGCGTACGGCGACGCAGGCGTTCGTCGCGCTCGCGCTCCACACGCGCACGCTCGCGTTCTAGTTCTTCGATCTGCTCGCCGCCGCCGGCGCGCTGCTCGCGCTCCAAGCCAACCAGTTTTTGTTCGTGGTTATCCAGCGATTCGCGGCGCTGGCCTTCTTCGCCGGCCAGTCCACGGTCCTAGTTGTCCAACTCCTGCAAGCGCTCATCCAGCAGGGCCAGCCGCTGCTGCTCGCGGTAGCTGTCCACGCCCAACTGCAACTCACGCAACTCGCCCACGCTGTGGCGCAACGCCATCAGCGCCGCATGGTGCTCGCGCGCGGGGGTCAGGGTTTCCACCTGGCGCCGCGCCGTAACCACCGCATGGTGGGCGCCATCGAGTTCGGCAAAATCCTCCACCAGCCGGTCGGCCGCTTCGAAGGTACGCGGCTCGTCCAGCATGAAGCCGCGCAGGAACGCATTGAGATCGCCCAGGTTCTTGGCCGACTGGGTCTTGTGCAACAGCCGCAGCGCCATCTCGTTGCCGATGCCCAGCGCATGCCGGAAGCGTTCGGCATAGCCGGCGAAGCCGTCGAAATGTGCCACTTCCTCACCCAATCGCGCCTTGAGCTTGCGCAGATCAAGATCGAAGCCATCCAGCTCGGTCGCCACGTCGAAACGGCGTGGCGCGACCATGTAGTGACGCCGCACATCGGCCGCCGCGTTACCGCTGTCGGCGATCCAGAACAAGCGGATCAGGCTCACCGCCTCGCCGTGCGCATTTGCGTATTCCAGCACCAGCGCGGTCCAGGTCGCGCCCTTGCGCAGGTATTGGGTGGCGATTTCGCCGGACGCGCTGTCCTGCTGATCGGCCCACGCACCGCGTATATACGACACCAGACTGCGATCGCGCCCGCTGCGCTCGGCTTCGCGCGCGGCGGCGTTGAAGTCGACGATGTTCGGCGGCGTCAGCAGTGCCGACATCGCATCCAGCAAGGTGGACTTGCCCGAGCCCGAACGCCCCACGAACAGGAAGCCTTTCTCCGCGATCGGCACTTCGGTCAGCCGGTTGAAGGTGCCCCAGTTGTGCACTTGCAAGCGGCGCATGCGGAATTGCTGCGCACGTTGCTCGGCGAGCGTCTCGGCAAACAAGGAGGCAACTGGTTGCGCTGGCGACAGATTGGGCTGGGAATTCATTGCTCACTCACCAAAAACAGAACGAAGGAGACACCAAGGACAGACCATCACGAGCGTTGAAGCATTTGATTGTGGTGCGGTATTACGGGAAGAACTTGAGCAGGGTAACGAATGGAGTAGATGTACGGCTTCGCGACCAGGGTCGCTCCTGCACAGACAGGTGCCTTGGACCAGGTTGTGCGAAGCTCGCACGCGTGAGACAAAAAGCTGCGGTCTTTCGAGCACCTGCACCACCAGCTTTTTCGACATCGGCCGATCGCGACCCCTACGCCCCCGTCTTCCGTTACCGCATCCCGGCCTGCTGCCCTACTGCTTTGCTGTTGCTGTTGCTTCCGCAGTTTGCATGTCGGGGCCCCATACCGCAGCGGCAAGGCCGGCAGATACAACCCGCAGGGCGGCGCGCATGGATGCGTGACGTTTTTGTAAGGGACATGGATCCCTTACAAGAATTTCTGCCGGACTTGCGAACCCGAAGCGCCACAGGCGCGCAGGGCGCGAGGACGGGGTGTGCTTTCTTTTGGGTTACTTTTCTTTGCACAAGCAAAGAAAAAGTGACTCGCGCCCGCAAGGGCGTGAAAGCGCTGCTCCGCGACAAAGCAAATACAGATCACTCAGCACAGCACCACATACCGCCTGACATCGCACCCTCATCCGCCCTCCGGGCACCTTCTCCCGTGGTACGGGAGAAGGCAATCAGCCACTCATCCGCCCTCCCGGTACCTTCTCCCCAAGGGAAGGAAGATGCCGTCCCAGGTGCAAGAGGCATCAATCCAGCGCAACCTCCCCCTCACGCAGCCCCCGATACGCCATCACCAAGGCCTGTACATCCTCCGCCGAGAACAGCAACTTCAACACCGGCGATACCTCGTACCGCTCCTCGCTGCCGCGCAAGCGCGACAGCAACTGGTTGTCGCGCATCTTGCCGATGGCCGTCATCACCCGCCGCGCGAAGCCGGCCCGATCGGTGGAGACGTTCTTTTCGTACACCGACAACGCTTCGACCAACTGCGCTTCGTCCACCACTGCGCGTTCGCCGCGCGTATCGGCCTCGGCCAGTTGCTGGCGCAGGAACAGCAGCAGCACCGAATCGATAAACGTCAGCGGCGCGCTGCGCAGCAAGGTGGGCGATTCCAGCTCGGCGGTGTCGGCCTGACGGGTGAAGGCTACCCCGCCCTCGCGGTCGAGCACCAACTCCAGAAACAGCTCGCACAACACCTGGCGGATCGCCGCCTCATTGCGCAACAACGCCGGCCACAGCGCGCCGTGACGTTGCGCATCGATGCTCGGCCCTGCCAGCAACTGGCACAGCGCGCGCCGCGCGTCGAACGGCAGCGTGCCGGTGTCGCCTAAAAACAGCTCGCCGCGCGGCTCGGCACTGGAGGCTTGCGTCATCGGCATGCGCTCGTCGGTGGCGGACGCCCCGGTGTCCTCGTCGGCGTCCAAGCGCGTGTCCTCAGACCAGTTCATTGCGTTTCTCCCGGGTAAAACACACCAAGGGAATGCGCGCGCGCCGCACGGCGCCGTCGCTGCCTTCCCATTGCACCGTTTCCATCTGTCCTTCGATCACCATGCCGTGGCGCGTGCCCAGCGACAGGTAGCCGATCACGCTGCCCAGGCCCTGCACGGCCGGGCGTTGTTGCAAGGCATCGCCGATGGTCAGCCGCGGGCGTTGGCCGAGCAGCTCGTGCAGGTCGTTGCGCAGGGTACGCACATCGATCTCCGATTGCGCGACCAGATCGCCCACGCTGTCCAGCGAGATCTCGGCCGCGTCGGCGGCCTGCACGCGTCCATCGACCTGGGTGAGCCGTGGATCGTGCAGCCGCCATTGCGATAGCGAGCGCAGGCGGCTGCTGCTGAGCGCCTGCGTATAGCCGGTGGCGGCGGTGGCGTGCAGGCTGTCGCGCAATTGCAAGGCTTCGCCTTGCGCCTGCTTGAGCAATTGATTGAGCCGGCGCTGTTCCAGATACCCACGGCTTTGCACGAAACCACGCAGGCTGCGCGCGAAATGCTGCATCACCGTGTGCACCTCGCCGCCGCGTTCCAACAGCGTGCCGGTGAGCCCGCGCAGAAAAGCGCGTTCGCGGCGATCAAGCTTGCGGGCAAACCCACGCGCGAGCAGCGCATCCAGCGCCTGGTCGAGCTGGCTGCTTTGGTGGGTGTCGTTGAGCAGACTCCAGAATGCCTCGAAGGTACGCCCGGCTTCGCTGTCTGCAATCACATCCACGCCGTTGAACAGTTGCTCGAGCACGTCGCCGCGCGCGCCTTCGTCGTCGATGATGCGCTCGCGGAATTGGCGGTTGAGCTGCTCGAAGTCGTCGCGCACGCGGTGGAAATCTTCGGCCAGCTCGTCGGAGAGATGGATCAGGTCGCGCGCACGTTCCAGCGCGCGTTTGCCGTCCAGCGCCGCCACGCGGCCGGAGGCGACGCGTTCAATCTTGGCATCGATGCGCGCACGTTCGTCGCGCAGCGCGGCCAGCCGGACCTCTGGATCGGCTTCGGTCTGCCCGGCCAACTGCACCAGTTGCTGGATCACCAGCGACAGGCGGCTTTCGGTAGCGCTGCTGCTGCTTTCGCGCAGGCCGGCGATGAAGCGGATGGCCTGGATCGCGGCACGCGAGAGTTCGTATTCTTCTTCGGCCGCGCCTTCAGGCAGGCGGCGTTCCAGCCAGCCCTGTGCCAACCAATGCGCCAGATACGCCTGTGCGGTGCGTGGCAGTTCGCGCGATAGCTCGTCGGCGCGCAAGGCGTCGAGCTGGCGCTGCAAACGTTCGTGCAACACGGCCGACGGCAGGCGGCGTTCGCCATCCATCAGCACCGTCTGCAGCAGGCCGATCAGTTCGGGGGCGTGGTCGGCGGCGAGCAGTTTCCATACCGGCTGCTCGCGCAGTTGCCGGTAGCCGGCAATACGTGCCTGGTGCTTCATGGGCACTGCTGCGACTGCCTCAACGCTTGCCGCCCACGTCGATGAACTGCAGGAATTCGGCGCGGGTGCGCGCGTCTTCGCGGAAGCTGCCCAGCATCTTGGAGGTCACCATGCTGACGCCACGCTTGTGGATGCCGCGGGTGGTCATGCACTCGTGCGCGCCTTCCACCACCACGCCCACGCCAAGCGGCTGCAGCACGTCCTGGATGCATTGGGCGATCTGCGCGGTCATCTTTTCCTGCACCTGGAAGCGGCGAGCGTAGCTTTCCACCACACGGGCCAGCTTGCTGATGCCGACGACCTTGCCCCGCGGCAGATAGCCCACGTGCACCTTGCCGATGATCGGCGCCATGTGGTGCTCGCAATGGCTTTCGTAGGAAATGTCGCGCAGCACGATCAACTCGTCGTAGCCGGCCACTTCCTCGAACGTGCGTTCCAGGTATTCGCGCGGTTCTTCGCGATAGCCGCTGAACCAGTCGCCATAGGCTTCGGCCACCCGGCGCGGGGTGTCCAACAGGCCCTCACGCGTGGGATCTTCGCCCGCCCAGCGCAACAGGGTGCGCACGGCCTCTTCGGCCTGGGTCTGGGTGACGGAGGAATCGGGCTGGTTGGACTGGCTCATGCGCGGATGCACCCAAAAGGGGCGAGCATGGTACCTGAAGACTGCCCGGCCGCCCTGGTGGCGGTTGCGCCGGCTTGCAAATCTTCGGTGACTATTGATTCAATTATGAATTGATAGCATCCTATCTATTATGAAACCTGCTCTTTCTCCACGCGCCCGGCTCAGTTCCGGCCTGCTGGTGGCTGCCCGTCAGTGGCAACGCCTGGCCGACCATGCCTTCGCCGAGTTCGACCTGTCCAGCGCCTGCACCGGGCCATTGCTGATGATTGGGCGCTCCGGCGGCGGCATCCGTCAGGTGGCGCTGGCCCAGCAACTGGGCATGGAAGGCCCCTCCTTGGTGCGCTTGCTGGACAAGCTGGCCGCGCAGGGCCTGCTGCGCCGCGAAGCTGACAGCAGCGACCGCCGCGCCAACCAGCTGCGGCTCACCGTCGCAGGCCAGGCGTTGGTTGGCCAGATCGAAATCCGCCTGGACGCACTGCGTGCGGAGGTGTTCGGCGCGCTCAGCGACGCCGACGTGCAGGTGGTGCTGACCTTGTGGGAGCAGATCGCGCAGGCGCATGCGCGGCTGAGCCAGGCCGACTGAGTCTGCTGTCGGCGTCGCGCACCACGCCCGTTGCGCCTTTTCCGATGCTACGGCGCTGCGCCGGGCGTTGTGGTTCCTTCTCCAGGATGTGCCCGATCTACGGCGAATTCAGTCTCTACGGTGTGTTCGTACCCACCTTGCTGGCGTTGATGACGCTGGCCTACCTGCTCAACAGCGGCATCGCCGCGCTGCTGACCCGCGCCGGCGCCTACCGCTACATCTGGCACCCGGCGCTGTTCAACCTGGCGCTGTACATCGCACTGCTGGGCGGCCTGTTCTTGCTTACCCGTTGGATGCAATCGTGAAAAAGCTGATAACGTGCAAAAGGCACAGGCCGCGGTGGCCACCGCGCAATCGGCGGTGGATCTGGCCCAACTCAACCTGGACCGCACCCAGGTGCGCAGCCCGGCCGACGGCCGTGTCAGCGACCGCACCGTGCGCGTGGGCGACTACGTCAGCGCCGGGCGTCCGGTGGCGGCGGTGCTGGACACCGGCTCGTTCCGTGTCGACGGCTACTTCAAAGAAACCCGCCTGCAGGGTGTGCACCCCGGCCAACGCGTGGACGTGCAGCTGATGGGCGAGCCGCTCACGCTGCATGGGCATGTGCAGAGCATCGCCGCCGGGATCGAAGATCGGTACCGCAGCGGCAGCGCCGGCGCATTGCCCAACGTCACGCCTGCGTTCGACTGGGTGCGGCTGGCGCAGCGCATCCCGGTCCGCATCGTGCTGGACCGCGTGCCTGCGCATGTGCAGTTGATCGCAGGGCGCACTGCCACGGTGAGCATCCTGCCCGACACCGCTAACGCGCCCCCGGCGACCGCGCCTGCCCGTGTGCAGGCCAAGGCGGCGCCATGAACCGCGGCGCATTTCGTCCGCTGGGATTGGCCGCACTGCTGAGCATGCTCAGTGCCTGCAGCACGGTTGGCCCGAACTACGCCGTACCGGACGATGCGGCGTACCGGCGGCCGGCCGCCAATGCCGCGTTTGTCGATACCGGCAACGATCAGGTACAACCCGGCGCCGAGCTGCCGGCGCGCTGGTGGGCGCTGTACCAGGACCCGATGCTGGATGGCCTCATCGAGCAGGCCCTGCGCGACAACGTCGAGTTGAAGGTGGCCGGTGCCAATCTGCGCCGCGCCGCCGCGGCCTACGAACAGGCCATGGATGCGGGTGGTTTCGATGTCGAGGTGGAAGCCGGCGTCAGCCGCGCGCAGGTCTCGGCCGAAGCGTTTTTGCAGGAGGAAAAACTGCCGGTGTTCAACCTGGCCGATGGCAAGCTCGGTGTGTCGTATCAGTTCGATCTGTTCGGCAAGCTGCAACGCGGCGCCGAAGCTGCGCACGCCGACACCCAGGTGGCACAGGCGGCGATCGATCTGGCGCGCGTCAGCGTGGCTGCACAGGTGGCCGGCAGTTATGTCGAGATTTGCCACGCCAACCATGAGCTGCAGGTGGCTGAGCATTCGCTGCAGTTGCAGCAGCACAGCCGCCAGATCACCCAACGCCTGATCGCCGCCGGTCGTGGCACGCCACCTGATCTGGCGCGCGCCACCGCAAAGGTGGCGATGCTGGAAGCCTCGCTGCCGCCGCTACGCGCGCGCCGCCAGGCCGCCGGTTACCAATTGGCCGCGCTGCTCGGCAAGACACCCGGCGAGGTGCCGGCCGGTGTGGACAGTTGCGCATTGCAGCAGCCGATCCCGATCGGCGATGGCCGTGCGTTGCTGGCGCGTCGCCCGGATGTGCGCCAGGCCGAGCGCCGGCTCGCCGCGGCCACCGCGCGCATCGGCGTGGCCACCGCCGAGCTGTATCCGGACATCCGCCTGGGAGGTTCGATCGGCGCCACCGGCCTGCTTGCCGATTTCGGCGAGCAGGCCACGCACGCGTGGTCGTTCGGCCCGCTGATTTCCTGGACGCTGCCCTCCAGCGGTGCGCGTCACCGAAGCAGGCGCCGACGCCGCGCTGGCGCAGTTCAACAACACCGTGCTGCAGGCGCTGCGCGAAGTGCAGACCACCTTGTCGCACTATGCGCAGGATCTGGACCGCCTGCATCTGCTGGAACAGGCGCAGCAACAGGCCGAGCTGGCGTCCTCGCAAAACAGGCGCCTGTATCGGGGCGGACGCACGCCGTACCTGTCCAGCCTGGACGCCGAGCGCACCCTGGCCACCGCCGACATGACCCTGGCCACTGCACAAGCGCAGGTGTCGCAGGACCAGATTCAGCTGTTCCTGGCGCTGGGCGGCGGTTGGGATGCCGACGCCGGGCGCACCGACGCGACCGCTGCGCGATGAGCCCGTTGTTGCGCGATCGTCAGGCCTGGCTGTTTTCGGCCAAGACCTTTGCCGCCTCGATCGCGGCGCTGTATGTCGCGCTGGCGGGCAATCTGTCGCGACCGTACTGGGCAATGGCCACCGTCTACATCGTTTCGCAACCGCTGCTCGGCCCCACCCGTGCCAAGGGCGTGTACCGCGTGCTCGGTACCTTGCTGGCCGGCGTGGCCACCTTGGTGATGCTGCCCAATCTGGTGGAAATACCCTTGCTGCTGAGCGCGGCGATGGCGCTGTGGCTCTCGGCCTGCCTGTTCCTGGCGTTGCTCAATCGCGGCCCACGCGGCTATGCGTTCCTGCTGGCCGGCTACACCACCGCGTTCATCGGGTTTCCTGCGGTGACCTCGCCGGAAGGCATCTTCGACACCGTGGTGGCCCGCAGCGAAGAAATCATCCTAGGCACGGTATGGCGGTGCTGTTCGCGTCGCTGCTGTTCCCGGCCTCGGTCAAACCGATGCTCACCGCGCGGATCGGCAACTGGATGCAGGATGCGGCCCAGTGGTGCCGCCAGGTGCTGCAGCGCGCACCGTCGCAGGCGCCGCGCAATCGGCTGGCAGCCGATCTGGTGCAGTTCGAAGCTTTGATCGCCTTCGTGCGCCACGACGACCCACGCCATGCCGGCGCCGCGCCTGCGCTGGAACAACTGCGCGCACGCATGTTGATGCTGTTGCCGGTGCTGTCGTCGATTGCCGACCGCCTGGACGCCTTGCAGCGCGGCGATGCTGCGCCCGGCTCGGCGTTGGCGACATTGCTGGAGGATGGGCTGCGTGGGTGGCTCACCTCGCCGACACCGGCAATTTCAATGTCGATCCCACTCAAGAGGCTGATGCACTGCGTGCGCGCATCGAGGTACTGCGCCCGGTGGTGGATCAGGACATCGATCACCTGCTGCTGGACAGCGTGCTGCTGCGCCTGCAGGAGCTGCTCGACCTGTGGCAGGACTGCCGCGCGTTGCAGCAGGCGCTGGTGCAAGGCGCCGCGCCGATTGCGCTGCGTGCAATGCCGGCTCCGGCACCTGCCGCATCCATGCAGTCCGACTCAGCAGCGCGTGATGCCACTGCACATTCGGCAACGCCCGGCGCGTTGCTGCAGCGCCTGGGCTTCTCGCGCCGTCGCGCTGCGCAGCAGGCCTTGCCCGCGCCGGACGACGCGGCGCCGGACGATGGCGCGTTGCCCTCGTCAACGCGTGGGGCATCGACGCGGCCATCGGGCCGGCCTTCTGCAGAGATCGCTGACACTCCCGTCGCGGCCCACGCAACGCGCCACATCGATTTCGGCATGGCCGCGTTTTCCGCGCTGAGCGCCGGCTTCGCGCTGATGGCGTACTGCGTGCTGTGGATCGGCATCGGCTGGGAAGGCGGCGGCAACGGCGCGATGATGGCGGCGGTCACTGCTGCGTTTTTCGCCGCGCAGGACGACCCCGCGCCGAGCATGCTGTCGTTCCTGATCTGGGCGATGGTGGCCAGCGTGGTTGCCGGCATCTATCAGTTCGGCATCTTCCCGGCCATCCACGATTTTTCGATGCTGGTGTTGGTGCTGGCGGCGGTGTTCCTGCCATTGGGCGCGCTGCTGCATCGCCCCAAGAGCATGCTGATCGCCTTGCCGCTGGTGGTGAACCTCACCGCGCTGCTGAGCCTGCAGAACACCTACAGCGCCAACCTGCAGAGCTTCGTCAACGCGGCGGTGGCGATGGTGCTGGGGATCGGGTTTGCCGTGGTGCTCACGCGTCTGTTCGTTCGGTCGGTGCCGAATGGAGCGCGCGCCGGCTGGTGCGCCAGGGCTGGCGTACGCTGGCCGATGCCGCCGACGGGCATGGTGCGCAGGATCGCCAACAGTTCGTTGCGCGCATGCTGGATCTGCTCGGACTGCTTGCTCCACGGCTGGCATTGGCGCCCGAAGGCAGCGACCTGGCCTCGGTGGATATGCTCAACGAAGTACGTGTTGGCTTGAACATCCTGCAGCTGCGCAGCGCACGGCATGGCTTGCCGGCGTCGAGTCGCAATGCGGTTGAGGCGATTTTGCGCGATGTGGCTGCGCACTACCGGCAGCAGGTTGCGCAGAAGCGGCTATTGCCTGGGCCGGATGCGTTGCGTGATCGCCTCGATGCATCCCTGGCGCGTGTGGGCAAGGTGGCGGCGGGTACGCCTCGCAATGAAGCACGATTAGGATTGATCGGACTGCGTTACAGCCTGTTTGCAGAGACAGTACAGCGGCGCGAGGACATCAAGCACGAGCCGTCTGCTTTAGCCCCTCTCCCCTCGGGAGAGGAGTTGGGGTGAGGGTACGGGGCGACGCCCTAGCGTTGTTCAAGCGCATGTGGCTTCGCACGTACACTGATCCGCCCCTTCGGCGCACCTTCTCCCCCATAAAGGAGGACAATGTCCCGAGGGGAGAAGGGCAAGCAGATCACCGCTTGCGCTGAGGCATGGCCGCTTCGTCGTCCAGCCAGTTGCTGCCCTTGTTGGTCAGGAAGAACATGTAGACCACCAACGACATCGCGATCACCGCCGTCGCATAGATCACGAACTCGGTCACTTGATTGGTCTTCAACGAGGCCTGGTACAGCAGCGGCGCGGTTCCGCCGAAGGCCGAATTGGCCAGCGCGTAGCCAAGACCGACACCCAGCGCGCGCACGTGGGTGGGGAACAATTCCGCCTTCACCACCGCATTGATCGAGGTGTAGCCGATCAGGATCACAAAGCCCACGGTGAGGATCGCGAACGCGGTCAGCCAGTCGGTCTGCTTGGGCAGTTCCATCACCAGGAACCAGGTGTAGAGCACGCCGCCGATGCCGAAGAACACCAGCAAGGTCTTGCGCCCGACGATGTCCGACAACCAGCCGCCCACCGGCTGCATAGCATCAGCACGGTCAGGGCCACCAGGTTGATGATGGTGCCGGCCATCACGTCGCCACCGGCGAAGGTGGTCTGGATCATCTTCGGCCCGGTGACCGAATAGGTGTAGAACGCGATCGTACCGCCGGCGGTGATCAGGAAGCACAACAGCAGCGGGCGTCACTGATTGACGAACAATTCGCGCATCGAGCCGGAGGCCTTGGCCTTGCCGGTACGCGAATCGGCAATGGATTCGGAGCTCAGCGACTCGTCCATCGTGCGGCGCAGCCAGAACACCACCAACGCACCGATGCCGCCCAGCCCGAACGCCACGCGCCAGCCCCATTCGGAGACCTGCGACGCATCGAAGAAATGCAACATGATCAGCAAGGTGATCTGTGCCAACACGTGCCTGCCCACCAGGGTCACGTAATGGAACGACGACAGGAAGCCGCACCGGCCGGGAATCGCCGCTTCGGACATGTACGTGGCACTGGTGCCGTATTCGCCACCGGTCGCAAAGCCCTGCAGCAGGCGCGCCACCAGCAAGATGATCGGCGCAGCGATGCCGATCGTGGCCACCGTGGGGGTGATCGCAATGACGAACGAACACAGCGCCATCACCGACACCGAAATGGTCAACGCCAGGCGCCGGCCATAACGGTCGGCGAAGCGGCCGAAATACCAGCCGCCGATCGGACGCATCAAGAACGTCATCGCAAAGATCGCCCACACGAACATGGTGGCGTTCTTGTCTTCCTTGGAAAAGAACTGCGACTCGAAGTAGGTGGCGAACACCGAATAGACGTAAACGTCGTACCACTCGACGAGGTTGCCGGCCGAGCCCTTGAGCGTGTTGGACACCGAGCGGCGAAGGCTACCGGCAGCTGTGCCAGAACCGGCAGCGATTGGAGACGATGGGGGTGCGCTCATGCAGTCAGAACCTCTTCGGTGGGACAGTCCCGGAGTATAGGTACGCGCTTGTGTGACGCATGTAAGCATTTTGCCTTATAGATGGCGGCAAATCGCACGCCGGGCCGCCTGCTTCAGCCCGCTTTTGGCGTGGATGCCGCCAGCGCGTGGCTGTACTTGCCGGAGCGATCGAAACAGCATGCACGCCGCTTGCCCGAAGCCAGCATGACGCATGCGGTGACGATGCGTTTGACCCGCGTCTGGGCCTTTTTGCCGGAAACGATCCGGAAGATCCAATCGCGCCGCGCCACGGCGGTGATGTCGTCCCAGGTCGCACGCGCGGCCAACGCTGCATGCAGATCGTCCGGCACTACCGGCTCGGGTTCTTCGGCAACCGGCATCAACACGAGCGCCACTGTCTGGCCTGCGGCAACACCGGCTGCCTGCTGCAGGGCACGTTCGATCGTAAGCCAATGCCTGCCCCGCCCATCCGGCTGCAGCATCGCCTGCATTAGGGAAGCTCTGAACAAAGAGCCTGATCTGCGACAATCGATGAAGAACCAGAGCGGACGATTTCGATGCAGCTGAGCTTTGGCGATGGGGAGTACAACGGCAAGCGCAAGCGGACACGGCGCGAAGTGTTCCTAGCCGAGATGGATCAGATGGTGCCGTGGAAGGCTTTGCTGGCGCTGATTGAGCCGCACTATCCGAAGTCGGGCCAGC
>NZ_JFAQ01000197.1 GCF_001304695.1 Xanthomonas axonopodis
TATCGATTCAACCGCCGATTACGTCTGGAGCAGATGCTGCCGCGACTGGCGAAGGCGCTGATGCGCTGTAAAGCTTGCCCAGAGCGCGTTTTGCGCATGGCAAGCAACTTTCATGGCTGAGGGATAGGGCTAATCAGGTCTGTTCAATCGTTACAACGGTCTGACCGTGCTGCACAGCATGCAACAGGACGGCAAGGTGTTCGATTGCATTCCAAGTGCACAGCAACCTGCCTTGCGCGATGGCAGCACGCCGGCGGCACCACCCTCCCTCTCAAGCAACAAGGGTACGGTGGCGCCGATCAACCCGGGTCAACGTTGCGACATCGCTCCCAGGCAGGCTGACGCCGTGCCGGCGGTGCAGGAAGCGGCGCCGGTAACGCATTACTCCTCCATCGTTTTTCTGAATACCGCCGGCACATCGGTCACAGGCGCGGGAGCCGACATCAATCTGTGGGCAGCCGCATTGCGCTCCACCAACGAGAAACAAACCATCAGTCAGATATGGATCGTTGGCGAAAGCGCAAGCAAGCAAGTGCAAACGCTTGAAGTGGGCTGGGAGATACAGCCAGATGCAGGTTGGGGCAACAAGCCCATCGTTTTCATTTATTCTACCCAGGACAATTACGTCACTACAGGTTGTCATAATCTGGATTGCAACGATTTCGTGCAGACCAGCACGCGAAATGTCCTGGGCGCTCAGCCGGCGGCCGGATTCAGCATTGCAGGCGGCAAGCAGACCATGCTGAGTGTCGAATTCCAGAAGAATACCGACGGCAACTGGTGGCTGCGCCTGGACGGCGAATGGATCGGTTACTACAAGGCATCACTATATTCGGGCGATCTCGCCGATGGGCGCGTTGCGTATGTGAGCGCAGGCGGCGAAGTCTCGACCAACAGCGGTGTAGCCAGCACACGCATGGGGAGCGGTGAGTTCGCATCGGCCGGCTATCGCCAGGCCGCATTCCAGGCCAACCACTTCTACCGCGATGCGGCGATGGTAACCCATCCCGTGCAGCGCCTGTCGTCGCTGAGCGTGGAGCATCCGTCCTGCTACAGGCTGGCGATGGCCGGTTACAGCTATCCGTATGCCTTGGATGCCGGCGTCACCCGCACCGGCTTGTCGCCGGAAATGCAGAATGGTGGTTTCTATTTCGGTGGGCCGGGCTGCGAACGCTGAATCGAGCTGAGTTGGGTCGATCGCGCGTGCCGCTGGGCGCGCGCGATCGACTAGGGCAAATCCACGCCCACACACACCGCCGGACGCGCGTCCTTGATGGGTTGCACGCCACGCGCATCGAACTGCAGCCCCGCATGCGCCGGCGCAAATGCCGGCCAGGCCGGCAGGCCCTTGGCATTCGGATTGCCATGCTGCACGAACGCGGCCCAATAGCGCTGCAGGGAAACCGGCGGCTGGCCGATCGGCAGGTTCTTGAACAGGAACGGCAACTCGGCGTTATGTGTCACCTGCCCGCCGGGCACGGCGGTATCGAACACTTAATGCCACACCGGCACGCCCAACGCAGCCTGGCGTTGCGCCACGGTCACCGCCGGGCAGCGAAAGGTGAGATCGGTGGACAACTGCATGGACGCATTGCCTTGCCGTTCGGCGCGCTGCGCGATATCGGCGCGATGCGTTTGCAGGATGGTATCGGCGTGGTCGGGATAGTCGCTGCGCACCCGCTTCTCGGCGCCTTCCTCATCGCCATAGCGCAGTTCCTGCACCACGTAACCGATCAACAGCGGCACCTTTGCCTGCGCGCCGGCGGCCAGCAGTTCGGCTGGCGCACGCGGCAGCACACGCCCGTCGACCACCGCCTGCAACCAGATGTAACCGTCGTCGTCCAAGGCCGGCACATCCACGCCCTGGGCGGCCTTGAGCAGTTGGTCGACCGGCAACGCGCGTAGCTGCGCCAGGCGCGTGGCCGAATCGTCGATGCCTGCGCGTTCGGCAATGCGCACACCCAGCGCGCGATTGTCTTCCAGGCTGCGCGCCGGCAGGCCGAAGCCGGCGGTGCCGCTCTGTTCGATGGCTGCCGAGAACAGGCCGCGCGCGAGCGGGCTGAGCATCAGCAAGCCCACGTCCTGGCCGCCGGCCGACTGCCCGGCGATGGTCACCCGCGCGGGGTCGCCGCCGAACTGCGCGATGTTGTCGCGCACCCATTGCAAGGCAGCGATCTGGTCGAGCAACGCATAATTGCCGGCAGCTTCGTTGTCGCCATCGGCCAGCTCCGGCAACGACAGGAACCCCAACGCGCCCAGCCGGTATTGCAGCGTCACCACCAGCATGCCCTGCGCCGCCAGGTTGGTGGGCAGATGTCCATCCGCGCCGCCCGCCACATTCGCGCCACCGTGGATCCACACGAACACCGGCAGCGGCTTGGCCGGATGCAACTGCGGTGTCTGCACTTCGACATAGAGGCAATCTTCGGTGCCGCGCTTGGCCATGGCGTTGTTCCAGCCCAGCGCCGGCTGCACGCACGGCGTGGCCGCCTGAGTGGCGTCGCGCACCTGCGTCCATGCGGCGATCGGTTGCGGCGGGCGCCAGCGCAGCGCACCCAGTGGCGGCGCCGCGAAGGGGATCGCGCGGAAGACCGCGCTGCCATCGTCCTGCCATTGGCCACGGACCGCACCATGATCGGTGCGCACCTGGGGAGGCGCCGCCGGCGTGGTAGCAGACGCGTTCGCACCGAGTAGGCAACCGGTCGCAAGCAACAACACAAAAAGACGCAACATCAGTGTTCTACGGTGAGCACGCGCGCGTGCCAGGCGGCCTGGAAGACCGCAGTGGCCGAGGCAACATTGAGACTTTCCACCTTGCCGCTGCCGCGGATCGACAACTGCAGATCGCAATCGCGCGCAAATGCGCGGTCCATGCCGTCGCTTTCTGCACCCATCACGTACACCAGGCGCTGCGGCAACGCGGCGGCGAAGACGTCCTGGCCACCGTCGACGAGTGTGGCGGCAATCGCAAAACCGGCCTGACGCAGCTGCGCCATCGCCGTTGCAGTGTCGGGCAGTTGCGCCAGCGGTACTGCTTCGGCGCCGCCTTCGGCCACACGTGCCGCCGCGCCCGACAGACCCAGCGTGGAGCCGGCCGGCAACAACAGACCGGCCACACCGAAGTGCGCCGAAGAGTGCAATATCGCCCCGAAGTTATGCGGGTTGCCCACCCCGTCCAGCCACAGCGCCAGCACCGGGCCCTGCGGCAACGCAGCCAGCCATTCTGGCAAGGGTTGCGGGGTGACGCGCAGCACCTCGGCCACCACTCCTTCATGGTGCACACTGGCAGCGAGCTTGCTCAGATCGGCCTCTTCCACCACCCGATAGCCGATGCGCTGGGTCACGCACCAGGCCAGCAGCGCCTTGAACTGCGGAATGCGCGCCTCGCTCAGGTACAGCTTGCGCAGCGCCTCCGGGCGCGCCTTGAACACGGCCTGCACTGCGTTGATGCCGTACAGCCGCACCTCACGCGCGTTACTGCTCGCTGCAGCGGCAGGTGGCGTGGCGGCTGGAGTGTGCTGCGCTGGAGCGCGGGGTGCGGCGCTGCGCGGTGCAGGTGTGCGCGGCGCAGCGCGGCCCCAGGGGCTGTGCGAGGGGCCGGAGCCGCCATCGCGTGGCGGCCGTCCGCCGCGTCCATCATGCTGTGTCATTGTAGGATCCAGAAGTTCGTGTTGCGTGCAGTGCGAAACGGCTGTTTCCGGCCGTTTCCGGGCATTTCGCCGTCTGCGTGTCGATCGTGTTGCAGCGCCCGCAGGCCCGCTGCCGCACCAGTAGTGACGACGATGGTAAGCCACTGGCGCGATGGTCCATACACGGCGGCCGCGCTGAGGCATGTTGAACGTCGTGCCGCCCTGCAGGGGGGCGTTGAAGCAACCCGGAAGCGAGCGGGATCTGCGCACCTCCTGCGGCGGGCATTTCCCGTTCTGCAGATCGCAATCAAGCGCGTGCAATCACGCAGGATCAGACGCGTACACGGGCACGCAAAGCGCAGCAGGTGGATTCACCCGCACGAACACGCGCAGATCGTGCAGCCCATCCGGCTTCAGCAGCGCGCAGCGGCTGCCGCCCTCTTCCACAAAGCCATTGCGCAGCAACACCGTGGCCGACGCAGGATTGGTATCGAGCACGGTGGCCTGCACGCGATACAGCGGTAGCGTCTGCATCGCCCAGGCGACATACGTGCCCACGATGCGGGTCATCCAGCCGCGGCCGCAGTAGGCGCGACCGAGCCAATACCCCAGCTCGGCCGAGTAGCGACGTTCGCCCTGCCCTGGGCGCACTGCGATCGTGCCGCAGGCCCGGCCATCGATCTCGATGGCCAGCACCGGGGCTCGCAAATCGACAACCCTACCGGCCAGGAACGCCTCGCTATCGGCACGGGTATATGGATGAGGGAATCGCTCGCTCAATCCGCGCGGGACCAGCGGGTCGTTGGCATGCCGCACCAAGGCATCCAGGTCGTTCTCTGGCACCAGCGGCGCAGCACGAAGCCTTCCCCGTACACGATCAGCGACTCGTCCATTGCGTTGGTCATGGCATGCGCAGCATCAACTCCCGCGATACTGCGCACACCTGCCGCACGCCGCAACTCAGCGCTGGGCGGTTTGCGCCTGTTTCAGTGCAGCACATAGGCGGATGGTTTCGCCGGTCTGCGCCAGGCGGCGGTCGGCGCCACTGAGCTTGGCCAGGCGCGGCTTGAAGAACGCATCCAGGCGGTCGGCCTCGTCCACGCTGCAACCGCCGGATGCACCCAGTGCCGGCAACCCACCACCATCGAACGAGCCGCTGCGTTGTACGATGCGGTCGAAGTTGGCGGTGAACCAGGCCCACATCGAATCGTGCGAGCGCTCGTCGCTGTGCCCGCGCATCAGCAGGCTCTTCATCTCGCCCACCTTGATCGCATCGGTCAGCGCGAAATCCCGCACCTGCTTGAGCAGCGCCGGGTCCTGCACCGCACCCAATGCGGCGATCATGGCATTACGCTGGGCCGGGTTGCCATGCGTGCGCAGTGCATCGATCAGCGCCTGCACTGCCGGTGCGCCGCGTTCCTGGGCAATCACTGCCAGCAAGGTGCCGAGCAGGTCCGGGTTGGCGGCGGAGAAATCCAGCGCGCCGTTGCCGCCGGCCAGCACCGCATCGCCTTGTGCGAGCAGGGCCTTGCGCACCTCGGCGTTCTGCAGACGCAAGGCGAACAGGCTGGCCAGCGACGTGCGCAGCGCGGTGTCGTCGATCGACTCACCGCTGCGCCGCGCGTAACCCAGCGCACGCAGACGCGGCAGGTACGCCTGTTCGGCAGCCTCGCGCAATACGCTGCGCTGCGCCTCGGTCGTCGCTTGGTAACGCCAGATCCACACGAAGCGGTCCAGCAACGCGGTGGACACGGCGGCCGACGCCGACGGCGCCAACTGCGCAAGCACTGCCAGCACGGCCGCGTTGTCGGCATCGCCATGCCGGTACGCCGCATTGATCGCATCGGCGTAGGCGAGCTGTTCGTTATCGTCCAGCTGGCCGACCTGCTTGCCAAGCGCCGCCAATTGCTTCTTGGGCAGCGAGAAACGGTAATAGCCGGCGCCACGCGCATTCGGGAACACCCAGGTGTTCTTGCCGGCGCCTTCCAGCCCGATGCTGCCGCTGCCGTTTTCAAGCAACTGGCAGGTAGTGCCGACCTGGTTCTTGCCCTTGCCGTACTTCACGCACACCGGCACGCCCCACTGTTGCGCCGCAGAGCCGGTGGAACCCAGCGGCAGATAGCGTTGCTGCTGCAGTTTGACCACGGTCTTGCCGCCTTCGCGCGCCACCTGGGTCTGCAGATACGGCACGCCTGGCTGGTTGAGGAAGCTGCGGAATGCGGCCTTGAAATCATCGCCCTTGCCGGCCGCTTCTGCGATCGCATCGACCAGGTCGTCGGCAGTCGCGTTACCGAACTTGTGCTTGGCGATATAGGCGCGCATGCCCTCGCGGAACACGTCTTCGCCAACGAAGGCTTCGAACATCGCCAGCACCGCCGCACCCTTCTGGTAGGTGATGCCATCGAAGGCGGTTTCGATATCGCCATTGCCGGTGATCGGCTGGCGAATCTTGCGTGCGCTCACCAGACTGTCGTTCTCCATCGCATGCTGCGCGCCGCCGATACGGTCCAGGTTGGCGTGGTATTCCGGGTGCAGCTGCATGGTGATCTTCTGCTGCATCCAGGTGGCGAACGCTTCGTTGAGCCACAGGTCGTCCCACCACGCCATGGTCACGGTGTCGCCGGTCCACTGATGCGCCAGTTCGTGCGCATTGACGTCGAAGGAGCGCTGCACGTTCTCGGCCGGCGAATCCTTGTCCAGCAACAGCAACCAATCGCGAAAGGTCACAAACCCCGGGTTTTCCATCGCGCCGGCGCTGAAGTCCGGTGCAGCGACCAGATCGAGCTTGTCGAACGGATAACCGAAGGCGTAGTAGTCCTCCAGCGCGGCGATGATGGCCGGGGACTGGTCCAGTGCCGGGGTGATGCGCGGGCCCTGGCCCTTGGCGGCAATGCCGCGCAATGGCGTGGCGTTGGGGCGCTGCGGGGTGGCCGGCATCGGCACCACATCCACCATGTCCCACGGGCCGGCGGCGTAGGCGACCAGATAGGTCGGCAGCGGCACGGTCGGAGCGAAGGTCACCGTCTTCCAGCCCTTGCCGACGGGCTTGGTCGAGGTCGCGATGGTGTTGGCCAGCGCCTGGTCATCGCTGGGCACGGTCAGGCTGATGTCGAACGGCGTCTTGAACGCCGGCTCGTCGAAGCCCGGGAACGCGTAGCGCGCACTGGTCGGCTCCATCTGCGTCATCGCATACGCCTTGCCCTGGTATTTCACCTGGTACAGGCCCTGCAGCTGCTGGTTGAGCGGCGCGCTGTAGGCGATCTCCACGGTGAGCGTCTGCGGCGTGAGCATGCGGCCGAAATCCAGCCGCGCCACGCCGCTCTGCGCATCTGCTTCCACGTAGCGTGCAGTCAGCGCCTTGCCCTTGCCGGTCTTGACGGTGACCTTGCTGACCTTCAATTCCTTGCCGTGCAGCCAGAGATGGTCGGACGCCTGCTTGAGCTGCACGCGAATGGTGGTGCGGCCGCTGAATTGGCTCTGCTCGGGGTCGATCTTGAGCGAGAGGCTGTAGCGCTCCGGTACTGCCCAGGTCGGCAGGCGACCGGTGGGAACCGGTTCAACAGCGGATTGCGCCAAGGCCGTACCGCAGCACAGCGCAAGGAGAGAAGGAACAAGCAGGCAAGCGAGACGACGCATCGGTAATTCCGGTCAAGGTAACTGACGAAGTGCACCACAGCCGGGCATGGCTGTCATGTGACCTTCGACGTCCCCCCGATTTTGA
>NZ_JFAQ01000198.1 GCF_001304695.1 Xanthomonas axonopodis
GCAAACTGCATGCCGACAAGGCCGACGACATCGACCGTTGCCGCAACGCCCTCAAGCAGCGCGGCATCATTGCGCGGATTGCACGCAAGGGCATCGAACGCAACGACCGCCTGGGCCAGCATCGCTGGGTCGTCGAGCGCACGCACGCTTGGTTTGCCGCCATGGGCAAGCTGCGTATCCGCTTCGAACGCCGCATCGATATCCACTTGGCGTTGCTCTCGCTCGCATGCTCCATCATCTGCTTACGCATGCTTCCTGGGTTTTGTTAGCCGCTCTTAAAAGTGCACGAGAGTACAGGCAGGCTGCGCTCTTTAGCATAGGCATGTCACGTAACCTTGGAGTGCACGTACGCTTCAGTCCCGTCGAGGCATCTGATTATGATTTCATTGCAATCTGGGAAGGGAGAAGTACACGGCACTTTGCACCGATTCAATTGAAGGAGCTGGTTCCGGAATCACTCAACAGCTCGTCCAACATTCAAGCAATCATCGATGGCTTGACAAAATACTCTTCAAATTCACTCACTGTTGGCATATTCCTAAATCGCCAAGGCACCTTTGATCATCGGGAGCTGCGGATTCCAACGCTTCGGATCGGCGCGCTATGGTTTGTTTTTACAACAACACAAGATCAATCGCAGTGGATACTTTACGGAGATATCTTGGGCCAAGCCCACGCGACTACGTTTGAGTATCCGACTTAGAGCGGCTAACAAAACCCAGGAAGCATGCGTAAGCAGATGATGGAGCATGCAAGCGAGAGCAACGCCAAGTGGATATCGATGCGGCGTTCGAAGCGGATACGCAGCTTGCCCATGCCGGCAAACCAAGCGTGCGTGCGCTCGACGACCCAGCGGTGCTGGCCCAGGCGGTCGTTGCGTTCGATGCCCTTGCGTGCAATCCGCGCAATGATGCCGCGCTGCTTGAGGGCGTTGCGGCAACGGTCGATGTCGTCGGCCTTGTCGGCATGCAGTTTGCCTGGCCAGCGTCGCGCACGCCCTGGTTTTCCACCGATCG
>NZ_JFAQ01000199.1 GCF_001304695.1 Xanthomonas axonopodis
GAAACCGGTAGGTCATTACACATTGCGCAAAGCAGGCGCCTGACATGCCAACATGTCGACCGCGTGGGAGTTAGCCGAACGGCGTTGTTGTGACTTGAGCTGCAACCTTCGGGACACTATCGCGATAACAACAGTGCTCAAACACCGCATCGGCTTGATATGGCGCTTATCGCTGACAGCTTCCGCACCATACCGTGGCGCGTTGACCAATCGTCGCGTGCTTCAACACCCGTCCGCACTGTTTGCAGGCCTCGCCCTCGCGCCCGTATACAGAGAGTTCCTGCTCGAAATAGCCAGGCGCACCATCCGGGCTGATGAAATCGCGCAACGTGGTCCCACCGCGTTGGATGGCATACGCCAGGATCTCCTTCACTGCGTCAGCCAGACGCCGATACCGCTCCAGCGACACCTTTGCCGCCTCGCGCAGTGGACTGATTCCCGCCCGATGCAGGCTTTCGGCAGCGTAGATATTTCCAACCCCGACAACCACGGCCTGATCCATCAAAAAAATTTTGACCGCAGCACGCCGCCCCTGTGCCAGCGCGTGGAGATAATCCCCAGTAAATGCATCCGATAATGGTTCTGGACCAAGCGCAGCGAGCAACTCATGGGCTTGCGTGCCGGATTGCCACAACAGGCAGCCAAAGCGACGCGGATCGTTGAAACGCAGCACGCGCCCGTTTTGCAGACTGATATCCACGTGGTCATGCGCCCGCGGCGGCGTGTCGCCAGGCAGCACCCGCAAACTCCCTGACATCCCCAGATGCAACAGCGCGCTGCCTCCCGCATCCGTATCGATCAGCAAGTATTTCGCACGTCGGCGTACGTTGGTAATGGTGGCACCGGGGAGCAAGCGCTCGATCTGCTCGGGAATCGGCCAACGCAGATCGGGCCGACGTAGGATCACGCCATGGATCCGCTGCCCAACCAGATGCGGCGACAGGCCACGCAACGTCGTTTCAACCTCGGGCAACTCTGGCATCGGTGCATCCAACAGGCGCCGGTCGCACACCGGCAAAGCAGCTAATGGGGGTCCAGACACTCGAATGCAATCAATGCGACGCTGCCGGCGCACCATCGCGGGCTTATTCGTGCGTTGTACACCCGATGTAAGCGCCACTTCCACTTCACAGCGTGGACTAAGAGCGGCTAACAAAACCCAGGAAGCATGCGTAAGCAGATGATGGAGCATGCAAGCGAGAGCAACGCCAAGTGGATATCGATGCGGCGTTCGAAGCGGATACGCAGCTTGCCCATGCCGGCAAACCAAGCGTGCGTGCGCTCGACGACCCAGCGGTGCTGGCCCAGGCGGTCGTTGCGTTCGATGCCCTTGCGTGCAATCCGCGCAATGATGCCGCGCTGCTTGAGGGCGGTGCGGCAACGGCACCTGTAGCAGCCCTTGTCGGCATGCAGTTTGCCTGGCCGGCGTCGCGCACGCCCTGGTTTTCCACGGATCGCAGGCAAT